>JBJHBY010000007.1:0-34282 GCA_050485745.1 Gammaproteobacteria bacterium | reverse complement strand
GGGCTGGGATGCCATGCGCGAGACGATCTTCGCCCGGCAGAAGGCGCTGGGCGTGGTGCCGGAAAACGCCGAGCTGACACCGCGCCACGAGCAGATCCCGGCCTGGGACAGCCTCAGCCGGGACGAGCAGCGGGTGGCCGCACGCCTGATGGAAGCCTTCGCCGGCTTTCTCACCCACACCGACGAACAGATCGGGCACCTGGTCAGCACCCTGAAGGCCCTGGACCAGTTCGACAACACCCTGTTCATCTATATCGTCGGGGACAATGGCGCCAGCAGCGAGGGCGGCATCAAGGGCAGCATCAATTACATGGGGCCGCTGCAGGGCCTTCCCGAATCACTGCAGCAGCAGCTGCAGCGCTTCGAGGACATCGGCGGGCCCGATACCTTCCCGCAGTACCCCGCGGGCTGGGCCTGGGCCACCAACACGCCGTTCCAGTGGGTCAAACAGGTGGCTTCGCACCTCGGCGGCACCCGCAACCCCATGGTGGTGAGCTGGCCCGGGAGCATCACGGACAGCGGCGGGTTGCGCAGCCAGTTCTCCCACGTCAATGACATCACCCCGACGATTCTGGATGCGGTCGGGCTGCGGATGCCGGAGCAGGTCAACGGTGCGCAGCAGCTGCCAATGGACGGCGCCAGCCTGCTGCCCAGCTTTGTCGATGCCGGCGCCCCGGAGCACAAGACCACCCAGTACTTCGAGGTGCACGGTAACCGCGCCATCTACCACGAGGGCTGGCTGGCCTCGGCGCGACACAGCACCTTGCCCTGGACGGTCGGGGTGCCCGTGCAGGCGACCTCCTTCGAGGACGACACCTGGGAGCTGTACCACCTGGACGAGGATTTCAGTCAGGCCCGCGACCTTGCAGCGCAACACCCGGAGAAACTCGCCACCCTGCAGGCCCTGTTTGACCGGGAAGCCGGGCGCCTCGGCATCCTGCCGATGCGCAATGCCCTGGTGGAGATGCAGCGCTTTCCACCCCCGAGCCTGCGCGACGATCGCACCCGTTTCACCTTCCACGAGGGCGCCGTGGGCATTCCCGAGCACGGGGCTCCGGACATGGCCAACCGCTCCTGGCAACTGCAGGCCCAGCTGTCGGTGGCGCAGCGGGGCGATCGGCCGCAGGGGGTAATCGCCACTATCGGCGGCACCGTCAGCGGCTGGTCCCTGTATCTGGACGAGAAGAGCCGCCCGGTGTTTGAGTACCGGGTTTTCGAAGTCGGCCACATCCGCATCGCGGGGCGCCGCGCCCTCGGCGTCGGTGAGCACCGGCTGACCGTGGACTTCGACTATGACGGCGGAGGCCCCGGGCGGGGCGCGGAGATCACCCTGCGCCACGGAGACGAGATTCTGGGGCGCAAGCGGGTACCCGCCTCGCCACCCGCGTACTTTTCCATCGACGAGACCTTTGACATCGGCATCGACACCGGCTCGCCCGCAGGGCAGTACCCCGGGGATGCAGCAGTCGGCTATCCCTTCCGCGATGCGCGCATCAAACGCGTGAACATTGAGCTGCGATAGGCGCGGCCAACCCGACAGGAGTCCATCATGATCATTGCCCTCCATCCGACCCTGCGCCGCTGGAGCAGCGGCGCCACCCTGCTGGCCACGCTTGCGGCACCGGCCCTGGCCGAACCCCGCGCCGAGCTCTCCGCGGAGGCGCTGGAACGCTTCGAGCTGCGCGCCGAACTGATGCGCGAGCACGCCCACATCCTGCAATCCATGATGGCCAGCGAACACGCCGGCTTCGGTGGTGAGGCGTCCCACGCCATCGCCAACCGCATGGCCAGCCGCACGGACGCGGCGGCCATCGCGGATGCGCGCAACAAGCTGCAGGTGGAGACCTACGGCGAGGATACCTGGTTCCTGCGCCTGCCCTGGGTCAATGTCGCGGTGTTCGAGACCGCCGAGGGCCTGGTCCTGGTCGATACCGGCTACGCCCCCGCCGGCCCGGCCCTGGTGGACGCACTGGGCAAGCTCAGCGACAAACCGGTGCACACCATTATTTACAGCCACCACCATCTGGACCACGCCTACGGCGCCTGGGCCTTGCTGGAAGCCGGGGAGGATCCACGCATCATCGCCGAGGAGAGCTTCCTCTACGAAATGGGTCTGGACATTCGTCTGGCCAGCTACACCAATGCCCTGCTCAACGACCAGGACCCGCGCGACGTGCCGCGCAGCTGGGATGACGTGGTCGCACCCACCGAGACCTTCAGCGGCCGCGCCACCCTGGAGATTGGCGGCGAAATCTTCGAGCTGCACCACGCCCGCGGCGAGACCGCCGACCATGTCTGGGTACACGTGCCCGGGCGCGACATCGTGGTCAGTGGCGACCTGCACCAGCCGTTCCTGCCCAATGCCGGCAACGGCAAGCGGCGCCAGCGCTATCTGCAGGAGTGGGCCGATGCCCTGCGCGAGATGGCGGCCCTTGAGCCAAAGCTGCTGCTGCCCCTGCACGGCCCCGCCATGACCGAGCCGACGGAAATCCAGCGCAAGCTGGACGTGGTAGCCAGCGCGTTTGAGTCCATCGTGCAGCAGGTGGTGGATGGCCTCAACGCCGGCCTGCGCCAGGACCAGGTGGTAGCGGCGGTGCGACTGCCGCCGGAGCTGGAGGGCCACCCGGAGCTCGACACCTACTACAACACCGTGCAGGACCTGGCAAAGATGGTGGTGCGGGAATACAGCGGCTGGTGGAACGGCATTCCCTCACAGTGGACACCCGCCCCGCTGCAGGCCCAGGGGCAGACCATCGTCGCCCTCGCCGGTGGCATGGACGAACTGGTTGAGCGCGCCCGCGCCCTGCTCGACAGCGATCCACTGCTGGCCAGCCACCTGGCGGACTGGGCCTTCCATGCCCAACCGGACAGCCCGGCCGCCCTGCAACTGGGTCTGGATACCTACGCGCGCCGCATCCAGCCTGGTATACCTTTGCAGGAAATCACCCTGTATCTGGCCCATATGGCGGACCTGAAGTGGCGCCTGCGGCAACTCGGCGAGTAAGCTGCCGGCACAGGGAAGGACCACCCGCGACGGGTGGTCGCCATTGGCAGAAACCAGGCCAGCCGTCCAGGGCAGGAAAAACCCAGCCAGCCAACCCCGCCCGGCCAGCGCCGGGCGACAGCCGTGGAGGACTGTCCCGATGCAGCGACGCTGTGCACTGACCCTCGCCCTGCCCATCGCAGCCACAATGGGCCTGAGCGCCTGTGGCGATTCCGGCCAGACCGACTCACCCGCTGCCACGACTCGGGATGCGCCGGCAGCGGAGGCAGCCGCCGTGCCCCGCAACCCGCTGCGCGAAGCCTATTTTGGCGAAACCCATGTTCACACCCTGAACTCGCCCGACGCGTTCATTTTCAATGTGCGCTCCACCCCGGACGACGCCTACCGCTTTGCCCTGGGCCAGGCCATCGAGCATGCCAGCGGTATGCGCATCCAGCTGGGCCAGCCCCTCGACTTCATCGCGGTGACCGACCACTCGGAGTACATGGGCATCCTGCCGCGCCTGGCGGACCCGGACAGCGAACTCGCCGACCTGCCTCTGGCACAGCAACTGGCGGGAGACGACCGTGCCGCAGCGCATCGCGCCCTGATGCAGGTCCTGATGACGCTGGGCTCGGGCAAGCCGGTGCCGGAACTGGTCGACCCGGAACTGCGCAATCGCATCTGGCAGGAGTACGTCGAGCTGGCGGAGTATTATTACCGGCCCGGCGAGTTCACCACCTTTGTCGCCTATGAATGGACCTCATCCGGTGGCGAGCGGGGTGGCGATGCCAACCTGCACCGCAACGTGATCTTTCGCGGCGCCGAGGTGCCGGAGCGGCCCTTCTCCAGCCTCGACAGCTACAACCCGCGGGACCTGTGGCAGTGGATGGACGAGCAGCGCGCCGCCGGTATCGAGGTCATGGCCATCCCGCACAATTCCAACCTCAGCGATGGGCTGATGTTCCCGGACGAGGTGGCCTTCGACGGCGAGCCCCTGGATGCCGCCTGGGCGGAGCTGCGCCTGCGCAACGAGCCCATCGTGGAGATGACCCAGATCAAGGGCACCTCGGAGACCCACCCGGCGCTCTCTCCCAACGATGAATGGGCGGATTTCGAGCTTCTTGAGGACATGCTGGGTGGTACCGGCCGCCGCGTGCAGCCCGCGGGCGGTTACGTGCGCGACGCCTGGCTGCGCGGCATGCGCCTGGAAGAGGAGCGCGGCTTCAACCCGTATCGCTTTGGGGTCATCGGCGCCAGCGATAGCCACAACGCCAGCTCGCCGGTGGAGGAAAGCAATTATCACGGCAAGATCGGCATGGCCGACGGCACCCCGGAGCGGCGTCGCAAGGGCAGCTTCATCAACGAGTTGCACCTGCGCTACGGTGCCTCCGGCCTGGCGGGAGTGTGGGCGGAGAGCAACACCCGCGAGGACATCTACGATGCCATGGCGCGTCGCGAGACCTTCGCCACCACCGGCCCGCGCATCCGTGTACGTTTCTTCGGCGGTCGCCAGTGGTCCGAGGACTTGCTCGACCAGCACGACTGGCTGGAACAGGCCTATGCCAGTGGCGTCCCCATGGGCGGCGACCTGCCGGCGGGGCAGGGCGCACCGGAGTTCCTGCTCTGGGCGGCGAAGGATCCGGCCAGCGCCTGGCTGCAGCGCCTGCAGATCGTCAAGGGCTGGATCGAGGACGGCGAGCAGCGTGAGCAAGTTTATGACGTGGCCTGCTCCGACGGCCTGAGCCCTGACCCGGACACCCATCGTTGCCCGGACAACGGCGCCAGCGTGTCCCTGGAAACCTGTGACTTCGACCGCGAGCGTGGCGACAGCCAGCTGCGCACCCAGTGGCGCGACCCGGATTTCAATCCGGCGCAGCGTGCCTTCTACTACGTTCGCGTGCTGGAGAACCCGACCTGCCGCTGGAGCACCTGGGACAGCCTGCGCAACAACTTGCCACTACCCGCGGACGTCCCGGCAACGATCCAGGAGCGGGCCTATACCTCACCCATCTGGTATCGACCGCAGGGCTGAGCATGACGGAATGGACCGCAGCCCGGTGGGCCCTGCGCTCGCCGGTACTGCATTTTCTGCTGCTGGGCCTGCTCGTCTTCGCGACCCTGCAGGAGCAGCTGACGCCGCGGCCCCTGCTGGTGGTCGATCCCGGCCTGATGCAGCAGAGCGTGCGCGACTGGGAGGCACTGCAGCGCGGCCCGGTCGGCCCGGAACAGCGCGAGCGCATCCGCGAACAGCTGGAGCGCTCGGAGCTGCTGATCCAGCTGGCACGGGATGCGGGCCTGGAGCGCAGCGCGGCGGTGGAGCAGCGCCTGGCCCAGCTGGCCCGGTTCCTGGGCCTGGTCGACGACTCGGACTCTGACACCGCGGCCGTGGCCGCCGCGCGCGCCATCGACCTGCACCGCACCGACACGGTGATCCGACGCTACCTGGAGACCACCGCGGAGATTCTGCTGGCCAGCGGCACATCGCGGCAGGTCAGCGATGCCGATATCGCCGAGCGGTATGCGCAAAGTGCCGGGGACTATCAGCTGCCGCGGCGCATCCAGCTGCAGCAGGTGTTCATCGCCGGGGACACCCCGGCGCAGGAAGCCCGTGCCCGCGCCCTGCGCGAGCGCATCATCACGGACGGCCTGCATCCCGAGGCGGCACGCCGTCTCGGCGACCCCTTCCACGGCAGTGCCATGCCCGGAGCACAGCTGCAGCGCCAGCTGGCCGATGGTTTCGGCCGCAGCTTTGCGAAGGCGGTGTGGGATCTGCCCGTGGGGGTCTGGTCGGAGCCGATTCCCTCGGCCTATGGCCTGCACCTGGTGCTGGTCACGGAGGAGGAACCCGCTCGCGCCCGCCCGTTGGCCGAGGTACGTGACGAGATTGCCGCGCAGATCCTGCGCGAGCGCCGCCGCGAAACCCTGGAGCAACGACTGGCGGAACTGGAGCGACGCTACCGGGTCATCCACCCCGCCGACCCGCTGGATAACCGGCCGGCACTGGCGGAGCGACAGCCATGAATATCGGCATCCGCATCCGCATCACGCTGCTGCTGGCACTGCTGGGTTTGCTGAGCCCGGCCTGGCTGCCCGCAGCCAGCGCCCATCCGATGGCGCCATCACTGCTGATGCTGGAACGCCTGCCCGGCACGGACGGTGCACACCACTATGACGTCACCTGGAAGACGCCGCTGCAAGGCGCCGGCAGCGCTCTGCAACCACAGCTGCCCGCACACTGCCACAGCCTGGGGGAGCCACAGCGCGCCATCGAGGGCACCGGCCTGAGCAGCCGCTGGCGCATCGACTGCGGTGACCAGGGGCTGGCGGGGCACCGCATCGCCGTGGCGGGCATCGACAGTAATCTTGGCAGCACCGTGCTGCGCGTGGTCGACGGCGAGCAGACCCTGCAGCGCGTGCTGAGCGTCACCGAACCGGGGCTGATCGTCCCCGAGCGCGCCGGTCGCGGAGCGATGTTCCGGCAGTACCTGAGCCTGGGTATCGAGCATCTGTTACTGGGGGTGGATCACGTGTTGTTCGTGGTCGCCCTGTGCCTGCTGGTGCGGGGCGCGCGACAGCTGGTGATCACCATCACCAGCTTCACCGTCGGCCACAGTATTACCCTGTCCGCCGCGGTACTGGGCTTCGTCAATTTCTCCCAGGACCTCGCCGAAGTGCTGATCGCCTTCAGCATCGTGGTGGCCTTTGCCGAGGTGGTCCGCAACGACCCGCAGACGCTGATCCGGCAGCGCCCCTGGCTCATCGGCTTTGGCTTCGGGCTGTTGCACGGCCTCGGCTTTGCCGGAGCACTGACCGGCATCGGCCTGCCGCCCGGGGAGATCCCGCTGGCGCTGCTGGCCTTCAACCTGGGTATCGAGGTGGGCCAGCTGGCCCAGGTCGGGATACTGCTGCTGACCGGGCTGGCGCTGCGTGATACGGGTCTCCGGGAGCTGGGTCTCCGGGAACAGGGCCTGCACGCCCGGGGCCTGCAGCGATTCGGCCCCGCCTGGCGCACCCTGCCACTGTACGGCGTGGGTGCGCTGGTGGGGCTGTGGTTCTGGCAGCGGGTGGTCATCCTGGTGGTCTGACCAGGGGGAACTTCAAGCCTTTAGTTTCTAGAGCTAAGAAACGACTAAAAGCAGAACGTATCCGGGGGATTAATCCATACAGATTGATTGACAGGACGACACCCTTGGCCGTCGCAAACGGTGATGATCGCTGATGCCCAGCCAGCCATTGAGCTTTGGGACTGAAAAGCCAATAGCGATAACCAAAAAACCACCACCCAACCTTTCGCATACAATCCCCTTTGTATTATTCATCCAATGGAATAAATGGTGTGGACATCAGCCCTGGCGCTTTTTCGTGGAGCGCCTCTGGCGAAGCAGCCGGATTCAATGTATGGGCCGCAATTGTACTCATGACGCCCTTCAGCTCGGTTGTCGGCGCTGTCCTGATAGCCTTCTGCATCGTTCGCCGGCCGACATCCAGGTCGCCATTTGCAAACTGGGCTTGCCCCAGCGTCATTAGATACTCTGCCCGCAGGGTCTCGCGCATCATGCCATCCCGGTAGGAGACGCCATCCAGCAAGACCAGAGCCTGCTGGTAGAGCGCAATCGCGGCAACGTGGTCGCCCTGGGCCATTTTGATCGTTCCCAGCTCAGCGTAACGAACCGGGGAGTCTGGCAGATTCTCCAGTGCCATGGCCCGTCGTTGGTGGTGCTCTGCCTGCTCGAGCAGCTGCTGTTTCTTCCGGGCGTTCTGAGTGCCCTGAAGGGGCGCGCCGAGCTGGAGATAGGCCAAAGCGAGCTTGGCATGGAGGCTGCCGCCCTCGCGCCCCAGATCGATCGCCGCCTTGAGTGCGGGAATCGCTTCCTGCAGGCGGCGTACGCGCAAATAGCTGGTGCCCAGCATATCCCATAGAATGGCGGAATCAGGCTCGATGGCCAGGGCCTGCTCAAGCAGAATGCTCGCCTCATAATCCCGTCGGGTTTCGGACAGACACCCGGCCCTCACGAAGACCAGATCGTGCCAGGTTTCCGGGGCGGCACTGAAATCAATCACCGCGTGCCGCAGAAACTCCCGGTATTTCCCACAGATATCAAGCCAGCCGTCCTGTTCGATCCGGGAACGAATATCGGAAACTGATGGAGAAGGAGATGCCGGTTGAGGGAGTGCCTGTGAAAGGGTCGGAGCCGCGAATAGAACCCCGCCGATAGCCGACGCGGCCAATACCAGCACCAGCGTCACTCCCTGGGTAAACCGGCACGAAAAGATCCAGCTTTTCATCACGACGTCCCTGACTATTAACCTGTATTGGCCTTCGGCCAATGGTCTCAGCATCATGCTAGCCCGTAGTATAGCTTGGCCCGACCACTGCGCAAACCGGCCTCAAGCGGGCGGAATCAGCTTGCGAGGCCGTCCAGGCACCAGACGTCCGACCGACTTTTCAGCGTCTCCCGTCCAGTGCTTTCCCTTGAACGACGCCTCAGGGCAGGCGCTGCAACTGCGGCGGCCGATAGCTGCCGTCGAACACGCTGTCTTCAGGCTCGTAGATGCGCACCACAAGGGAGAAGGGACCGTCGCCCACCGGTAGCCAGTTGGCGGGGCCCTGCTCCGGTTCATCGCGCTGGATGTAGACGTCGAGGGAGCCGTCGTCGTTGAACTGCAGCCCGGCGGTGCGATTGCCCAGGCTGTAGCGACGAATCGGGTTCTCGATCAGGTTCATGCTCTGCAGGTCATAGGCGCTGATCGACCAGAAGGCGGCGGCCGGGGGCAGCTGCCCGGCACCGAAGTGCAGATGGTAGCGGTGCTGGCCACTCATCAGCGCGCCGTCGGCATCGACCACCCGGGCGACGTAGGTGCTCTCCTCCGGCAGGTTGGCATAGCCACCGTACACGACCGCAGCGCGCATCATGTAGTCACTGCCGTAGCGGCCCAGGCCGAGGGGAAAGATCCAGCCGTTGCGTACATCCGGCAGGGGCTGCCGGGTGGATGCGCGCAGCAGTGCCTGGCCATCGGCAATGGCACGCTCCAGGCCACGCCGCAGCGGAGCGGGTGCACTGGCGGCGTCGAATTCGCTGGCGGGGCCGAAGCCCACTTCATCGAACCAGGCCAGCAGGGTGGCATCCCGCTGCGGCAGGGGATTGTCACGCAGCCAGCGGTTGAGCACTTCAAAAAAGCCCAGGTCCGTCATCGGCTGCAGCGGCTCGGCGCGGATGGCGCGGGGGGCTTCGGGCCACTCGCCGCGCTGCCAGGCGGACAGCGGCGCGGCCTTGAAGGCACGCAGCAGGGGCAGGGCCACGTCGAGATCCGCCTCGTCATCCACCAGCAGGCGCCCCAGGATCCAGGCCTGCTCCGTGGGCACATGCACCGGGTGCAGCGCCTCCGGCAGTTCGCCCTCGAAGCGCGGCCCGACGAGGGCGAAATCCTTTTGTGCGGTGCCGGTGGTGCGGCGGCCCACGTGCTGCACCTCGGAGTAAAAGTCGGTGACCGCCATGGTGTAATAGCGGCCATCAGTATCCGGCGCGCGCACCACCACCGGCTCCGCACTGAGGTCGAACCAGCCGCCGAAATACAGGGTGTCGTTGTTGGCGGCACGCAGGTTGCCCATGGTCTCCGGCGTGACCAGATACTCGAAGCGGTAAAAGTGGTTGACCGGGGCGAAGGTCTGCTGTTCTGTCGCGACGCGGCGAGTCTCGTTGTGCATCTGCCGGCTCATGTCCACCATGGGGTAACCCCAGATGTAGGCCAGGCTGCCGACGTGGTAGGCCTGCTGTTCCTGCAACAGCGCGGCGTTGGCGGCCAGCACATCCTCGTCCGGCAGTTGCGCCAGGGCCAGCCCGCTGCCCATGGTAACCAGCAGGGAGAGGCTCCGTATCCAGCGGCGAGTTCGGAATTCCGGGTACATGGCGATTCTCCTTGAAGTGGTGCGTTCTGCGCGCGAGCATCTTTTACCACGGTAAAACTTTTTCTGACATTACGGTGAGTTAACCGGGCTCGCCTTCGTGGTTTGACGCCTGCGCGGTGGTCGCGCTGACGCCACCCGACCCGGGATGACACGAGACACACGCGGCAGCAGCACGAACGGTAGAATCGCGGGTAGGCCGGGTTAGCGGCAAAGCCGCGTAACCCGGCGCCACCACCCACCCCAGACGTACCCGGGAGTGCCCCATGAAGCTCCCCGGGGCGGCTCCGATACCTGCTTCGTGCGAGATGAGATGACGGTGAGAGCGCCGGGTTACGCGGCTTTGCCGCTAACCCGGCCTACGGGACCTCGCAGCAGGTGACAGGTATCCGGCAAGCACTCAGTCGCGACCCAGGATCAGGGCGCCGGTGGGCACACCGACGCCGCTGCTGACCAGGACATGCTCGACGTTCTTCGGCTGGTTGGTGGAGGTGCCGCGGATCAGGCGGGCACCCTCGGCGATGCTGTTCATGCCGTGAATGTAGGCCTCGGAGAGCAGGCCGCCGTGGGTGTTGTTGGGCAGGCGGCCATCGATGTCGAGGGCGCCGTCGCGGACCATGTCCTTGCCCTCGCCACGCCCGCAGAAGCCAAAGCTCTCCAGCTGCATGATCACCTCGGAGGTGAAGGCGTCGTACAGGCAGGCGGCCTGGATGTCATCCGGGCCAAGGCCACTCTGTGCGTACACCAGCTGTGCCGCCAGCTCCATTTCCGGCAGGGAGTCGAGCTCGTCGCGGTAATAACTGGTCATCTGCTCCTGGCCACGGGTCGAGGCCTGCACCACGCCGCGGATGATGGCCGGCTTCTGCTTCAGGTCGCGGGCGCGCTCGGCACTGGTGATGAGAATGGCGCAGCCACCGTCGGTCTCCTGGCAGAAGTCATACAGGCGCAGCGGCTCCGCAATCATCTTCGAGGCCAGGTATTCCTCCATGGTCAGGGGCTTGCCGTGGAAGAAGGCGCGCGGGTTGGTCTGGGCGTAATTGCGCTGGGAGATGGCAACGCGGCCCAGATCCTCCGCCGTCACCCCGTAGTTGTGCATGTACTTGTTGGCAATCATCGCGATCCAGGAGCCCGGAGTGAGCATGCCGTAGGGCATGTACCAGGACCAGTGGATCAGGTCGGAGCTGATGATATTGCCGGACACGCCCTGGCCCATGCGCTGGCCGGAGCGTCCGTTCATGGCCCGCCAGCACACCACCGTGTCCGCCACGCCGCTGGCCACCGCCATCGCCGCCTGCAGGATGGTGCCCACCGCGGCGCCCCCGCCGTAGTTGATCTTGCTGAACAGCTTGAGGTTGCCCGCGCCCACCGCGCGCGCCACCTCGATTTCGTCGGTGGAGTCCAGGGTGTAGCTGACCAGGCCGTCGATTTCCGACGGGTCGATACCGGCATCATCACAGGCGGCCTTGATGCACTGCGCCGCCAGGGACAACTCCGAAACGCCGGATTTCTTGGAAAATTCGGTCAGGCCGATCCCGGCAATGGCGGCCTTGCCGCTCAATGGATGGTCGCTCAATGGACGGCTCATGCGGCACCTCCGGCAGGCTGGAAGACCGGCAGGCGGAAGCCGTCAGGGTCTTCGTGGATAATCATTTCAACCGGCATATCGAAGCGCACGTCATCGGGCGCGCAGTTGACCAGCTGGGAGGTAAAGCGGGTGCCTTCCTCCAGCTCCACCAGGATGATGATCAGCGGATAGTCGAAGCCAGGGAACTGGGGGTGGTGCAACACGGTGAAGCTGCTCAGGGTGCCGCGGCCGCTGGCGGTGACGTGATCCCACTCCAGGGAATGGCACTCGCCGCACATTGGCCGCGGCGGGTGGCGCAGCGTATTGCAGCCCTTGCAGCGCTGGATCGCCAACCTGCCCTCGGCGGCCTGTTGCCACCACCAGCCGTTGTCTTCCCCCATCGGGGGTTTCATTCTGAAGGATTGGGACATGATCTTGCCCGCCTTTTGCCTGCGAGGATGAAGAAGTGCCCGGAGTGTCCGGAACCGCTCTCCGGAGCCATCGTCCGGAACCATGGGCCACCGTAGCCAGTGCCCGGGCTGTTCACGCAACATAATTGAAGTTGAAACCAAATTCAATTAACTTGTCCCGACCCTGTCGAAGTCCGGTAACGCCGCGGCATCCCGCGCCGCCGGGCACGCCACGATCGAGGTCATCATGAGCACAGACGCTATTGCAGCACTGGAAGAACAGATTTACGCCTACGTCGGCCGCGAGTGCGGCACCCAGGTCGCCCACGACCCGGTGAATCCACCGATGATCCGGCAGTGGTGCGAGGTGATGGGCAATGCCAGCCCGATCCACCTCGACCCGGCGGCCCCCGAGACCCGCGCCCGGGGCGGGCTGGTGGCACCCACAGCCATGCTGTTCGTGTGGACCCAGGAGGGCTATGCCGTGGCCAGCAAGGGCCGCCCGATGGACCCCCAGGTGGAGCTGGTGGAGCTGTTCAACCAGCACGGCTACATCGGCACCGTGGCCACCGATACCAACCAGGAATACGCCCGCGAACTGCGCCCGGGGGAGGTGGTACAGGCGCGCACGGTGATCGACAACATCTCCCCGCGCAAGAAAACCGGTCTCGGCGAGGGTTATTTCTACGAGACGGTGACCGAGTTCAGCAACCAGGATGGCGAACCCCTGGGACGGCAGACCTTCCGCGTGCTGAAGTTCATGCCGGCCAACAAAGACGCAGCATGAGCAGCGCCGTGGTGATGCGGAACCCAATCCCCGATGTCTCTACGCACCCGCTTTCGCGTCTTGCGTCTTGCATCTCGCGCTTTGCGTTTTGCGTCTCCCGTCTTGCCTCTACCCTCTCCCACAGAACCACCAACAGGGACCTACAGCGATGACTGCAAACCTGAAACCCAGCGACATCAGCGTGGGCGAGCGCCTGCCCGAAGTGCAGATCCCCGTCACCACCTCCCTGGTCACCTGTGGCGCGCTCGCCACCCGGGACTTCGAGAAGGTGCACCACGACAAGGGCTTCGCCCAGACCAGCGGCATGCCCGATGTGTACATGAACATCCTCACCACCCAGGGCCTGACCGAGACCTATGTGCGCGACTGGGTCGGGCCGGCGGCGCAGTTCCGCAAGCTCAACATCCGCCTCGGCGCCCCCAATTTGCCCGGCACCACCATGACCTTGAACGGTGAGGTCACGGCGGTGGATGGCGAGGTGGTGGAGCTGGAGGTGATCGGCCAGAACAACCGTTCCGGCATGCATGTGAAAGCGCGGGTCAGCATGGCGCTGGCGGGCTAAGGCACCGGGCTGCCGTCATGACCCGCTCATGACGGCGGCGTTTGCCGGTTCTTTTTCGTCGATATTATTTACAGATCTTCTCTTCCTCTGGCACGACGCCTCGGCAAACCTCTTTGAAAATCAGGCAATCAGGCCAAATGGTCCCGAATTTGCTAATAACTTTCCGCAGTTATCGTTAGCACCCAAAAGGGTGTGCGCCGCGCCCGCGGCGCGAGCAGATAGAGCGCCAGCAGCGACAACATCAAACACACGCAGCGGCCACACAGAAGGTTCAGGGGCGACCCCGAAAACCGGCGCGCCAGGCCAAACAGGCCTTGACCAGCGCACACCGGATGGACGCGCCCAGATACCAACAACAGGGTCTCCAGGACGAGGAACAGACCATGCGCGACACGCCCCCGATATCCAGACGCTCCCGCTCCCACCGCGGCCGAATGACCACTCTTGCCGGCCTCGCGGCATTGGCCATGGCCTCCGCGCTGCACACGGTGCAGGCGGCGGAGATGCGCCTGGACTTCTCCGCGACCATTGCCACCGATTGGGCCTCGGCGGGATTTTCAGACTTTATCGGCGGCGATACCTTCTCCGGCTACATCTTGTTCGACAGTGAAACCCCGGCTACCTGGACCGACGAGTGGGGCTCCAGCTTCGAATGGTTGAGCATTTCCCCTTATCCGGCCACGCTGTACATCGACCAGCTCGACTACAGCTTCCAGCTCAACCACATCCAAACCGACTTCAGCGGCGATTCTCTCTACGTCGCCACCGAATTCGATCCCTCGCCCCCCTTTGATGCCCTGGAGGCCAGGCTGGATTTCGATATCTTTGGCTTCGGCTGGGACACGCTGTTCAGCTACGACGCCCCGGACCGACTGCCATCGGGGGTCGATTCGAGCCTGGCGCCCGATGGCTGGGTCGATGGCTATATCGGCATCGACTACTACGGCACCAACAACGAATGGGGCTACGAGTACGCCGATCTCTGGTTCAACAGCCTGAGCCTGGCACCGGTCACTCCCTCTTTCCCACCTCCGGTGCTCAATGCCGAGGGTGAGCTGTTGCTGGGCGGGCCCGGGCTGGCCAGCAGCGCCGGGCTGAATGATGGTGACGCCCCCCTTGTGAGCACCCGCTCGGTGATCGGCCAGTCCGCCTCGGGGACCTTCATGCACTTCGGGGGAGACCATGAAACCGGCCTCCTCGCCGTCGGTGGCGACCCGGACGAGGACACCGATGGCACTGGCTCCTATGTGCTGAAAGGTGGTTCACTGCAGGCCGTGGACACGCAGGTCGGTTACCGGGGAACCGGGGAGTTCACCCAGTCCGGGGGCAGTCACAGTACCACTTGGCTGATTCTCGGCAATGTCGGCACCGAAAGCGCCTTCTCAGGGCCTCGCGCCGTCGGCGTCGGCACCTACAACCTCCAGGGCGGGACGCTGACTACAGGCAACACGACTGTTGGGGGCCCCGGTCAGGGGACGTTCAACCAGACCGGCGGCAGCCACATCGTCGGCCAGAGCTCCTGGCAGCATCTGGGGTTCGACAGGCTGATCGTCGGCAATGGCGCATCCCAGTACAACGCCGATGACTACGATATCCCGGTCGACCGGCAACGCAGGGGCACCTATAACCTGGAGGATGGCGATCTGGTGGTATACGGCACGACGGTAGTGGGTAATGGCCGTAATGCCGGGACGCAGGTCTACGGCGGGCGCGGACAGTTCAACCAGTCGGGCGGCTCGTTCGTGACCCAGGACCTGGCTATCGGCAACGCGGGCTCGGTCAGCAGCGGGCAGGGCCACTACGCGATGAGCGGCGGCAGCCTGGAGGTCGGCGGCGATATCCGAGTGGGCGTTGCGGATCCTTCGACGCCGGCAAAGGCCAGTTTCGTGCAGACAGGCGGCACGGTGAGCGTTGCGGACAACAACCCCGGCGTCGGTGGCAGCGGCCGTATCCTGATCGGCGAGGGTGCGGAGGGCTCGCCCAATGCCTACCGCGTGCTCGGCGGGCAAACCAGTGCCAGCGGTGGCATTCAGGTGGGCAGCGGCGCGGGTGGCAACGGCCAGGCGGTACTGGAAGTCGGTTCCGGTGGTGAAGTGCACGCCAACGTGAGCGTGCTCGGCGGCGGTGTGCTGACCGGCTCCGGCGGTAGCATCTTCGGCGACGTCAGCCTCGACGGCGGCCTGTTCGCACCCGGCAGCTCCCCGGGCACCATGAGCATTTACGGCGACCTGTACCTGAACAACGGCGTCCTGCAACTGGACGACGACGGTGCCGGCAACCGCGACCTGGTCAACATCAGCGGCAGCGTGGTGCTGGGGGACAACCTCAGCATCCAGATCCTGCTCGGCTATGCGCCGGACGAGCCACTGGTGCTGGAGAATTTCTTCAGCCCCGAGGCCGCGCTGATTCTGTCCCTGGGTTTCGACCCGCTGTCGGATATCGGCCTGGCCTTCACCGCCGGTTCCGGCATCGGCGGGCAGACGGTGAGCTACTCCCTGGCCGGCAATACCTACCAGCAGTTCGTGCAGGAAGTACCCCTGCCCGCCGCGGGCTGGTTCATGCTCTCCGGCCTGCTCGGCCTGGCCGGCATCGCCCGCCAGCGCAGCCGCGCGGCCTGAGACCGGGGCCGAAAAGAGGTCAGCGCCTTAAAAAGACCCATCTATAACCCATATCACACCGATATGGGTTATAGATGCATCATTCCTTGATTTTCCGCCAGAACCCTCGATAATGACTCATCAATGAGCCATATCATCCCGATATGGGCCATAGATGGGTCATCGGCGGCCATGCCCCGTATCGAAAAGCGCACTTATTCCAGACATACCCGCGAAGCCGCCCTCCTGCTCGGCAAGCTCATCCGCCTCGCCCGCAAGGAGCGCAGGCTGACCGCCCAGGAACTGGCCGAGCGCACGGGCATATCGCGCAGCACCCTCCAGCGCATAGAGAAGGGCGACCCGAAAGTTGAACTCGGCATCACCTTTGAGGCGGCGACCCTTGTCGGGGTCAGGCTGTTCGATATCGATGACGGGCGCCTGAGCGGCCAGCTCGCCCGCACCGATGACAAGCTGGCACTGTTGCCCGGTCACATCCACAAATCCCCGGCGGGTGTGAAAGATGCGTTCTGACACCGAAGCCTATGTCTGGATCTGGTTGCCCGGCCAGGTCGAGCCCGTCGTCGCCGGCCGCCTGCATCAGGCCGGTCAAACCCTGATCTTCAACTACGGCCAATCCTACCTTGAACGGGACGGCGCGATTCCGATCTATCTTCCCGAATTGCCGCTGACCCCGGGCGAGCTGCCCCTGCCGGACGGGCTTTCCATGCCGGGCTGTATCCGCGATGCCGCCCCGGATGCCTGGGGGCGGCGCGTGATCATCAACCGCAAGCTCGGGGCCAACAAGGCTGGAATCCATGAAGAAGATCTTTCCGAGCTGACTTTTTTACTGGAGTCCGGCTCGGACCGGATCGGTGCGCTCGACTTTCAGCGCTCCCCGTCCGAATACGTGCCACGCCAGGCAAGGAACGCAAGCCTTGAGGAATTGCTCCAGTCCGCCGCACGTGTTGAGCAAGGCATCCCGCTCACTCCCGAGCTCGATCAGGCCCTGCATCACGGCAGCTCCATCGGCGGGGCGCGCCCGAAGGCACTGATCGAGAGTGACGCCAGGAAATATGTGGCGAAATTCTCCGCCTCGAACGATGTTTACAGTGTCGTCAAGGCGGAATTCATCGCCATGCGGCTCGCCGCGCTGGCCGGGCTGAATGTCGCCGCCGTCTCCCTGACTCGCGCCTCGGGCAAGGACGTGCTGCTTGTGGAACGCTTCGACAGGCAGCGGGCGGACAGCGGTTGGGAGCGCAAGGCGATGGTCTCGGCGCTGACGGTTCTGTCCCTCGACGAAATGATGGCGCGCTACGCCAGTTATGAGGATCTGGCCGAGATCATCCGGCGACGTTTCACACAGGCACAGAACACGCTGCATGAACTCTATGGCCGTATCGTTTTCAACATCCTGTGCGGCAATACCGATGACCATGCCCGCAACCATGCGGCCTTCTGGGATGGTGAGGCACTGACGCTCACTCCGGCCTACGACATCTGCCCACAGGGTCGCACCGGGCAGGAGGCCAGCCAGGCAATGCTCATTCACGGCCAGGACCGGATGAGCCGTCTGGGCACTTGCCTTGAGGCGGCTCATCATTTTCTGCTGTCGGAGATGGAGGCGATCGCGCTGATCGAGGCCCAGATCATCGCGATCGCCACACACTGGGACGCGGTCTGCCTGGAAGCGGGGCTGTCAGAAGTCGACCGCAATCTGTTCCGGGGCCGTCAGTTTCTCAACCCCTACGCCTTTGCCGGGCTCCACGGGCGGGCAGCGGCCCTGCAAAGGCTTGCGGATGACGTGCGCACTCACTGACCCCGCCGCGCCGCCAGCCAGGCGTCGAATTCCGCAGCTGGCAGCGGCCGGGCGATCAGGTAGCCCTGGGCCACGTCGCAGCCCAGTTCTCGCACCGCGTCGTACATCGATTGTTCCTCCACCCCCTCGGCCACGGTCTTGATACCCATGTTGCGGGCCAGGGTGGTGGCGGCCTGCACGATGTGCACGGCGCCGTTGTCATCGGGCAGGCGGCGTACGAAGGACTGATCGATTTTCACCGCGGAAATCGGCAACTGGTGCAGGTACTGCAGGGAGGAATAGCCGGTGCCGAAGTCGTCGATGGAAATGGCGATGCGAATGCCCGCCAGGCGTGACAGTTCATCGATGGCACGGTCCATATCCGTCATCAGTGCGCCTTCGGTCACCTCCAGCTCCAGCATCTCACCACTGAGGTCGTGCCGGGCCAGCAGAGCCATCACCAGGTCACCGAAATCCGGCTGCAGCAGGTTGCGCGGCGAGATGTTCACCGCCACCGGGATGTGCAACCCGCGCTGCCGCCAGCGCGCACTCTGCGCCATGGCCTCCAGCAGGGCGAACTCCGTGACCATGTGGATCAGGGTGCTCTGCTCGGCGCGGGGGATAAACACCCCCGGGGGAATGGCTCCGCGCTCAGGGTGCTGCCAGCGCATCAGCGCCTCGACACCCACCAGGGTGCCGTCCGCCAGCGCGACCTTGGGCTGGTAGTGCAACGACAGCTGACCCTGCTCGATGGCGTGGGTCAGTTCGCCCAGCAGGGACAGATTGTCCCGCGTGGCGATGTGAATATCCGCGCTGAAGGACACCTGCTCGCGCAGTTGCTCATGGGCCACCACCAGGGCGGCCTCGGCCTGCTGCAGACAGGTCTCGGGATGGTCCGTGAGCCGCTCGATACGCACATGGCCGATGCGCACTTCGGCATGGATCGGCACATCGTTGTGGAGCACCGGCTGGCGCGCCGCGTCGAGCAACTGCATGGCCAGGGCATCGATCGGCTGCACCACGTCAACCGAAGGGTCATCCAGCGGCGCCACCACCGCCAGTTGCTCGTTGTCGATGCGATAGAGGTCATAGCGCCCCGGGGCAAGCTGCTTGAAGCGCTGTGCCAGTTGCGCAACCAGGGTCTCGACCACATCGAAGCCGAACGCCGACTTCAGGGCCATGGCGTTCTCCAGCGACACCACCATCAGCACCTTGGGGGTGATTTCGCCCTTGCGCGCCGCCTGGGCACCGAGGTCCGCAAACAGGGCAAAACGGTTGCGCAAGCCGGTCACGGCGTCGTGCCGGGCCGCCCAGTTCAGCTGCTGCAGGTACCGACGCACGCCGTCGCTGGCGAGGCCGCTGAGCCCCCCGATCAGCAGGAAGAAGCCGGTGCGATACAGCCAGTTGACGGTTCTCTGCGCCTCGCCGGTGTCGGTGTCGATGGGCATGAACGGGCCCAGCGCCAGGGCCCCGAGCAGGCCGAACAGCAGGCCACCGCGCACCCCGAACACAAACCCGGAGAGCAGGATCGGGATGTACATGGAGTGGGAGTAGACGTAGCGGATGCCGCCGGTGGCATACACCACCGCCGTGACGGTGGCGATCATCAGCAGCAACAGGGGCGCCATGGCCAGACGGATCACGCGCTGGTGGGTAACCAGCCACTGGAACAGGGGGGTTGTGTCCATCCGGGACTCCTTGGGGGCAGGGCATCGCCATACCTCAGCAGCGCCATACCTGGCGGCGCGGAACGAATGCCTGCACTGAGGATAGACCAGCATGCGTACGGTGGTGGGCCGGTCATCCATTCCTGCGGACATATCCGTATACTACCGGTCATGATTACAAAACCGGACCACCCCAAGCCCCGGCGGAATCGACGCAAGCCGCTCGCCGGGCATCTTCCGTCGCTGTTGTCTGTGGCCCTGATTGCGCTGCTGGCCCTGGCGCAGACCGTCCTGGGCTCGCCCCTGCCGGTGATCACGGCGCCGGTGCAAGAGGGCCGCTTCAGCGACAACCTTGAGGCCATCGGCACCCTGCGTGCCAACGAGACAGCACATCTGACCGCCCCGGTCACGGACGTCATCGCCGAGGTGCGCTTCGAGGATGGCCAGCGCGTCGGCAAGGGCGACATCCTGCTGGTCATGACCAGCCGCGAGCAGCAGGCGCTGCTGGAGGAGGCCGAAGCCGAGGTGGCCGAGGCAGAGCGACAGTTCCGGCGCAGCCGCTCGCTGGCCGACCAGGGTCTGGAATCCCAGTCCATCCTGGACCAGCGCCAGCGCGATATCGACGCGGCGCGCGCGCGTCTTCGCGCCGTGCAGTCGCGCCTCAGTGACCGTCTGGTGGTGGCCCCCTTCGACGGCGTGGTCGGGCTGCGCCAGGTCAGTGTCGGTTCCCTGCTGGCTCCCGGGGATCCGGTGGCCACCCTGCACGACGACACCGTGATGAAGCTGGATTTCGCGGTGCCGGAGACACTGCTGAGACTACTGCAGCCGGGCGCTTCGATCACGGCACGCTCGCCGGCCTTCGCCGACGAGTTGTTCGAGGGGGAGGTCAGCTCAATCGACAACCAGGTCGACCCCGTCACCCGGGCCATCGCCGTACGTGCCCTCGTGCCCAACAAGGAGGGGCGGCTGCGCCCGGGCATGATGATGACCGTGCGCCTGGTCGCCAACGACCGTGACGCCCTGATCATCCCCGAGGAGGCGCTGCTACCGGAGGGGCGCCGGCACTTTGTGTTCGTGGCGCTTGAAGACGGTGATGGCCACGTCGCCGAGCGCCGCGAAGTGCGTGTCGGCGCACGCCGCCCCGGGGAGGTGGAAGTCCTGGAGGGCCTGGAAGCGGACGAACGCGTCATCAGCCACGGTGGCGAGCGCCTCAGTGAGGGTCAGGCGGTGCGGCCACTCAACGGCGAGGGGGCGGACGTGCCGCTGGAGGAGCTGTTGCGCCAGGGCCGGAGCGGACAATGATCCTGTCCGACACCGCCATCACCCGACCGGTGTTCGCCTCGGTGGTGGCACTGCTGCTGATCCTGTTTGGCTACGTGGCGTATTCCGGCCTGCCCCTGCGCGAATACCCTGATATCGACCCCCCCGTGGTGAATATCGAGACGGTCTATCCCGGCGCCGCGGCCAGTGTGATCGAGACCCAGGTCACCGAGTTGATCGAGGACGCCATCGCCGGGGTCGAGGGCATCGAGTTCATCGAGTCCGCCAGCGTCGACGGACGTTCGGACATCTCCGTACGCTTCAGTCTGCGCCGCGACATCGACGGCGCCGCCAACGATATCCGCGACCGCATCGCCGGTATCCTCGGCGACCTCCCCGACGAAGCCGACCCGCCGGAGATCCGCAAGCTCGATGCCAACGAGGATGTGATCGTCTGGTGGAACCTGGTCAGCGACCAGCTCACCGTGCCGGAACTGACCGACTACGCCGAACGCTACATCGTCGATCGCTTCTCGGTGCTGGACGGGGTGGCCCGGGTGCGCATCGGCGGCGCCCAGAGTTATGCCATGCGCGTATGGCTGGACCGCACCGCGCTGGCGGCGCGAAACCTCACCGTGGCGGATGTGGAAGACGCCCTGCGCCGCGACAACGTCGAGCTGCCCGCGGGCAACATCGAGTCTTCGATGCGTCTGTTCACGGTGCGTGTGGCGCGGCAGTTCCAGACCGCCGAGGAGTTCAGCCGCATCGTACTGGCCCGGGGCGAGAACGGTTATCTGGTGCGCCTGGGCGACGTCGCCCGGGTCGAGCGCGGCACTGTGGAGGACCGCACCTTCTTCCGCGGCAACGCGGTGCCGATGGTCGGACTCGGCATCATCCGCCAGTCCACCGCCAATACCATCGAGGTGGCGCGGGCCACCCGGGAAGAGGTCGAACGCCTGCAGCAGACATTGCCAGAGGGCATGCAGATCCTGCCCAGCTTCGATTCCTCGGTGTTCGTCGAGGGCGCGGTGCGCGAGGTCTATCGCACCCTGGCGATTGCCATCGGCCTGGTGGTGCTGGCGATCTTCATCTTCCTGGGTTCGCTGCGCGCGGTGATCATTCCCGCGGTGACGGTGCCCATCGCGCTGATGGCCACGTTCATCGCCGTGCTCGCCTTCGGCTTCACCATCAACCTGTTCACCCTGCTGGCCCTGGTACTGGCCATCGGTCTGCTGGTGGACGATGCCATCATCGTGCTGGAGAACATCCGCCGGCGCATGGACGAGGAGGGTGAGACCGCCCTGGTGGCGTCCTTCCGTGGCACCCGGCAGGTGGCCTTCGCGGTGATCTCCACCACCCTGGTGCTGGTCGCGGTGTTCGTGCCGATCACCTTCATGCAGGGTGACATCGGCCGATTGTTCTCCGAGTTCGCCCTGACCATGGCCGCGGCGGTGCTGTTCTCCAGTTTCATTGCCCTGACCGTGTCCCCCGCGCTGTGTTCGAAGCTGCTGCGCCCGCGCAATGGCCAGGCGCGGCTGGCAATGCTGACGGAGCGCGCGGTGGCCTGGTCACGGAGCCAGTATCGCCGCGCACTGCTGGTGATGCTGCGTCTGCGCTGGCTGGCCCTGGGCGTGTTCTTCGCCCTGGTTGGCTCGTTCGCGCTGTTGTTCACCCAGCTACCCAGTGAATACGTGCCGCGGGAAGATCGCGGCTCCTTTACCGTGATCGTCAACGGCCCGGAGGGCGCCTCCCACGCCTACATGAAAGCCTACATGGACGAGATCGAGGCGCGCATGCTCGAGTATGTCGAGAATGGTGAAGTACGGCGCATGCTGGTGCGCAGCCCGATGGACATCGGCAACATCGCCAGCTTCAACACCGGCATCGTCATCACCGTGCTGGAGGACTGGCGCGAGCGCCGGCCTGCGGATGTGATCATGGACGAGCTGCGCGGCAAGCTCGCCGACCTCACCGGGGTGCGCATCACCATTCTCATGCGCCAGGGCTTCGGCATGGGTTTCCAGCAGCCGGTGCAGTTCGTGATTGGTGGTGGCAGCTACGAGGAACTGACCGAGTGGCGCGATATCCTGTTGGCGCGCATCGCCGAAGACAACCCGGGGCTGACCAGCCTGGATTGGGACTACAAGGAAACCCAGCCACAGCTGCGGGTGAACATCGACTACGACCGCGCGGCGGAGCTGGGCGTGTCCGTCTCCATCATTGGTCGCACCCTGGAGACGATGCTGGGCTCGCGCCGGGTCACCACATATATCGACGACGGTGAGGAATACGACGTGATGCTGGAGGGCGAGCGCGACGCCCAGCGCAGCGCCCGCGATATGCACAATCTGTATGTACGCTCGACCCGCAGCGGCGCACTGATTCCACTGTCGAATCTGGTGCAGATCGAGGAGGTGGCTGACTCGTCGTCACTGAACCGCTACAACCGCATCCGTTCCATTACCCTCAGCGCCAGCCTGGCCAATGGCTACACCCTCGGCGAGGCCCTGGCCTACCTGGAAGGGCTGGCGACGGAGCACCTGCCGGAATCCGTGGTCATCGATTACAAGGGCGAGTCCCGGGATTTCCAGACCGCGGGGCAGTCGGTAGTGTTCGTGTTCCTGCTCGGCATCCTGGTGGTGTTCCTGGTCCTGGCCGCACAGTTCGAGAGTTATGTGCACCCGCTGGTGATTATCCTCGGCGTGCCGCTGGCGGTCGGTGGGGGGCTGCTGGGCCTGTGGCTGACGGGCAATACCCTGAACGTGTACAGCCAGATCGGGCTGATCATGCTGGTGGGCCTGGCGGCGAAGAATGGCATCCTGATCGTGGAGTTCGCCAACCAGCTGCGCGACGCCGGGCGCGAGTTTACGGACGCGCTGGTGGAGGCCGCGGTGATCCGCCTGCGTCCGATTCTGATGACGGGTATCACCACCGCCGCGGGTGCGGTGCCGCTGATCCTGTCCTTCGGCGCGGGCGCCGAAACGCGCCAGGTGATCGGCGTGGTGGTGCTGTTCGGGGTGCTGGTGTCGATGTTCCTGACCCTGTTCATCATCCCCCTCTTCTACAGCCTGCTGGCTCGCCACACCGGTTCGCCGGGGGATGTGCGCCGTCAGCTGGAGGCAGAGGCGGGCGGCAAGGAGGCGTTGTGAGGCGGGAGATGGGAGATGGTGGAAAAGGCTTCGCCGTTTTCCACCATCTCAAACCACCATTAAATCTCCCACCATCATTCCATTCCACACCATCGTTCGCTGAGTCTCAAAGCTTCACCGCCAGCTCCGCCGCGGACTCCATGGCGCCCTCGATATAACCCACACCGTTGCAATCGCCGATGGTGTGCACCGACAGGCCGGCATTGCGCAGTTCGTCGGCCAGGGCGGTGTTGCCCGTGGCGCCGCGGGCGACGATCACCTGGTCGGCAGCAACGCTGCGGCGCTGGCGGCGGAAGTTGGTGTAACTCACCACGTGGTCACCGATCTCGATGTCGCGGGCACTGGACAGGATCATCACACCGGCATCGCGCAGCTCATCCAGCAGGCGCAGGCGACGCACGATGTAGAGCCCGGCACCGGGTTTGGGAGCCTCGTCGATCACCGTCACTTCGCGGCCGCGGTGGGCGAGAAACTCCGCCAGCTCCAGGCCCACCAGCTCGGCACCGAGGATGACAATGCGTCGGTCCAGGGGCATCCAGTATTCGCTGAAGCGGCGCACAATGGCCGGACTGCGGGTGGCGCGGGTGAGGGCGCCGAGGCGGGTCAGGCGACGGGCATTGGTGCTGACCTTGTGCTCCAGTTGTTCCAGATTCTGGCCCAGCACCAGGTCGCGCATGTCGTCGCCACTGAACACCCAGTCCTGGTCGGCTCCGGGAATCGGCGGCATCTCGCGCACCGCGCCGGTGGCGACCACCACCTCTTCCACCGCCATGCTCTTCAGCAACTGCGGGGTGGCGCGGGTGTTCAGCCGCACATGCACCGCGGACTGGGCAATCTGCCGCTTCAGCCACTTGAGGATGCGCTCGTTGGGCTCATAGGCGATCGAGGCAAACTGCACCGTGCCGCCGAGGCGGTCCGACTGCTCCAGCAGGGTCACGCGATGCCCGCGCAGGGACAGGCGCCGGGCGGCCTCCATGCCCGCCGGGCCGCCGCCAACCACCGCCACATGCTTCGGCTGCGCCGTCGGCACCAGGGCGCGCTCCTGCTCGTAGGCCGTGTCCGCGTTCACCGCGCATTTGACCGAGGCCTGCACGTAGATCTGGCTGACGCAGCAATAGCAGTACACACAGGGGCGGATATCCTGCGGGCGCCCGTCGGACAGCTTGCGCGGCAGGTGCGGGTCCGCCAGCATCTTGCGGCCCATGCCGAGAAAGTCGAAGTGTCCCGCCTCAATGTGCTGGTCCGCACGCTCCGGCTCGATGCGGCCGCTGGCGATCACGGGAATCGACAGCGCCGCCTTGATGGCGGTGGCGTTGGGCACCATGCGCTCGGGTATATGGGGAATGTTCGATTCCGAGTGCAGAATGCCCTTCGAGGTATCGTGATAGGCGCTGACAGTAATGGCATCCGCGCCAGCGGCCTCGGCCAGCTTCGCGGTGGCGATGGCATCGGTCAGGGAGATGCCTTCGGGCACGCCGAACTCACCGGAATCCAGCTTGCACCACACCGCTATCTCCGGGCCCACCTCGGCGCGCACCGCGCGGATGATCTCCAGCAGCAACCGTGCGCGATTCTCCAGGGAGCCGCCGTACTCATCATCGCGCTGATTGGTCAGCGGCGACAGAAAGGACGAGATGATGTAGCCATGTCCACCGTGGATCTCCAGGCCGTCGAAACCCGCCTGCTTCGCCCGGCCGGCGGCGGCGGCGAATTTCGCCACCAGCTCCCGGATGTCATCGGTGGTCATGGGGTGAAGCTGGATTTCCCGGCTCATGGCCGCCGCGGGGGAGCGCTCGAACTCCTCTGCCAGGATGCCGTCCTGAAAATCACCCTGCTTGGGGTAGGGGTAGGAGGGCACCCACACCGGCCGCCCCTCGAGCATGTCCTGCACGCTGACCAGGCCCCCGTGGTGCAGCTGGGTGGCGATCTTCGCCCCGTGGGCATGCACCGCATCCACCACGTTCTTCAGGCCGGGAATGAAACGGTCCTCGGAAATGGCCACCTGGCGCGGCAGGTTGCCCCCGTGGGGCCAGCCGACCCCGGCAACACCCATGACCACCAGGCCGACACCGCCACGGGCCTGTTCGGCGTGGAAGTTGCGGATGCGATCACCGCAGGTGCCGTCGTCCTCGGCCAGGTTCACCCCCATGGCCGTCACCAGCATGCGGTTCCTGACGGTCATCGGGCCGATACGGCCGGGTTGCAGAAGGTGGGCATAGGAGCGGGACATGGCGGATCCTCTTCTGTTTGTAGCCTGTAGCAGTGGGGTTCTGTGGGCGGCGGGGCCAAGCCTTTACCGGAGTATAACTTTCCGAGCCCGCCGGCGTGACCCCGCTCCGCACCTTTTTTGATCGCACTGGCAGTATGCACGGAATACCGGAGGGCGCAACGCAGCCAGCCCAGCCCAGCCCAGCCAGCCGGAGCCATCGCCAACGCCCCTTGCATGCAACGCCCCGGGGCATGTTATGGTCAAAACAGATGCAGACAGAACGCGCTGTTGCGGCGCCAAAACGAGGATCTCAACCATGAACAGACTGGCAGCCGCCACCCTGGCGGCCTGTGTGGCGGTCGCCGCCAACGCGGCGGACCATGCGGAACACGGCCACCACGGTGCCGACAGGAAGGGTGAGCAGGCGGCCAGCGGCGTCACGGTATCGATGTACGAAGCTACCGCCAGCGGACAGGGCCAGAACGTGGGGGAGGTCAACCTCAGCGACAGCCAGTACGGCCTGGTGCTGACGCCAAACCTGCAAGGGCTTTCCCAGGGGCTGTACGGTTTTCACGTTCACGAGAACCCGAGTTGCGAACCCGCACGCCAGGACGGTCGCATGGTGCCGGCACTCGCGGCAGGTGGCCACTACGACCCGGAAGACAGCGACCGCCATGGTCACCCCTGGGGCGACGGCCACCTCGGCGACCTGCCGGCGCTCTACGTCAATGAACAGGGTGTGGCGAACTATCCGGTGCTGGCACCGCGGCTGAGCGTGGATCAGGTACGGGGACGCTCACTGATGGTCCACGTCGGCAGTGACAACCACTCGGACCACCCCAAGCCGCTGGGCGGTGGCGGGGCGAGGATGCTTTGTGGCGTGATCGAGTAGCCAGTGACCAGAGCACTCCCCGCTTGATACAGGTCAAGGCCCTCTGCAGCGCCACACCGTAAGGTGAAACGACTGGAATCGACCAGGAACCCGGCAATGTTAATTGCCGGGTCAATTAGGGAGGAGCAAGCGATGAGTGATATCAGTGACAGCGTGGCCATCAAGCGTCTCAGCCTGACCGTCGGCGGCCTGGTGGGCGTCGCCATCTTCCTGATCGTAATCTCCGTGATCATCGGCTAAGAAATCTCTGGCACAAGAGGTCTCCGGGATGAGGAACCCCGGAAAAGCATCGGCGAGGCAGTGCGTTTTTCAGATGCGCCCAAGGCCCAGGCGAAAGGGCCGGGTTTTCAGGCACAACGTGGTAATTGTTGGCAGCATTTCATGCTGCGGCTGTCATCCGGGCGTGACACACTGGGCCACCTGATATCGCTGTTCAGGAGTACACCCATGGCTGGAATGCCTGGTCCGGACCACCCCCGGGCGCCCTCGGGGATCGACGACGAACCCCGCCTCGGCCCCGACGATCGCCCCCATTTCAACGACATCGCGGAGGCCCGCTACGGCCGCCGCAGTGTACTGCGCGGCGGCCTGACCCTGGCTCTGGGCAGTCTGTTCAGTGGCTCCCTGGTGGGTTGCGCCCTGAATGCCGGTTCTGGTGCCGCTACCCGCGCACGGGGCGCCGGCAGCTCCACCCGTCTCGGATTCCAGCCGGTACCGGTCAGCAGTGCCGATACCCTGGTCGTGCCGCAGGGCTATCGGGCCCAGGTACTGCTGCCCTGGGGAACACCGATCAGCGGTGACTACCCGGCTTTCTCACCCGACAACAGCGCTGCCGAGCAGGGCATGCAGATGGGCATGCACCACGACGGCATGCACTTCTTCCCGATCGAAGGCCAGCATCCGTTCCAGGGCAGCTCCAGCGACGGCCTGCTGGTGATGAACCACGAGTACGCCGAGCCGCGACTGCTGCATGGCGCCGCCCGCGGCCAGGCCCTGCATGCCTTCCAGCCACCGCTGGCGGACGACGGCAGCCGCGACCCGGAGCAGGTGCTGAAGGAGATCAACGCCCATGGCGTCAGCATCAGTCGCATCCACCGGGGCGACGACGGCGAGTGGTCCCGGGTGCGCGACCCGCGCAACCGCCGTATCACCACGCAAACACCGATGCGGATCGAGGGGCCGCTGCGCGGCGACCCGCGAATGGTCACACCCTACAGCCCGGAAGGGCGGATGGCCCGCGGCACCCTGAACAATTGCGCCCACGGCGTCACCCCCTGGAACACCTACCTCACCTGCGAGGAGAACTGGTGGTTCTACTTCACCCGCGAAGAAGCCGACGCCCCACCGGCCAGCCAGTCGCGCTACAACGTCGGCCGCTTCAGCGCCTGGCAGTGGCACCGGGCCACCAGCGCCGATGACCATGAAGGTCGCTTCGCGCGCTTCGACGCCACGCCGCGCGGCGCAAGCGCCCGCGAGGACTATCGCAACGAGCCCCACACCTTCGGCTGGATGGTGGAGATCGACCCCTTCGACCCGCACAGCACACCGGTGAAGCGCACCCACCTTGGCCGCTTCTCCCATGAAGGAGTGATCTTCGCGCCGGTGCGTGAGGGCGAGCCCGTGGTGCTGTATTCCGGTGATGACTCCGCCTTCGAGTACATCTACAAATTCGTCTCCGCACGGCCGTATCACCGCGCCAGCGCCAACGGCTCCCTGCTCGACCAGGGCACCCTGTACGCGGCGCGCTTCAACGCCGACGGCAGCGGCGAGTGGCTGGCACTGGTGCCGGGACAGAACGGCCTCACCGCGGACAAGGGCTTCGCCAGTGTCGCCGATGTGCTGCTCAACAGCCGCGGCGCCGCCGATGTGGCCGGCGCCACACCCATGGACCGGCCGGAATGGGGCGCGGTGGACCCGGGCACGGGTCACGTCTACTTCACCCTGACCGGCAACAAGCGCCGGGCCCCGGAACAGGTCAACGGCCCCAACCCGCGGGCAAACAACCACTTCGGGCAGATCGTGCGCTGGCGCGAGGCCGGCGATGACCACAGCGCCAAGGGTTTCGAGTGGGAGCTGTTCGTACTCGCCGGTGACGAGGCCGACAGCCGCGACCTCAACGGCGAGCCGCTGCAAGAGGACAACCGCTTCGCCATGCCCGACGGCCTGTGGTTCGATGCCGACCGGCGCCTGTGGATCCAGACCGACATCGCCGACCCGGACCAGAACAGCGGCGCGTACAAACCCATGGGCAACAACGCGATGCTGGCCGCGGATCCCGACAGCGGGGAGATCCGTCGCTTCCTCACCGGCCCGGTGGGGCAGGAGATCACTGGCTGCGTCAGTACGCCGGACCAAACCACGTTGTTCATCAACGTGCAGCACCCCGGTTCGACCACTTCGGCGGAGGACTTCGCCGCCGGCCGTTCCGACAGCCACTGGCCCGACGGCGGCGATGCCGTGCCGCGCTCGGCAACCGTCGCCATCACCCGGGTGGGAGGCGGCAAGGTCGGCAGCTGAATTCAGATCACGCCCAGGCGCTGGGCGGGCCGTGCGGCCCGCTCACAGCCGTCCCTCTTCGAGCAGGTCCAGCGGGTCGCGCATATCGACCATACCGAGATAGCCGCCCTGGTCCTCGATGGCATCGTGCACGCCGTAGCCCAGCAGCCGTTGCGCACGCCGCGACAGTTTCTGTGCCTGCGCCGGTGGCACCGCCAGCACGTTGTTTTCCTCGGTACGCAGCCACCCCAGGGCGTAGCTCATGTGAAAACCGGCACGCCAGCTGTCCTGCGTGGTATTGGCGCCACCGCCATGCAGCGTCGAACCGAGATAGATCACGGCCGCCCCCGCAGGCATTTCCGCGCACACCACCTCATCCTCGCGTGCCTGGCGCTCCCGCGGCCAGCGATGACTGCCGGGCACCAGCAGGGTGGCGCCGTTGTCGCGGGTAAAATCCACCAAGGCCACCACCGTGGCCAGCTGCAGTTCGCCATGCGGCCGCGGCACATGCACCCAGACATCCTCGTCGCGATGAAGCAGCTGCGCCTCGGCACCGGGCCCGCGATCCATCAGGTGCGCCAGGTTGAGGATGTAATCGGCACAGTTCGGCAGCAGAAAATGGTCCCCCAATGCCAGATAGAGGGGATGACACATGACGGCTTCGGCAAAGCGTTGCGACTTCCCCGCCATGGCACTGATATGGCGCACGCGCTTGCCAAAGAATGCGCCAATGGCCGGATTCAGATGCTCCATCTCCGGGTCGGCCGCGGCCAGCAAGGGCGCGAGATCCTGATGCAGCGTATCCAGCAAATCCCCATCGAGCACGTCCCTGACGATCACCGCGCCATCCGCCTCGATGGCTTTGACGATGTCCTCGGTGGAATCACTGGCGTGGAGGGTCTTCAGTGGTTGTGCTGGCATGCTCGGCGTCTCTCCGTGATGGGCGCTCGCCGTCGAGGCGGGCAGGGTTTATGATCCTGCCACTGTTCAGCGGAGCCGTCACGTCCTGTATCCATGGACAAGAGTCCGTATTGCCAGTGTCCCTGCCGGCCTCACCGCCGGCAGGGGCTGGACGCGCGCAAATACTCGAGCAATCAGACTGCCGTAGAAAGCCTCGACACCGGCGCTTCCCTGTCTATGCGCGACCGATAGGTCTTCGGATCAACCAGATCCTCATAAGAATTGTTCAATACGAAGTCGTACATTTCATCCACGAAATCATGGTACAGACCATACACCTCATCCACCAGACTTACGCCGGCATCATATTCCTCTTCCGTCAAAGGGATGGCATGCAACAGTGCTTCCACGTCCTCGGTACCCATGGTATGCCCTGTTTCACTTGCCAGGTGGTTATCACCGTAATACAAAAGGCTCCCACCCAGACCGGCTTCCTGGCATACCTCAGCGGTGCAGCCAAGGAAAACATTGCCGGTCTTTTCGATGACTTCAACCAGGATAATCTTTTCCTTTGGTGTCAAGCGCCGGGCTATCGCTGACATTTCGTAGGTGATCATCCTCGATTTTATGCTGTGGTCCCCCCACAGAAAGTACAGTGTATCGCTGAAGCGCTGCACCTTATCGAAGTTCATCTTTTTGAGATCCTTCAGGTACCATGGCCAATGATGGCTGTCCTCATCGGTATGAATATTGACCAGATGTTGAAATTCATCTGAATTACCGAGATCCCTCAGAACAAAGCGATTGATATCCATGAAAGAAAAAACGAAATGCGCCATGTACGGCGCGAAACCCAGTCTTTGTTCTGGATTGATTGTCTTGTCCTTGAGCCAGTCAAAGATCTTTCGTTGACCGAATGCTGCGTTCTTTCTGTCGATGTAATTGAGTATTCTCTTCATTGATAGACACCCTCTTCGATGGCCCAGCTCTTCTGGCAGACCAAGATCACAGGCATGTTAAAGTCACCGGGATCTCCGACCTCTTCATGACCCGTTCAAGTTCCTTGAAGCGTGTAACAGAAACTTCTTTTGCATCATCACCTGAAACGACGGTGAGTCGCATAGTGCATTGTGGAATGCCTTCCTCGTCCAGAGTACTCAGCGCCTTCTCCATGAAAGCACTCACCCTGCTTTTTCCTTCCCGATTTCTCAAATCCGCTGCAGACACGGTCAGCTGCTTTCCATACATCGGAAAGTGGTTGGTATCGAATTCCATCAGGTACTGGAACAGATCAAAGTACATGGCGTTGGATTCGGGCCTGTAGGCAGTCGGGTCGTCCGGATTAAGAACCCAGACCATATCCGCAAAGAACATGGAGAAGTCGAACCAGCCACCATGATTGAGACCCTGGGCATGAACCACCTTGTCGAAATGGTCCAGACCCGTCTCCATATTCAGAAAGCCGGTGATCTTGCGATAGTCACCACGCAGGAATCCGGCACGGTCATACAGAAACCGCAAATGGGGCATCTTCGAATCCTGAATCGACAAAGGCGGTGCCGAATACACTTTGGTAGAGGTACCAAACAGGCGATTCTTGCGGTCAATGGTGTGGCAGTCGACACAGGTGAAGGTGAGCGGCCCCTTGTTGAGAATGCTGTTCCAGTCGGAAAGATCGGTTCCCACTTTCTGTACATTGAACAGTCGCTCTCCCTCACGGTTAACCTGATTGTCGAGGGGACGAATCGGATTCGGCGGAAAGGTCAGGGCCAATGAGAAGGCGGTGAGCTCGTCCATGAACTTGTCCGGCAGACGTCCGCCACCCTGCAATGTCTCGAATGTTCCGGGGCCGCCATCACATGGGACATTGAACTCGCGGAAGGCGCGTTCCTCCTGAGTTGCATTGACATCCGAGCAGGGGCCCTCTTCATTCAACACCAATCCCGATCTATCACCCAGGTAATGCATCGCGCCCGAATCCGCGATGCCGTGGAGCGGAATCGTCCGCATTGGTCCCCGCAGAGAGTGGAAGAAAGGTGTCTCAATCAGGGCCCAGGTCGGGGCGCCTGTCAGTATCTTGAAGCGGTTTAGTCTCGGGTCGTGCTCACCTTCTGTCAGATAGACGAAGGCCGATTGGTTGAGCGCGATCTCACCGCTGTCGATCCTGTCAGCGAATCCCTTCTGGTCACCGATGTACTTGATCTCCACCTCGATATCGCCGAAGGGGATCATCTCACCCACTTTAGAGGCATCGCCGCTACGCTGCAGGGGAATGGGCCGGACACTGGTTTTCCGATCGTCGTGCATCACGAACGGCAAGTGATTAATAATCACATTCTGGCCACCCTTATCCAGAACCCACTGCAGCCGGTCATCACCCGCGTAAATATGGCAGGATCCGCATGATACCCGGTTGTTGCTGGAGGTCAGCACGGCGTCATAGAGATACTGTCGACCCGCAGCAATCTCTTCCAGCTCGGGGTTGAACAGATCAATCGTGACGGCTTTCTCCAGCCCTTCGGAGCTCCTGCGAAGGATCGAAACGCTATTGTCGATGTAGCTGTAACTGTACAGAAGGTGTTCGTTACGTCCTTGAAGCATGGCAATAGGACCCAGAGGAACGCGTGATTTTTCAAAGCGGGTCAAGCCACTAGCGGGACGCTCCAGAACCTCATCAATATCAAATGCCACGAGTTCGCTGGTGCCCATTGCGGCAACCATCGCGGTGCCTTCATCGGCCAGCACGAGAATGCCCCCGGGAAGAGCGAATCCCGGTTTGTACCCCTGGACACCCAGCAACTCATCCAGGTTGATGTCCTCGATGGTCGCCGGTGAACGATCAAGATCAACAATCTTGAGATGATTGCTGACGAATTCGCCTTTGAGGTTTTCCTGCATGGGTACGAGGTTGTTGGCATCGACGGTACTGACCAGAACGCGGTTGTTGGTTTCGTCGTAGACGTTGTTGAAAAGAACGCTGCCAACGCCTTCTACGGTCTCAAGGATCGCATGACGGTTGAACACCGGATTCTCGGCATTGCCAAGACGCAGGGGTGCCATGGCATCGACGACAAACAAATCGTTGTCAGACACATCAAAGTTGATGAAGTCCTTCCATTCCCTGCCGTTCACATCCAGCCATCGACCATCATCCTGCTGCTGAACAATGGCGAAGGGCTCCACGTTTCCCACCCCCTCCGCACTCCATTTTTCCCCAGGCAACGCGTCGAAGGGGATGGGTGTTATCGCCGTTCGATTCCCCGATTTGAATGCCGTGGCGAACACACGGGTTCCCCGGCTGTCGATGGAAAGCGATCGCAAAGGAGTTGTGAAGAAATTGATCAAGCCAGCCAGAACAGGCGGCTTGTCTTCGGCCACGTCGAACACCCACAGATCCGCTCGCCCGATCAGCTCCCCGCTCTCTCCATCGTCCGATTCCAGCCGATTGAGCAGCAGGTGCTCCAGCTTGAATTGGGGATGATTCTGTCCCAGAAAGGAACTGGTGATAAATGCCCTGTCCCGGTGATTCCGCTCCGGATTGTCGCCATGCCCCGGCCCATTGGTAAATACGATGTCCCAGGGGGCATCACCTACCTGAAGGGTCTGCTTGACATGTGGCTTTCCGTCAAGGCTGATGATACTGACGGAGTCGGAGATATGATTGACAACCCAGATTTCCGATTCCGTTCGCACGGCTACGGCCACGGGGTCCACACCCACGGTCACCGAGCTGACAAGGCTCAGGGTCTGGTTTTCGGTGCTGTATACTTCGAGGCAATCAGCGGGCGAGTTAATGACAAAGAGCAGGTCACCTTTGTCGGACAGGGCCATCGGTCTGACAGGAACACTTTCAAACAGGCTGTCCTTGCTCTTTACTTTCTCACTCAGGCCCGATCCGCACATGAAAACAGGCTGCGTGATGAATGATTTTGAAACACCTGCCTGATCGCGCAAGGCCACACCCAGCAACGGAAGCGCGAACGCAAAGGCCAGTATCGTCCACACGATCGCACCTGTTCGCTTATTCTTCTTCGTTGCCATGGCAAGACTCCCGGTAGATGGCAGCGACCCTCTTGGCTGAAGGGCTATTGCATCGAAAGCCGC
>JBJHBY010000006.1:0-34963 GCA_050485745.1 Gammaproteobacteria bacterium | reverse complement strand
GCTTTGCCCATTTCAGCCACGTGACCTGCCTGCTGGACACGGGCCGGACGCACCAGATTCGCGTGCATATGGCGCATATCCGCCATCCGCTGGTTGGCGATCCGGTCTATGGCGGGCGTCTGCGTCTGCCGGCCGGGGCCGGAGAGGCGCTGCGCGAGACCTTGCAAGGGTTCCGGCGTCAGGCACTGCACGCGCGGCGCCTGGCCCTGCTGCATCCCCGCAGCGGCGAGGAGGTGTCCTGGGAGGCGCCACCGCCGCAGGACTATCAGGATCTACTGGCCGCGCTGGCCGCGGATCCGGGGGAGGCGGCATGGAGCTGATTCGCCCGCAATGGCCCGCACCGGCTGCGGTGGTCGCGGTCAGTACCACGCGCCTGGATGACGTCCTGGCTGCCCCCGAGGGCCGCTACCGGGGCTTCAATCTCGGTGACCACGTGGGTGATGACCCCGTCGCCGTGTCGGCGCGCCGGCAACGTTTGCTGCAGGCCTTGCCCGGCCTGCGCCGGCTCGCCTGGCTACAGCAGGTGCACGGCATCCACTGCGTGCGGGCGGAAAGGGTCGAACGGCCCGTCGAGGCAGACGCCTCGCTGACCACGCATCCAGGTGTTGGCTGTGTGGTCATGACCGCGGACTGCCTGCCGGTGCTGCTCTGTGATCGCGCCGGGCGCCAGGTGGCGGCCGCTCATGCGGGCTGGCGCGGCCTGGTTGCCGGAGTGCTGGAGCGCACCGTGGCGGCGTTCGAGGCGGCGCCCGGCGAGTTGCTGGCCTGGCTGGGCCCGGCCATTGGCCCCGCTCACTTCGAGGTCGGTGCGGAAGTTCGCGCAGCGTTTCTGCAGGCGGCTCCGGCGTATCAGAGCGAGGCGGTCGCCGCCGCCTTTACCGGACCGGTAAACGGGCGCTACCGGGCGGACCTCTACGCGCTGGCGCGACTGCACCTGGCCCGGGGCGGAGTGGAGGCGGTGTATGGCGGCGGTTTCTGCACGGTGGCGGAAGCGCAGCGGTTCTATTCATACCGCAGGGATGGTGTCACCGGGCGCCAGGCCAGTCTGATCTACCTGCGCGCCGACTGATCCGGCTTATTCATCCAGCATGCGTTCCTCGGCGGCCTCGGGGCTGGTGGGCGGGCCACCCTCCCGCTCGGGTCGGTTATCGTCCTCAAGACTGTCCTCGTCCGGCATGTCCGGCATGTCCGGCTCCTCCGACTCTCCGGCTTCCGTCAGCGGGGCGGTATCGGCGGCCTGGATGCCGATATGGTAGGCGGCAAAGCCGGGCATCACCATCTGGTCGATGGCCATGCCCAGAATGCGGCCCTGGTAGGGAGAGACGATGTCCGTGCGGGCGTTGGTGATCGGGTCGGTGATGGTGCCGAGAATCTCGCCGCGGTTGACGCGGCGGCCGAGGCTGACACGGCTGAACAGGAAACCGCTGCGTTCAGCGCGGACCCAGTGAGACGTGTAATACACCGGTGCAGGGCGCGCCCAGAAGCGCAGCATGTTGTACATGCCCTTCTTGTGCAGCAGCGCCTCAATGGCCCGGGTGCCTTCCTCGACGATCTCGGTCTGCAGGCGCAGGGGTTCTCCAGCCTCCATGGTCACCGCGGGAATACCCGCCCGCACCGCCGCGGCACGCAGGGAATTGGGGTGTCCCTCGCTGTTCAGCACCACGATGTTGCCGAAGCTCTGCGACAGCTCCGCCACCGCGGGGTTCGACAGGTCTGCCCGCAGCTGGACCAGGTTGGTGCGAAAGAACGAGCCGGTATGCAGGTCGACCAGGGCGTCACAGTGCTTGACCACCTGCTCGAAAAAAGAGTGGGCGATACGCGCCGCAGCGCTGCCGGTGGGGTTGCCCGGGAAGTAACGGTTCAGGTCCCGCCGGTCGGGCAGGTAGCGTGACTGGCGGCGGAAGGCGGACAGGTTGACGATGGGTACGCCGACCACGGTACCCGTGAGCTTTTCCGGGTCCAGCGAATAGATGATGCGCCGGATCATTTCGATACCGTTGAGTTCATCGCCATGCACGGCGGCGGTCAGGCACAGCGTCTCGCCCGGTTGGTGCCCATTGACGACGAGAACCGGGGTCGATCCCGAGATGTCACCAAAGGACTCCGCCGGCATCCAGGTCAGGCGCGTCGCGGTGGCTGGCGGGATTTCGGTACCGAGGATGACGCGCCGGGCAGAAAGGGCCGCAGAAACGGCCACAGTGGCGTCCGCAGCTTCGGTGCCTTCGGCGGCTTCGGCGGCGCGATCTTCCGGGGCAGCGTCCGCTGTGGCCTGTTCGTCGTTGGCAGGCACCGGATCGCCTTCTGCGCCGATCAGGAGCGTGGCGTCATCTTCCGGCGCGGGCAAGACCTCCTTGCCGAGGTCGATGTGCTCCGCCCTGGGTGGGGGCTCTTCCGCCACTTCGGCAGCAGCTTCAGCATCCGGCTCCGCATTTGTGGCCTCGCCGGCGACTTGCGCCGTGGCCGGTACCTCCGAAACCGGTACCTCCGGGGACTGTGCCCGGCCGGGGCCAGCGAACGCGATCAGCAGCGGGAGCAGCAGAACAGCGGCGACGGCGTGGATGCATTCGCTGTGGCGGTGGGCAAGGGTATGGGGCATGCTTTCCATTCTGGCTGCGGACTGCACAAACTGCAAATACGTCCGCGGCAGGGGTGCTCGCGGGCTCAGAAGTGGACGCCAATCTTGCCGAAATGTTCCCCCGCCAGCATCAGCTCCAGGCCCCGCTGCAGTTCATCCGCGGGGATTCGATGACTGATGCAGGGATGAATGCCATGCAGCTCCATGAAGCGATTCATCAACATGAACGTATCCCGGTTGCCCACGGTGACACCCTTGAGGCTGATGTTCTTCTGCATCAGTGCGGCCACCGGCAGGCGGCAGTCGCCAAAGCCGCCGAGAACCCCGATGACGGCAATATGGCCGTCCATGCGCACGGCCTTCACCGACTGGGGCAGGGTGGTTTCACCGCCGACGTCGATCACCGCGTCTGCACCCATGCCGGCGGTGATATCGAGCACAGCCCTGTGCCAGTCCGGGTGCTCCCGATAGTTGATGATGTGATGGGCGCCCAGCGAGCGGGCCTGTTCCAGTTTGGCATCGGACGAGGAAGTGGCAATGACGGTGAAGCCCAGGGCGCGGGCGAATTGCAGCGCAAACACCGCGACGCCGCCGGTGCCCTGGACGACGATAGTACTGCCGGGCTCGAGGTCGCCATCCATCAAAGCCTGCCAGGCGGTGAGTGCCGCACAGGGCAGCGTCGCAGCCTGGGCGGCGCCCAGGTGTGTCGGGGCGGTCACCACGCTTTCGGCATCCAGGCAGACGTATTCCCGCAGGCAGCCGTCTACGGTCTCGCCGAGGATCTCGCGCTTGCCCACCGGCGTCGGGCGGCCGGCAATCCACAGTGGGTAGAACAGGGGCAGCACCCGGGCCCCGACATCGATATGCGTGACCAGTGCGCCCCGCCGCTCCACGATACCGCAGCCGTCGGACAGGGGAACCCGGGGGTAGCCCTGTCCCGGCATCAGTCCATTGAGTACAGCCATATCATGATAATTGAGGCTGCAGGCCTCGATCCGTATCTCGACTTCCGTGGGCCCCGGATCCGGGCGTTCGCGTTCGGTCCGGCGCAGATTGTCCGGACCGGCTGCGGTCAGTTCATAGGCAAACATGGCACCTCCGCATCCGGGGTCAGTCTTTTTTTCCACGCATGGCTTCGAGAAAGCCCGGCAGGGCGGCGGCCATGGCGGCGTCCAGCTCCTGGCTCACGGGCAATGCGGCCATACGCGCCTTCCATGCCGAGAGGCCGGGGATCTGCTCGTCGAAATTCAGGCCGAACAGGCTGCTGGCGCCGCCCTCTGCCAGGGTCAGGGAGTAGCGCAGCACGATATCGGCCAGGGTCATCTGCTCACCCAGCAGCCAGGGCTGGAAATGGGCCAGACGACGCAGTGCCTTCGCGCCTTTTTCAAGGGTGGCGCGGGTGTCTTCCAGGGTCGCCGGGTCCAGGGTCTGGCCGCGCATGATCGCCGGCATCAGGCGGCGCCCCTGGAGCTCCAGATACAACTCGCTGATCTTCATCAGTTCGCGCATTTTGGCGCGCCCCCAGGCATCCTCGGGCGCCAGGGGCGGCTGCGGCCAGGCGGCTTCGATGTAGTCGAGGATGACACTGGTTTCGGACAGAAAGCCCTGCCCGGTCTCGATGCAGGGCACCTTGCCCAGAGGGCTGCGGTGCAGATGCTCCTCGCTCTGGCCGGGCAGGGTCTGGATATCCTCGAAGGCAATGCCCTTGGTGAGCAGCGCGTGCTTGACCATGTTGTAGTAGTTGCTGACGGCGAATCCGTAGAGCTTGAGCATGGGTCGTGTCCTCGGTCCGGGGCGAAGCCCTGAGTGCCGCCCGGCACGGCGGGTCATCTCGGGCATCAGTATTGCGCATTTGCGGGTGCTGCGACAGGATAACCGGATGCGGTGCTCATGGAGTGGTGGCTCGGGGCTGGCGGATATTGGAAGGCGGGTTGGCGGTTTTTGTCCATTGCCTTTGCTTCCCCCGGGTTATAACAATCATCTTGCGGCTTGCAAGCGGTGTTTGCCCGGTTGTCAGCCCCGCAGTGGGGGCATCTGCCCATGAATCGAGGAGGCCAGAATGAATAATGAACCCTATATCCTGATTACCTCGGATACCCATGCCGGTGGCAGCCATGCCCAGTACCGGGAATACCTGGATCCGCAGTACCGCGAGCGTTTCGACGAATGGCGCAGCGGCTACCGCAACCCGTCGCAGGAGCACTACGGGATCAAGAAAAAGCGCAACTGGGATGACGCCCTGCGCAACGCCGACCAGGACAGCCAGGGTGTGGCGGGGGAGGTGATTTTCCCCAACACGGTACCGCCGTTCTATCGCAAGAGCATCGTCACGGCGACGCCGCCGCGGCCGGAGGATTACGAATACTGCCTGGCGGGCATCCGTGCCCACAACCGCTGGTTGGTCGACTTCTGCGCCGAGTCGCCGGAGCGGCGTGCCGGCATCGGCCTGATCCTGCCCAACAATATCGATGAGGCGATCAGGGATGTGCACTGGATCGCCGAGCACGGGCTGCGCGGCGGTGTGCTGCTGCCCCTGATCCCGGACGACTGCACCTGGCTGAAGCCCTTGCACCACAAGGACTGGGAGCCACTCTGGGCAGCCATCCAGGACTGTGACCTGGTGATGAACCACCATTCCGGCCAGGGCCTGCCGGGCTACGGTGATGACCCGGTATCCCAGGCACTGTGGATTTCCGAGGTGCCGTTCTACAGCAAGCGCGGCTTTACCCATCTGATCATGAGCGGTGTGTTCGAGCGCTATCCGAAGCTCAAGTACATTTTGACCGAATCCGGCTGCTCCTGGGCGCCCGAGGTACTCGCCACCCTCGACCGTATTCACATGGGCATCAAGCACGGCGCCATCGGTGAGCTGACCTATGCCAACATGGAGTGGGTGCTGAAGGAGCCGCCGAGTTTCTACGCCCAGCGCAACTGCTGGTACGGTGCCAGCTTCCCCAGCCTGCAGGAGCTCGACGGTCGCGACCGCATCGGCGTTGAGAAGATCTGCTGGGGCAACGACTACCCCCACTACGAGGGCACATTCCCCTACAACCTGGAGTCCCTGCAGCTCACCTTCAGGGACATTCCCGACCACGAGCGGCGCCTGATGCTGGGCGAGAACGCCGGTGCGCTGTACAAGTTCGACATGGCGAAGATGCGCGAACTTGCCAATCGCATTGGCCCGACCCCGGCCCAGATAGACCAGCCCCTGGAAAAAATTCCTGAGGACTCGGGCTGCTATCTGTTCCTGAACGCCCGGGCTGCGCAGGGCTGAACAGTTTGCAACAGGCCGTTTTTTCCTCTGCGAAGCGCCTCCCTTCGGCGCGCGTCCTGGGTACGGCCCTTCTCGTTCTGGGGCTTGGTGTGGGGTTCAGCGTTTTCTCCGCATCGCTGTTGCGTGGCCAGGCGGAAGAGCGTCTGCAGCTGCGTTTTCTGAACGAAGCCATGGAGCGTTACGTGCAGGTGCGCTGGCGTGTGCGCAGCATCGAGCAGAAGCTGACCCTGCTGGGTGTGGCACTGGCACATCACCCGGCACTTGATGAGACGCTTTTTCGCAGTCTCGCCCAGCCACTACTGGGAGAGGTCCTCGCGTTCAGTTGGGTGCCGGTCGTACCCCATGAGCAACGCGAGGCCTTCGAGCTGTCAGCCCGTCAGCAGCTGGGGCATGATTTTCGCATCCTTGACCCCTGGGTAGGCGAGTTGGCTCCGGCGCCGACAGCCGAGGAATACTTTCCAGTCCTGTTCATCGCCACTCCGTTTCTCCATGCACCGCCCTACGGTTTCGATCTGCGTCAGCATCCCGTGCGTCGCGTTGCACTGGAGCAGGCACGGCGTCAGGGGCGTACTGCTGTGACGGGCATCCTGGAGGTGCGTGGTCTGCGGGAGGCTACAGCGGGCTTTCTTCTGGTCGAGCCAGTCTTTTCCAAGGAGGGGCGCACAGATGCCGCGGAAGATGGGCAGGGTGAGCTTCGGGGTTTCGTCGTCGCGGCGGTGGGCCTTGATGCACTGCTGCTGGAAGGTTTTCGCGGTACTGGTGGAAGCATGCACCTCACCCTCGCGACCTCGGCCGATAGCGCGCCGGTGTTCAGGCAGGGCGAGCCGGGGCAGACGCGGCTGTTACCGCTGCGCCAATCCCTGCCCATCGGCGACACTGAATGGCGCCTGGAATTGTCCCCGGGGCAAGACTTCATGCGGGTGAATCCCGAAAGCAGCTGGCTGCTCTTGCTGGTGTCGGGGCTGCTCGTCAGTGCACTGGTGGCGGCCGGATTGTTCCTGACCCTCGGGCAACGGCAGCGGGCGTTGGCTCTTGTCGAAGAGCGCACAGCGCAATTGCGGGATAGCGAACTGCGCTGGCAGTACGCGCTGGAAAGCGCCCGCGACGGCGTGTGGGACTGGGATCATGCCTCCGGGCGAGTGTTCTTCTCTGCGGCCTGGAAAGCCATGCTTGGCTATCGGGAGGACGAGGTTGGCGACCGCCTTGAGGAGTGGCGCGAGCGGGTCCATCCGGATGATCTGCCGGCCTGTCTCGAGGCCCTGCGTGCCCATTTCGATGGTGAGACGCCCTTCTATGAGAATGAACACCGTATGCGTTGCCGTGACGGCAGCTATAAGTGGATCCTGGATCGCGGTCGGGTCCTGACCCGCACCGCGGACGGATTGCCTCTGCGGGTGATCGGTACACACACAGATATCGATCGACAGAAGCAGGCCGAGCTTGCCCTGGAGCGTGTCAATGCCGAACTTCGCAAGCTGGCGATCACCGACTCCCTGACCGGCATTTTCAACCGGCGCCACTTTCATGAGCGCCTGGAGGATGAAATGCAGCGAGCCCAGCGCTACGGCTCGCCGCTGTCCCTGATGATGTTTGACCTGGACCACTTCAAGCAGGTGAATGACCGCTTCGGGCATGAGCGTGGTGATTTCGTCCTGCGCGAGACCTGCGAGCGCGTTGCCCAGCGCCTGCGGCGCAGCGATATCTTCTGTCGCAGTGGCGGCGAGGAATTCGTGGTGCTGTGCCCCGAGACCGACCTGGAGCAGGCGCGGGCGTTGGCGGAGTCGCTGTTGCAGAGGCTGCGCCGCGACCCCTTTGCCGAGGTGGGTGTGGTGACGGCCAGCTTCGGTGTCAGCGCTTTTCAGCCGGGTGAGACAGCGGATGCGTTCCTGGCACGCGTCGACCACGCGATGTACCGCGCCAAGGGCGAGGGGCGCGACCGGGTCGTGGTGGACTGATGGCTCGGTGGGTCAGGGTACGCCGGCCCCGGGGGTGTCCACCGTGACCTGTTCAATACGGCCCTGCAGCTGTTCGTGCGCACGACGCAGGCTCATGGTTGCCGAGGTCGCACAGTACAGGGTGCGGCGCTGTTCGCCGCCGAGTACGCAGGCGATGGCATGGCGGCTGCCGGTGTCGATGCGGTGACTGATGACACCGCCGCGCTCCACCCGCAGGAATTCCCGGGTGACGGGGGAGGCGATCCACAGCGCGCCCGCTGCGTCCAGGCAGATGCCGTCGCAGATGCGACCCTCCGGCAGGGTCGCGAAGACCTCGCGTCCGTGCAGTGTACCGTCCTCCGCAACAGCGAATTCGAGAATGTCCGCGGAGGCGCTCTGACCCACGTACAGGTGGTTACCGTCGGGGCTCAGGGCCAGGCCGTTGGGGCAGAGCACATCCGTGGCCGCCGAGTGTACGCCACCATCCGCGTCAACCCTGACCAGATGTGTGCCGCAAACAGCCTCGCCGCGCTCATAGTCGAAGCCGAAATTGCTGACATAGGCATGCCCCCGGGCATCGACAACCATGTCATTGAGGCGCACCCGGGACAGCGGAAGGGTGTGTGCATGCCGCGACAGCTGTCCATCGTGCCAGCGCAGAATGTCGTGCCGCTGCATCGCTACCAGCAACAGGCTGCCATCGGGCAGCCAACCCAGCCCCGAAGGCTCGTCATCCTCCAGGGTCACAAGGGTCTCACAGCGGCCATCGGCGCTGGCCCGGCAGACACGTTGCCTGACGATATCGGAAAACCACAGGGCTCCGGCATGCCAGCGTGGCGCCTCGGCGAAACCGAGGGCGTCGATGAACGGGGTGAGCGTCAGTTCCTGCATCGTGTGCTCCGCTGTTTTTTCGGCCAATGCAGGCCAGGTTCATGCCGCACATGGAGGTGCCGCCGCCGGGCGAAACCCGGCCACAGGTTGATAATGTAGCACCTGAGCGCTGGAATGCGCCTTGCCCTTGCACCAGCGGGTGTCAGCGTGCAGAGTAGCGCCAGCGCATCCGGCCCGGCGCGCCCGGCAGTGTGTCGGCCGACCTTGTGGGCAGGGGCACGCAGAAGGAGAAGTGCATGAGTGAAGCTCAGCAGACCGATACCACGGGGGATGCGGGTGGTGATGCATCCGCTGCTGCGGCGGATCGCCGTGAGGATCGCCGGCGCCTGTTGCGCCAGGGCGCCTGGCATCTGGTGGCCGCCTTTCTCGCCATCGGTATCTGGGCGGCACTGGATAGCTGGCGTGAGCTGACGGGGTTGCCGGTGGCTACCGGGCTGTCGGTACTGGCGGCGGTGCTGGCGGGGATTGGCCTGTCACATCTGTTCCACGAGTGGGGGCATTTTGCCGGGGCGCGGCTCAGCGGCGCCCGCTCCCCGGTGAAGCCGGAGCCTGCTTTTCTCATGTTCGATTTCGACTATCAGGGCAACAGCGGCGGCCAGTTTCTTTGCTCCGGTATTGCCGGGTCCGCGGGTAATCTCCTGCTGGTATTGCTGGTGGCTCTGTCGATCCCCCTCGATGCGCCGGGACGGAGCATGTTGCTGGCCACGGCACTGGGCATGATGGCCTATGTCGCCCTGCTGGAGTGGCCCGCCCTGCTGCACATGTTTCGCAACCGCGACCCCATCGCCGCGATGACCCACGGCTTTGGCCGCCCGGGGGTCTTTACCCGGGCGACCTGGGGTGGGGTGGCCACGGCCCTGCTGGTCTGGATCCTGTTGCTGCTGTAGCGTCCTTTACCGCTTCCAGGCGGCGGGCACCAGCAGAACCGGGGTGCGCGCTGCGCGGCATACGGCCTCAGCGGTGCTGCCCAGCGGCAGTTCCGGCAGCGGGGTCCAGCCACGTTTGCCGATGATCAGCAGCGCCGCGCCGGCCTTGCTGGCGGTTTCCGTGATCAGCTCGTCGGGGTCGCCCTGCAGGGTCAATGCCCGGATGGCGCCGCCGCGTTCTGCGAGTTCGGCCAGCCGTGGCCCGGCGTCGGGCTGGTCGCTATCCCCGGCATCGGCGTCCACCCACAGAACCTGGGCCGGATGGTCCCCGGCCAGGGCGCTGAACATTCTCTCCGCCCCGGCGGCGGCATCGGAGCCATCGGTCGCCAGCAGCAGCGGTCCTTCGGCATCGGTATCGCTGTCCACCGGCAGGATCAGCAGGGGCAGTCGGCTCATCCGGGCAAGGTTCAGGGCCACATTGCCGAGAAACAGCGCCCGCGCCCTGGAATGGCTCTGGTTGGCGCAGATCACCAGGTTGGCGCCAGCCTCCGCGGCGATGTCCAGCAGGGTGGCGGCGATGAAACCCTCGGCCAGGCGTCCCTCCACCGGCAGCTTGTATTCCGCTTCAAGACTGGTGGCCAGCTCCTGCAACTGGCGTGTGCGCAAGCCTCGCAGCTCCTGCTTGCGTGCTTCGCGCAACTGCGGGGGGATCACATTGACCAGGGTCAGGCGCTCCAGGCCGAGGTATGGCACCAGTGGCCCCAGGTGGCGGCGTGCCAGTTCCCAGCCCTCTGAAAAATCGACTGCAAGAATACCGTGCTTCATCCTGATATGCTCCTTGATCCCGGGTGTCCTCCCGGCGTGAACCCGCGGCGGGACGCGACGAACAGCGGCTCCCGTTCTGAAACCCGAAACTGCCGCCTGCGGCGATTTCTGTCAAGTTGAGCCGGGAGCGGGCTTGATCCGTATCATTAACCCGGCATGATTTATTGCCGGGTTAATGCGGCACAGGGAGCTGGCGCCAGCGGGCGAAGCCCGGTCGCCAATGGTCGGCACACTGCGGCAGCTGGCGCGCATCGTCTGATTGGGTGACGGTTCAGTCGCGGTGCGCTGCTAGAATGCCGAACCGGCGCGATTGATCGCCGGGTTGACATGCGGCACCGGAATCTGCCGCCATCCAGGTGAATAATGGGGTTCACCCGAGACACACCCGAGGAGCAGTCCTGGCATGAGTGAAGTGGTCAAGTGGGATTACAGCGTCGATGTGCTGGTGGTCGGCTCGGGCAACGGCGCCCTGACCGCAGCCCTGTGCAGCTATGAGATGGGGGTGCGTGACGTCCTGGTGATCGAGAAGGATGGCCGCTACGGAGGAACCAGCGCGGTATCCGGGGGCGGCGTCTGGGTGCCCAACAACCGTTATGCCCGCGCCGCCGGGGCGCAGGACTCCCGGGATGAGGCGCTGACCTATCTGCGCCACACCATCCCCGAGAAGGATGTGCCGGCCGAAATGCTGGAGTGCTACGTGGAGCAAAGTCCGCGTATGGTGGACTTCCTGCACGAACGCACCCATGTGCGCTACATGACCCTGGAGCAATACCCGGATTACTACTCCAACCAGCCCGGCTCCAGAACCGGCCATCGCTCGATGGAGCCCGAGCCCTTCGATTCGAGCCTGCTGGGGGAAGACTACGAGACGCTGACCCCGACCCACCATATGATGCACCTGTTCGGGATCATCCCCATCACCCAGGTCGAGGCGCACAAGCTCACCGCCCAGTTGCCGGGATGGTTCGGGTTGACGCTGAAGCTGGTTGGCAAGTATCTGCTGGATATTCCCTGGCGTCTGCGCTCGCGTATCGCCCGCCGCATCACCACGGGTAGCGCCGGGATTGCGCGCCTGCGCCTGTCGATGAAGGAGCGCAATATCCCCCTGTGGCTGAACTCGCCCCTGCGCGAGCTGATCGAGGAGGACGGGCGCGTGGTCGGAGCCATCGTCGAGAAGAACGGCGAGCGGGTGCGTATCCAGGCACGTCGCGGCGTGATCCTCGCCGCCGGTGGTTTCGAGAAGAACCAGGCCATGCGCGAAACCTGGCTGCCGGCACCGACCAGCACTGAGTGGAGTGGTGGCGTGCGGGGCAATACCGGTGATGCCATTGTCGAGGGCCAGCGCCTGGGCGGTGCGACGCGGCTGATGAACGGCGCCTGGTGGTGTACCACCATTTCCGTGCCCGGCGAGCCGTCGCCACGTCTGTCGATCATGGAAAAATCCTATCCGGGCTCCTGCGTGGTCAATCGCAAGGGGCAGCGCTTCGCCAATGAGTCGCAAAACTACATGGCGTTCCAGAAGCAGCTGTACTCGGTGCACTCTGAGGAGAACCCCTGCCAGCCCTCGTTCCATATCTTCGATGCGCGCTTCCGCCGCAACTATCTGGTCGGCCCCCTGCTGACCTCGCAACTGCGTCCGGACTGGACCATTCCCCGTTCCTGGTTCAAGCAGGGCTTCGTCGGCAAGGCCGACAGCATTGCCGAACTGGGCCGGCAGATGGGCATCGACCCCGAGGGCCTGGAGGAGACGGTGCGCAAGATGAACGAGTACGCCCGCACGGGCAAAGACCCCGACTTCAACCGTGGTGACGCTGCCTACGACCGTTACTACGGCGACCCGTCGGTCACGCCCAACCCCTGCCTGGGGCCGATCGATCAGCCGCCGTACTATGCCATGCGCATCGACGCGGGCGATTTCGGTACCCAGGGCGGCCTGGTGACCAACGTCCATGCCCAGGTGCTGAAAGAGTCCGGCGAGGCGATCCCCGGCCTGTATGCCATCGGCAACTGCAGCGCGGCGGTACTGCCCACCTATCCCGGCCCCGGGTCGACCCTTGGGCCGGCCATGACCTTCGCCTATCAGGCGGCGAAGCACCTCAGTGGCTGGCGAGAGTTGGGGTGAGGGGGGAGATGTATAACGCTAGACGCTAGACGCGAGACGCGAGACGCGAGACGCAAGACGCCAGGTGCCAGATGCGAGCCGCGAGATGCGAAATGAGGGCCGGAGCTCAGCCATCTGCAGTCGAGGAAGCAGGGCCTCCGCACCTCGCGTTTCGCGTCTTGCCTCTCGCGTCTAGCGCCCGACACCACCATTCCACTCGTCCAACACGGAGTCCCCCATGCACTTAGGCTTCAGCTCGATGAACACCCCCCACGACCCGTCCCCCGCCGAACTGGCGCGGGCCCTGGAGGCGCGCGGTTTTGAGTCGCTCTGGTATGGCGAGCACAGCCATATCCCGCGCTCGCGCAAGACGCCCTATCCCGCGGGCGGTGAGCTGCCCGAGCCCTACAAGTCGATGATGGATCCCTACGTCTCGCTGGCGACCGCGGCGGCGGCCACCACGCATCTGAAACTGGGCACGGGTATCGCCCTGTTGATGGAGCGGGAGCTGTTCTCCCAAGCCAAAACCATCGCCAGCCTCGATCGTCTTTCCGGTGGACGCGTGCTGATCGGTACCGGTGTGGGCTGGAACGAGGAGGAGTTCGCCAACGTCAGCCGCCTTCCCTGGGGCAAGCGCTATGGCGTGATGCGCGAAACCGTCGCCGCTACCCGCACCCTGTGGCGCGACGAGGCACCGGAGTATCACGGTGAGTACATCGATTTCGACCCGGTCTGGTTCGAACCCAAACCGCTGCAGCGCCCTGGCCCGCCCATCGTGTTCGGTGCCATGGGGCCGATGGGTATGCGCCACGCGGCGCAGTGGTCGGATGGCTGGATGCCGGTGGATATCGGGTTGCCTGATGTCGCCAGGGCACTGACCGACTTCCGCACTCTGGTGGCCGAGGCCGGGCGTCGGCCGGAAGACGTACCGATCACCGTGCAGACCATGATCACCCCGGATCTCGACAAGCTGCTGGAATTCCGCGATGCCGGTGTGGAGCGCGTCATCGTTGGTGTGGCCGTTGACATGTGGGACAAGCCCGATCAGATCATGCCGATGCTGGACCGCTTCGCGCCGCTGATCGAAAAGATTGCCTGAGCGACCTCCGTTCGTCGGGTTAATGCGGCGCAGGGATGTGCCACGCTCATGATTCCTGGCCCCGTTTCACTATCCTGAACCGGATTTCGAGGAGTGTTCATGTCCGAGCCCGTGTGTTTCGAAACACTGTCGTCGACAGGGGGGCGGCAGCTCGCCATTGCTACGCTGAGCGTGCCAGCAACCCTGAACGCACTGACCCTGGAAATGGTCGAGCGCCTGGACCGGCAGTTGCGCGACTGGGCGGTTGATCCCGCCGTGGCCTGTGTGGTGATCCGGGGAGCGGGAGACCGCGCCCTGTGCTCTGGCGGCGATGTGGTGCGCCTGCGCGAATCAGGGCTGGTGGGGGACGATTACGCGGCGCGCTTCTTCGAACGGGAATATCGCCTGGACTACCTGATCCACACTTATGCCAAGCCCGTGATGGTCTGGGGGCATGGCGTGGTGATGGGCGGCGGCCTGGGCATTCTCTGTGGCGGCAGTCAGCGTGTGGTTACCGAGAGCACGCGCATGGCCATGCCGGAGGTCACCATCGGCCTGTACCCGGATGTCGGCGGCACCTTCTTTCTCAATCGCACACCGGGGCGCACCGGGCTGTTCCTGGCCCTGACCGGGGCGGCGATCAATGCAGCCGATGCGCTTTACCTGGGGTTGGCGGACCGCTTTATCGAGCATGCCCATTATGACGCGGTGATCGCCGCCCTGTGCGCGGCGAGCTGGAGCGGTGACCACGGCCATGACGAGGGCTTGCTGCGATGCGTGCTGCGCGATTTCGGGCAGCGCTCCGCCGCGGCGTGCCCGCACAGCCCGGTGCGTGAGCACCGGGACTGGATCGACCAGGTGACGGATGGCGACGACCTCGCCCAGGTTGTGGCGCAGATCACCGCATATGACGGTGACGACCCCTGGTTGCAGAAAGCGGCCCGGACCCTGGCGTCGGGGTGCCCGACCACCATCCGGCTGATTGACGAACAGTTGCGGCGCGGTCGATACCTGTCCCTGCGCGAGGCCTTCCAGCTCGAGCTGATCCTGTCGATCAACTGCGTGCAGCGGGTGAACTTTGCCGAGGGCGTGCGTGCCCTGCTGGTGGACAAGGATCGCAGCCCCGCCTTCAGCCCCGATCACCTCGCAGCGGTCAGCGATGCCTGGGTCGAGGCTCATTTCCAGCCGCCCTGGGGCGATGCCCCGCATCCCCTGGCGGACCTCTGAACGACAGGGCAGGCCCGCGCGGCCAGCCTTGTTACCACCCTGATATGGGAGAACCCGATGTCACTTGCAAGCCCGCTCTTTGAACCCCTGACCCTGGGCGCACTCGAGCTGAACAATCGCGTGATGATGGCCCCGATGACCCGTGCCCGCGCGCCGCAGCGTGTGCCCACGGCGATCATGGCCGATTACTATGCCCAGCGCGCCGGCTGCGGCCTGATCATCACCGAGGCGACCCAGGTGTCGGAGCAGGGTATCGGTTCCATCTCGACGCCGGGCATCCACACAGCGGAGCAGATCGCCGGCTGGCGCCAGGTGACCGATGCGGTGCACGCGGCGGGAGGGCGCATCATGTTGCAGATCTGGCATGTCGGGCGCGTGTCGCACAGCAGTTTTCATGGTGGTGAGCCGCCCGTGTCCGCCTCCGCGGTGCAGGCCAATGCCCACACCTTCACCGCCAATGGCTACGAGGCCTGCAGCACGCCGCGAGCCCTGGCCCTGGCGGAAATCCCGGAGGTGGTGGCCCAGTATCGGCGGGGCGCGGAGAACGCGATCGCCGCGGGCTTTGACGGCGTGCAGATCCACGCCGCCAACGGCTACCTCATCGACCAGTTCCTGCGTGACGGCGTCAACCGCCGCGAGGATGCCTACGGCGGCAGCGTGGAGAACCGCTGCCGCTTCCTGCTGGAGGTCACCGACGCAGTCTGCGCGGCCATTGGTGCGGAGCGCGTGTCGGTGCGGCTGTCGCCCTTCACCAACACCTTCGACTGCAGCGACAGCGACCCCCGGCCGCTGTTCTTCCACGCGGTCACCGAACTGGGGCGGCGTGGCCTGGCGTTTCTGGAAATTGTGGAGCGCGGGCTGGACCCGGCGACCGCCAGCGATGCGGAGCTCGATTTCGGCTACCGCTCCGATGAGTTGCGTGCGTTGTATGGTGGCGCCTACGTGGTCAATGGGCAGTACGATTGCGAGGCGGCCCGGCGGGCGCTGGCCAGTGGTCACGCCAGTGCCATCGCGGTTGGCCGGCCACTGATCTCCACCCCCGACCTGGTGCAGCGCTGGCAGCGAGGGATCGAGCCAAATCCCCCGGTCGATCCCACCCTCTGGTACGGTGGCGACCACACCGGCTACAGTGACCAGCCCGCTGTCGACATGGGGTGAAGCTGCCGGGTTGATAACCTGAGCACCTGATTACCATCCCGTCATTCTGAACGACTTGATAGTCGCCCTTGCTCCGCCGGCAGGTCAGCATCCTGGGAGGGAGCATTCGAGACCGTCGGCGCCAGGGATGGCGCCGTCGAGCCCCCATGGACGGGTTCACGGCGTGTCTCGAGTGTAGCCTCCCAGGGTGCTGGCCGAGCAAGGCTAAGAGGCTCTCAATCCTTGAGGGAGAACACTACCTGCAGGCTGCTGGATACTGTCTCCGGGCCGACCTTCAGCGGTGCCGCGGCGCGGCTGTCCGCCGCCATGGCCTCCATGCGCAGCATCGGTGCCGCTCCATGGTGGTCCGCCTGGATACGCAGCACCGGGCCCAGGCGAGCGCCCAGGGTCTGTGCCAGGTGTGAGGCCTGCTCCCGTGCGGCCAGTGCCGCCAGGGTCTCCGCCTCGCGCTGCAGGGCACCACGCTCCGAAAAATCGAAGCGCACGCTGCCAAGACGGGTGATGTCCGCTGCCAGCAGGGCGTCCACCAGCTCGCCGTAGCGCTGCGCGTCACGCAGGGTGATCTCGAAGTCGCGACTCACCTGCTGGCCGCGCAGGATGCGACGGCCCTCTTGCCATTCGTACTCCGGCGCGGCCTGGATCCGCGACGCCTTGACGTCGTCCTCGGCGACGCCGGCAGCGTTGGCGGCCTGGAGTACGCGGCCACCGATGGCATCGACCTCGGCCTGGGCCTCGCCCAGGCGCTCGGCTGTGGCACTGACCTGCACACTGAGGATCACCAGGTCGGGCACGGCGCGAACCTCACCCTCGCCACGCACGCTGATGCTGCGGGGCTCCGCTGCCTGGCCCGCAGGGGGCGGGCTGCAGGCCGCCAGTGCGCCGGCCAGGGCCAGCAGAACCAGCAGGGCGAGTGGGGAGCGCGGAGCAGGAATGGTTGTTTTCATGGGTGTCTCCATAGGCGGGTGGGGGCGTGTTCTAAAGCCTGCTGAACGGAAGCGGTTTGGAGTCCTCTGTCCGGGACACGTTTAACCCGGATATCTCACCGATGTCCCGGGGGACATCGTGGCGGTGTCCAGGGGGTTCATCGTGGCGGTGTCGTGTGGTTTGGTGGACAAGGCTGCGCCGTTGTCCACCCTACTTGACCCACTCGCATCACAGCCATCAAGCGTAGGGTGGAAAACGGCGCAGCCTTTTCCACCACACCCCCTTGAAAGCTCCCTGATCTCCGAATCGGTGAGATATACGGGCTAAGACCACATAATGCCTGAAATTTCTCCGGCCTGGCCGGTTTTGCCAGCGCAGTGTGGCTTGTCCGGTCATTGGATAGCGGCCCGGGGCGGGATACTCTCCGGCTTCCCGATTCCCTCCGGCCTCGCGGGGCCGGCCGTTGACCGAGACCAGCCATGAACTTCGACTTCTCCCAGGAGCAGCGCTTCATCCAGAGCCAGGCGCGGGAATTCCTTTCGGAACAATGCACGCCGCAACAGGTGCGCGAGGTACTGGAGAGCGAACAAACCCACCACGCCGGGTTGTGGCGCCAGGTCGCGGAGCTGGGCTGGCCGGCGACGGCCATTCCCGAGGAGTGGGGCGGCCTGGGGCTGGGCTATCTGGAACTCTGCGTGATTGCCGAGGAACTGGGCCGTGCCGCCGCGCCCCTGCCATTCGCGTCCTCCGTCTATCTGGCGGCGGAACTGCTGTTGCTGGCGGGCAGCGACGGGCAGAAGGCGCGCTGGCTGCCGCGGCTGGCCAGCGGGGAGTGCATCGGCTGCCTGGCCGCGGTCGAGGGCCATGGAGAGCTGGCGCAGCAAGGCCTGGAGACACGCTTCGAGTCGGGGCGCGTCAGTGGTGAAAAGTGGCCTGTCGTCGACGGGGCTTGCGCCGATCTGGTCGTGGTCGCCGCCACCGAAGCGGGTGTGGACGGCTATTCCCTGTTTCTGGTGAATGCTGGCGAGGGCGGTATCAGCAACGAAGCACTGACCGCCATCGACCCCTCGCGCAAGTTGGCGAAGCTCGGTTTCCGGAATGCCGACGCGGAGCGCCTGGGCGAGCCTGGCCAGGGTGCCGCGCTGCTCGCTGCAGTGTATGACCGTGCCGCGGTGCTGGTGGCCTTCGAGCAGGTGGGTGGCGCCGAGGCCAGCCTGCACATGGCCCGCGAATACACTGGCAACCGTTATGCCTTCGGCCGTCAGGTCGCCTCCTTCCAGGCGATCAAGCACAAGCTGGCGGATATGTTCGTCGGTATCGAGCTGGCTCGCTCCAATGCTTACTACGGCGCCTGGGCCTTGAGCTCTGGCAGCGATGAGCTGCCACTGGCCGCGGCCACCGCACGCGTCAGTGCTATCGACGCCTTCCATTTCGCATCGAAGGAGAACATCCAGGCCCATGGTGGCATGGGCTTCACCTGGGAGTTCGACTGCCATCTGTATTACCGCCGGGCGCAGCACCTGGCTCTGGTGCTGGGCGCCGCGCCCGGCTGGAAGAACCGTCTGGTGGACCGCCTGCTGGCGGCCGGCCAGGCCTGAGGGGGAGCCGATCATGGACTTCAGGGATACCGCCGAACAAGCCATATTCCGCACCGAGATCCGCGCCTGGCTGCGGGCCAATGCCCGTCCAAAGGTCGCGGGGGAATACCGCAGCGGCTCAGATCAGGAGGCGCAGTACGAGCGCGCCAAGGCCTGGTACAAAAAGGTCTTTGACGCGGGCTATGCCTGCCTGACCTGGCCGCGGGAATACGGCGGTGCGGGGCTCAGCCAGATCCACTCGGTGATCTGGAAGCAGGAGGTTGCGGCCTTCGACGAGCCCGATGGCTACTTCGTGATTGGCCAGGGCAACTGTGGCCCGGCACTGATGGCCTTCGCCAGCGAGGAACAGAAGCGCGAGCTGCTGCCACGCATGGCCAGTGCCGAGGACGTCTGGTGCCAGTTGTTCAGCGAACCCTCCGCGGGTTCCGATGTGGCCGGCCTGCGTACCCGGGCTGAACTGCGCGATGGCAACTGGATCATCAACGGTCAGAAGATCTGGACCTCCGGGGCCCAGTTTTCCGACTACGGCGTGATCCTGTGCCGCACCGATCCGACCGTGTCCAAATACAAGGGCATGACCCTGTTCTTCATCGACATGCGCCAGCCCGGTGTTGAGGTCCGCCCCATCCGGCAGATGGATGGCGGCCAGCACTTCAATGAAGTCTTCTTCAATGATGCGGTGATTCCCGACGCGCAGCGTCTGGGTGAGGTCGGCGGTGGTTGGGGCGGCGCCCTGACCGTGCTGATGAACGAGCGTCTGGCGATTTCCGGGGTGCAGCCCGATGGCTTTCCTGAGTTCCTGGAGCTGGTTTCCAGCCTGGAGCTGAACGGTCAGCCCCTGCGCGAGGATCCGCTGGTGCGCGAGCGTCTGGCGCACTGGTACTGCCAGCACGCAGGTATCAAGGCGGCGACGGCGCGCATGCTGACCGCGGTATCACAGGGAGGAATGCCCGGCGCGGAGGCTTCCCTGGGCAAGCTGGTCGGTGCGGTGATGAACCAGGATATCGCCAACTTCACCCTGCAGTTGCTGGACCAGGGCGGCCTGGTGGTGGATGAGGAACTCAGTGCGGCGCGGGCGCATTTCCAGCGCGCCCTGCTGTTCGCGCCCGGTATTCGCCTGGCTGGCGGTACCGACGAGGTGATGCGCAACATCATCGCCGAGCAGGTGCTGGGGCTGCCGCAGGAGCCGCGGGCGGATAAGGGCATGCCCTTCAACCAGATTCCCTCGGGCAACCAATGACGCGGCTTGCCGGTGCTATAATCGCCGCCGATCTTGCATCGCCGGTGCTGGCACCGGCACATCGCCTGGTATCGAGGAGTGTTGGGAGTCTTGCATGAGTGATTATAAAAAGTGGGAGTGCGTCATCTGCGGTTTCATTTATGACGAAGCTGCGGGCCTGCCTGATATGGGCATCGCGCCGGGAACCCGGTGGGAAGACGTGCCTGAGGATTTCGAGTGCCCGGACTGCGGCATCAGCAAGTACGATTTCGACCCCCTCGACTGAGGGTGTTGCCGCTGGCGGGTACCCGTGTACCCGCCGTCATCGCTACAGATAGCCCGAGAACAGCCAGAAGAAGGCGTCGCGAATGCGCTGCCAGATCGGTCGGCCGTCCAGCTCCGCGAGAGTCAGGCGGTGACTGCGCGGCAATGATTCCTCGATGTACACCCTTACTTGCCGGGCCAGGTTGGCGTCCAGCATCTCGACACCCAGTTCGAAATTCAGGCGCAGGCTACGCGGGTCCAGGTTGGCTGAGCCGCCCATGACATAGTGGTCATCGACGGTGATCAGCTTGGTGTGGGGAAACGGCGGCTCCCGGTAGTAGACCTCGATGTGCCACATCACCAGCTCCCACAGCATGCTGCGGGTGGCCCAGTCGACGAAGCGCAGATTACTGCGCTCTGGCAGCACGACTCGCACCCGCACGCCGCGCAGCGCTGCGGCCTGCAGGGTCGAGAGCATTTCCCGGCTGGGCAGAAAGTAGGGCATGGCGATGAGAATGTCGCGTCGGGCCGCGCCGAAAACACCGATCAGGGTCATGCCCAGGTAATCGAGACCCTCGTCCGGACCATCGTCGATGACCCGGCAGGCTACCGCTCCCGGGCTGCCGTGATCGGGCGTGGGGAGTTGCAGGGACTGCCGCGTGGCCATCCACCAGTCCCGGGCAAAGACCTCCTGCAGTCGAGCCACCACCGGCCCCTGCGCGAGAAAGTGCACGTCTTCCGTGGGGTGCTGGTTGCGGGTGTCCTGAAGCATGTGTCGCTGGTCGATATTGATACCGCCGAAGAAGCCGGTCTCCCCGTCGATCACTGCGATCTTGCGGTGGTTGCGCAGGTTGATGCCCAGGGATGGAGGCAGCAGCGTGGGCGGCAGAAAGCTTGCGGTGGCAACCCCCCTGCGGCGCAGACGGCGCACGCCACTGTTCATGGCATACAGCCCGCCTACGCCATCAATCAATACGTGTACGGCCACTCCGCGGTCCGCGGCACGGGCCAGCGCCTCGATCACCTCGGCGGCAATGCCACGGGTTGAGAACAGATAGCTGGACAACACGATGCTGCTGCTGGCTCCGGCAATGGCGCCCAGTAGCCGGGGAAAGAATTCCTCACCATTGCTCAGCATCTCGATGCGGTTGCCGCTCACCAGTTGGGCACCGGTGACCCGCCGTCCGGCAAGTGCCAGGGGTGAGGGGTGAGGGTCGGTTTCCTGGTCCGGCTCCGGTATGCGCGCGGCGCGTTCATAGCCGAAATCCAGCAGGGGCAGGTGACGGCCGGCGAACACCCGCGCGCGGGAACGAATGCGGTTGATGCCAAACATGAAGTAGAGCACCGAGCCCGCAACCGGGAACACGATGATGATGCCAATCCAGCCCAGTGCCGCGCGGTGATCGCGTTTGTACAGAAGTGCGTGCAGCACTGCAAAGGGCAGTACCACCACATGGAACAGCAGGATCAGCCAGGACAGCAGGAGCACGGGGGCGCCCCGGTATCAGCGTTGATAAATGGTGACGCTTCGGATCAGGTCGTCGCGTACCTCGTACACCGCACAGAGTTGCAGGGTGAAGCGATCCCCCTTGTGAAAACTGGCGCCCAGGAAATCGGCTACATCCTGCCGTGCCTCGAATTCGTCGGTGATCTCCACCGCGGCATGATTGCCTGAAACCAGGATCCGTGTTGGTGTCATGCGGTCGATGAAGCGCTCGATGATGAAACGGTAGGTGGCGATGATCGCATCGCGGCCGGTTTCCTCTCCCTGGGCGGACACCATGCGCACATCAACGGCATAGAAGGCCGCGAGCGACTCCGGGTTCTCGCTGTTATAGGTCTGGTAATAACGCTCCATGAAATCGGCCTGCATGACCCGCTCCTTTCGTCATCCCGCCAGGGGCATCTAGTCTGCGGCGATGGTATCACTTGCGCTGATTCACGTCAGGCCCGTGAATGATCCGCCGCTGTGAGCAGGGCGTAATGTCAGTGTCGGCGGTGCAGTCGATGGCCGCTGTATTTCGCGTATCGATAATGGATGGAGATCAGGACATGAAGACCAGACAGAGCCATTTCAAGGCGTCTCTTGCCTCTGCCGCCGCGGCCACGGTGCTGCTGACTGCGCCGGCCCATGCCGAGTTTGAACTGTTCGGTGGTATCCAGCAGGTTGCTCCCCAGGGCGTCAGCAGCAGCGGGCTGACGCTGGATGGCGCGGCCCTGCCCTCGAAGGTGGATGACATCGACAGCGACGTGGGCTTTTTCATCGGCCTTGGCTACCACGTCACCCCGGCGATCTCCGTATCCCTGAGTTACAGCACGGGCATGACCCATGAGGCCAAGGAGAAAGGCCTGGATATTGGCAAGGTCGGTCGCTTCGATCTCGATGTGTGGACACTGCAGGGCCGCTACACCTTCCTCGAAGGCAGCATGGTGCGGCCGTACGTCCAGCTGGGTGCGGTGTACTTCGACATCAGCAGTGAAAAGCCGCGCCCCCAGTTGATCAACGCACTGGGCACCAGCGATATCAGTTTCTCCGTCCAGAGCACCTTTGGCTGGCTGGCGGGTGCCGGGGTTGATGTCGCCGTCAGCGAATCGGTGAGTCTGTTCGGTGAGGTCAATGCCACCCGTGTGCGCACCGACGGTCGCTTCAATGTTGCGGGTTCCAGCCTGCGCGCCAACTCGATTGAAGTCGACCCGTTCATCTATCGCGTCGGGGTCAGCTACCGCTTCTGACAGGCTGACTATTCGTACCGTTTCCGGCGTCGTTAGCGGTGCCGGGGCGGTACACCCCCGAATCGGGCTACCATGCTCCGGTCGACACAACAGTTCACGACCGGGAGGTACCCATGCTCGACCTCGAATCCATTGAGCTGATCAAGCAGCTCAAGGCACGCTATTTCCGTTCCATTGACACCTGTGATCTGGAGACCCTCAAGGCCTGTTTTACCGAGGATGCCGAGGTGTTCTTCAAGGGCGGCGAGTACGAAATCAGCATCAAGGGCTGGCCGGATCTCGAAGTGTTCTACAAGAATGCCTTTACCCCCACCCGCTTCGGTATGCACCATGGCCATCACCCGGAAATCAGTGTGGATGGCGACACTGCGGAAGGTCTCTGGTACCTGCAGGACATCTTCGTCAACCTCGAGGACAACACCACCCTGACCGGGTCTGCCCTGTACCGCGACCGCTATGTCCGCCGGAACGGAGAATGGCGCATTGCCTATTCCGGTTACAAGCGTCTGTTCGAGCAGATCGAACAGCGCGACGAGCGGGTGCGTATTACCGTGAAGCCGGTGTGAGGGATTGCTGGAAGCGCAAGACGCAAGACGCAAAAAAACGCGAGACGCGGGATGCAAGGTGCAGCATACTTGGCGTCTGGCGTCTGGCGTCTGGCGTCTGGCGTCTGGCGTCTGGCGTCTGGCGTCTGGCGTCTGGCGTCTGGCGTTTCGCTTCTTGCGTCCAGCTGCTCTTCAGGAATGCCCCTCCAGCAACTCCTCATCGGCATCGCGTTCCCGCGGTCGCCGCACCCCCGGTAGCATGGCCAGTGCCGGGACCACCAGCATCAGGATGGCGGTGCCGAAGAGCACACCAAAGCCGATGCTGACTGCCAGTGGAATCAGGAACTGGGCCTGAATATCCCGCTCCAGAATCAGCGGAAACACCCCGAGGAATGTGGTGATGGCCGTCAGCAACACCGGCCTGAAGCGGCTGCGTACGCCCTCGAGTACCGCGTCGCTCCAGGTGCGGCCGCGGTCGTACTCCTCGTTGATGAAATCGATCATCACCAGGGAGCCGTTGATCACTACCCCTGACAGGCCGACGATGCCGAACATGCTCAATACGGTCATGTCCAGGCGCAGCAGCAGATGGCCCACCACCGCGCCGACCAGCCCGAAGGGAATGGCGGCCATCACGATCAGTGGTTGCACATACGAGCGGAACGGAATCGCGATCAGCACATAGATGGCGAACAGGGCGAGCAGGAAGTTGCGCAGCAGGCGGCTGCCGACGTCGCCCTGTTCGCGCTGCTCACCGCCGAAGTCATACAGCAGCCCGGGAAGGTCCGCGGCGAGTTCCGGCAGGAAGCGTTGCGCCAGGGTTTCGTTGACCTGCTGCCCGGTGGTGATGGCGAGGTCGATATTGGCGCTTACCGTGACGATGCGACGGCCGTTGCGCCGCTGCAGGGTTGAGGGCGTCTGCCCCCAGCTGAGCTCCGCGACCTCGCCAAGGGGTACCAGCGCACCGCTCGGTGTCTTGATGCGGTAGTGCTCGAGCAGGCCCAGGTCGGCGCGGTCGCGCTCATCCAGGCGGGTGTAGACCCGCACCTCATCACGGCCCCGCTGGACGCGCAGGGCCTCCTCCCCGAACAGGGCGGCGCGGCTCTGCCGGGCCAGATCCGAGACGGTGAGCCCGAGGTGATGCCCGCTGTCGGTGAGCCGCAAGCGCAGCTCGCGTTTGCCGCGGTCCTGGTCATCGCGTACCTCCAGCACCCCGTCGGTCTGTGTCAGGTGTGCTTTCAGTCGTGCCACTGCCTCGTCCAGTGACTCCTGGTCACGGGCGGAAAGCTCGACCTGTACCGGTTCCCCGAGATTGACCATGCGCGCCGAGAAGCGCAGTACCCGTGCCTCGGGAATCACACCGGTGCGCTCCCGCCAGAGTTGTTCGAAGGCGATGCCGGTGAAGGGGCGCTGCCCGGGGCGGGTCAGTTCAACGGACACCGAGGCCTTGTGCCCCTCCACCAGTTGCAGGGTGACGCCGGTCGGGGGTGGCAGCATCAGGGAGCGGCCAACGCTGACCAGGGTGCCCAGAACCGGGGGTTGCTCCAGTCGGTGGCGCTGCTGCAACTCGTCCGCGACGTCGTCCGCGATTCGGGCCAGATGTTCCGCCAGGGCCAGGGTGCGTTCCGCCGAAACACCTTCTTCCAGCTCGATTTCGGCAGTGACGTAGCGGGATTCGATGGTGGGAAAGAACGTGACCCGGACCAGGTCATTGGCGATCAGGCCCACCGCCAGCACCACGCTGCCGATCGCCGCGCACAGAGTGATACCCGGGTTGGCGATGGCCAGCCGCACCGCTCGGGTCAGTTGGGTATCGGTGAAGCGTTGCAGGTCCCTGGCGACACGGCTGCGAGCGCGCTCTATATGGGCAGAACCGGGCACCGCCGCCGGCCGCTGCCAGTTCACCTGGGAGAGATGCCGCGGCAGGATCAGCAACGCAGTGACCAGGGAGACGGTGAGCACGATCACCACCACGGAGGAGGCATCGCGCATGAACTGCCCCATCAGGCCCGGGATGAAAATCAGGGCGAGAAAGGCAGCGATGGTGGTCGAGACCGCGAACACCACCGGCGGCGCGATACGTGTGGTGGCGGCGATCGTCCCCGGAATTCCCGCACGCCCGCGCTCCGCCTGACCAAACACGTTTTCGCCGGTAACGATGGCGGCATCCACCACGATGCCCACGGCGAGGATAAAGCCGAACAGGGACATCTGGTTGATGGTGACGCCAAACAGATTCATGAAGGCGAGGGCGCCGACGAAGGTGATGGCGATACTGCTCGCGATGCGCAGGGCCAGGCGCAGGTCCAGGAACAGGGTGAGGGTGACGAATACCAGGAACAGGCCGAGGGCGCCGTTCTTCAGCAGCAGGCGCATGCGGTTTTTCAGTTCCTCGGCATCGTCGCGCCAGATGCGAACGGACAGCGCCTCGGGCAGCTGCGGTCGCAACTCCTCGTTGACGTAGTGCTCCACCGCATCGACCAGGCGCAGGACCTGCTCGTCGCCGATGCGGTAGACCCGCACGATGGCCGCGGGCTGGCCGTTGAAACGGGTGACGAGGTCGAGGTCGCGGAAACCATCGCGCACCACGGCGACATCGCCCAGCTGGATCTGGGTACCATCGGGGCGCGCGATCAGGGGCAGGCGCTCGAAGTCCCGGCGGTCGAAATTGCGCCCCAGGGTGCGCACCCGGATTTCGCCGTCGGCGGTCACCAGGCGCCCGGCGGGCAGTTCGAGGCTGGCGGCGCCCACCCGATCCGCGACCTCGGTGAGCGACAGGCCGAGTTCGCGCAGGCGCTCGCTGGAGAATTCGATGGCCACTTCGTAATCGCGCACGCCGACAACTTCCACGAAGGAGATTTCCGGTTGCAGCACCAGGTCGCTCTTCACCTGATAGGCGAGTTCGCGCAGCGATGCTTCATCGGCGGCGCCGTGAACCACCAGCTCGATCACGCGGTGACGGTTGGTGAGCTCGCGGATCTCGGGGCGCTCCGCCTCCCGCGGAAAGGTGGTGATGCGGTCAACTTCGGCCTTGATTTCCTCGAGACGCTTGCGCACGTCCTCGCCACTGATCAATTCGACGGTGACGATGCCCTGTCCCTCCGCGGCGACGCCGACCACCTCGCGAATACCCTCGATGCCACCGATCTGTTCCTCGATCGGCTGCACGATGGAGGACTCGACTTCATCCGGCGTCGCCCCGGGGTAGTCCACGCGGATTTCCACCCGGTCCAGGCTCAGTTCCGGAAAGACCTTCTGGGTAATGGTCATGCCGCCGAGGATGCCGGCAAAAAGCAGGCCCAGCATCAGCAGGTTGGTGGGGACCCCCTGGCGAATGAACCAGGCCAGCAGGTTCTTCATGGCTCGGCCCGGTCCCGCGTGCGCACACGCACCGCCATGCCTTCGGCCAGTACCAGCGGGTGGCGGGTCATCACCAGGCCCGATTCGCCCAGCTCGCTGGCCTCGACGTAGGCCGCGTCGCCGCTCAGCAGCAGCACCGTGATCGGTGTGCGTCGCACCTGGCCTTCGTCATCGATGGTCCAGATGGCATCCGCCTCCCGCAGTGCGGCGCGGGGGATGCGATAGTGACGGCCATTGGCCGGGGCCTGCAGCTCGCTGGCGACAAACTCGCCGATACGGGGTGGACCCGGTGCCTCATCGTCGGCGCGCAGCAGTTGCAGCACTGCGGTGACGGTGCGTGTCTGCCGGTCGACGGCCCCGGACAGACGCACCAGCTGCGCAGGGTATCGTTGTCCGCGCTGGTCGACGATTGCGGCGCGAATGGGCTCGTCGCTGGCCTCCAGCAACCGCGCCTCATTGCCGCGCAGGGCGACTTCCACCTCCAGGTGTTCGAGGCTGGTCAGTCGTGCCAGCGCCTGTCCCGGTTGCAGCACGTCCCCGGGTGCCACGGATGGGGCCTGCACTACCGCGGCAAAAGGTGCGTGGATGGCGGTACGCTCGAGGTCGAGCTCGATGCCAAGCAGGGCTGCGGAGGCGCGCTGCAGCGCGGCCTTTGCCATATCGGTGCGGGCGCGCAGTTCATCGAGTGCATCCGCCGCGACGAACTGCCGCTGGGCCAGCTCCTGCAGCCGCTGCAGCTGGCGTTCCAGTTGCCGCAGCTCAGCCTCCCGGGCCGTGCGCTCTGCTTCCAGCTCGGCCTGCCGCGCCAGGTAGGGGCGGGAGTCGACCTCCACCAGCAAAGCCCCCCGCGGCACATGCCCGCCCTCGCGCAACTGCGGGTGCAAATGGATGACGCGGCCGCTGACCTCGGTGGCCAGGGTGGCCTCGAATTCACCGCGCACCGTGCCGAAGCCGCGGATGGTGATGGCCTCATCGCTGACCCGGTAGCGCTCCGCCTCGACAAAGGGGCGGCTGTCCGGTGCCTCCCGGACCTGGTGCTCCGGGCGCAGCAGGCGCATGCCCAGCAGGCCAATCAGGACCACCAGGGCAATCAGGGTATAGGCCAGCAGGCGTTGTCGTGGAGGGAGGGTGTCAGTATCCATCTGGGTTTTAATAACCTGCTGGTCAGTAACTGCCCGCGATGATATGCTGCGGCGCCGATGCAGGCAAGCGGCGCAGCCGCGCCCGCTGCCCGCGCCCGCTGAGGCTTCACCGCTGCCCATGTCCGATAAGCCAACGCTCAAGCTCAATCCGAAACTCCGCAACCGCCGCCGCAAGGAGGCACGGCCCGCCGAGATCATCGATGCGGCACTGCAGCAGTTCATCGCCTCCGGTTACCAGGGCACCCGGCTTGCCGACGTAGCGACCCGCGCCGGCATCACCAAGGGCACCATCTATCTGTATTTCCCCGGCAAGGAGGAGTTGTTCAAGGCGGTAGTGCGCCGGGTCATCGTGTCCCAGTTGCAGCGCCTCGAGGCTCAGGTGCGGGTGGCGGAGGGCAGTGCCGAGCGCGTGCTGCGCGAAGTGGTGGCCTCCTTTGGCCGGGAGTTCCTGCAGACGGATGCGCGCTATCTGATTCCGCTGATGGTGGCGGAGGGAGCGCGCTTTCCGGAGCTGGTGGACTTCTATTACTCGGAAGTGATCTGCCTGACCCTGTCGATCCTGCGCGATGTGATCCGTCGCGGTATCGACAGTGGCGAGTTCCGCGATGCTGGCCTGGAGGAGTTTCCGCAGATTTTTACCAGCGGCCCGATCATGGGGCTGTTGTGGCAGGCGCTGTTCGGGCGCCTGCAACCCCTGGACCTCGAGAAGATGATGGATTACCACCTCGATGTGGTCCTGCGCGGCATCTTGCGTCCGGAGCCGGATGGTTCAACCGACTGAGCCGGGCAGCCCTGCCGGGTGCCTGCCGCAGGACCACCAGCCTGTATAATCCTGGTGATTCGGAGATCAGAGAGCTTTCGAGGTCGTGGTGGCGTGGCGGCAATAACGGCATAACGGCGTGGTGGACAAGGCTGCGCCATTGTCCACCCTACTCGTGACCCACCCACCCTACAAGCATTTAGCGTAGGGTGGACAACGGCGCAGCCTTGTCCACCAAAACGCACGAAACCGCCACTATGAACCCCAGGGCAACGGTGAGATATCCGAGCCAGCCAATCCATTCCGGCCGTTCCCCTGGAGCGGTCCCTCCCGGAGACCCGCCATGACCACCTGCACCCTGCGCCTCAACATGACCGGCTGCAGCGACGACCCCGAACTCGAGGCGGCGCGCTACCAGGCCGCCCTGGATATGGCGGCCTACGCCGATGCCAGCGGCTTCTCCAACATCAACGTTGAAGAGCACCACTGCAGCAACACCGGCTGGATGCCCGCCCCCCTGGTGATGGCGGGTATGCTGGTGGCGCGTACGCAGCAGGCACAGATCGGCGTGATGGCGCTGCTGGCGACGCTGTACGACCCGGTGCGTCTGGCTGAGGAAGTGGCCATCCTCGATCTGGCCAGTCGCGGGCGCTTTCATTTCATCGCCGGCCTCGGCTATCGCGAGATCGAGTACCACGCGATGGACAAGGACTGGCAGAACCGCGGCGCCAACCTCGACTTCCTCATCGAGACCCTGCGCCAGGCCTGGAGCGGTGAGCCCTTCGAATACCGCGGCCAGACCATCCGCGTGACCCCGCGGCCGTATACGCGGCCACACCCGCTGTTCTACATCGGCGGTTTCACGCGCATGGCGGCACGGCGTGCGGCCCGTTACGGCCTGCCGTTCTACCCGCCGGCACCGGCCCCGGAGCTGGAAGCCTTCTACCACGAGGAGTGCGCCCGGCACGGCCATCAGGGGGTGGTGAAGACCCCGGGGGAGGGCTGGTCCGTGCTGTTCATCGACGAGGACCCCGAAGCCGCCTGGCCGGAGATCGGGCCGCACTTCCTCGCGGAAGTACAGGAGTACAGCAGCTGGACCACCCCCGGCTACACTCGACCGCTGGAGGCGAAGGTGGGTTCCATCGAACAACTGCGCGCCGAGGGACGCTACGAGATCATCACCCCGGACGAATGCCTCGCCCGCATCCGCGACTCCGGCGGCGGCTACGCCCCCTTGCTGCACCCGCTGGTCGGCGGCGTGCCGGTCGACCGCGCCTGGGCCAGCCTGCGGTTGTTTGTGGAGAGGGTGTTGGGGCGGTGTTAGGGGCGAGGGGGGGCGGAGACGCTAGAGGCGAGACGCAAAACGTCGGACGTCAGACGTCAGACGCAAAGCGGGAGGCGCAGGGGCGTCATCTGGTGGAAAAGGCTGCGCCGTTTTCCACCCTACCGCTCCGTCGAAGACGGGGGGCGCCGGCGTGCGGCAACCCTGGAGCTGATCTCGAGAGTAGGGTGGAAAACGGCGCAGCCTTTTCCACCGACTTTCGCGTCTCCTGTCTCCTCTCAATACCCACTCAGCGTGGCGTAACGATCACGATGAAAGCCGGCATCGCCCAGCAGCTGCATGGCGACCCGGGCGCGTTTGAGGAAGAAGCCGATTTCCAGCTCGTCGGTGGCGCCGATGCCGCCGTGCATCTGTACCGCCTCGTTGCTCACCAGCTGATAAACGTCGTTCATGCGCGCCTTGGCCAGGCTGGCCAGGGCACCGAGGTCGGCGCGGCCGTCGTCGATGGCGGAGAGCGCGTCGAGCAGGACCGACTTGCTCATCTCCAGCTCTGTATACATATGCGCCGCGCGGTGTTTCAGGGCCTGGAACGAGCCGATTTTTGCGCCGAACTGTTCGCGTTCCTTGAGGTAGGCCACGGTGCGCTCGAAAGCCTCGAGGGCGCCGCCGAGCATCTCCGCCGCCAGCAGGATACGGCCGCGGTCGAGGACCTTGTCCAGTACCGGCCAGGCCTTGCCCGCTTCGCCCAGCAGGGCGTCCGCGTCCACACGGACATTGTCGAACTGCAGGTGGGCATAGCCGCGGCTGTCGGCCATGATCAGGCGCTTGCGCTGTAACCCCGCAGCCTGGCCGTCGACCAGGAACAGGCTCAGGCCGTCGGTTTCACCGGGCTTGCCACTGCTGCGCGCCACCACCACGATGCGATCCGCAGCGTGGCCGTCGATAACAAAGGCCTTGCGGCCATTGAGAACATAGCCATTGCCCTCGGCGCGCGCGCTCAGGGTGACATCCGCGGGGGCGTGGTGATGGCCCTCGTCCAGGGCCAGGGCCAGAGTCAGTTCGCCGCCGATCACCGCGGGCAGCAGGGCCTGCTTCTGGGTATCGTTACCCGCCAGTTCCACGGCGGTGGCGCCGAGTACCACGGTTGCGAACAGGGGTGAGGCGGTCAGGGTGCGGCCGGTTTCCTCGACCACGGCGCCCAGGCCCATGCAGCCGAACTCGAGGCCGCCATAGGCTTCGGGCAGGGTGATGCCAGCCCAGCCGAGCTCGGCCATCTGTTGCCACAGGGCGCGATCATAGCCAGTCTCGTCGCGGGCATCGCGCAGCGTGCGCAGCGCCGCCACCGGGGCGTTTTCCTGCAGGAATTCCCGGGCGGTGTCCTTGAGCAGGCGTTGTTCTTCGTTCAGTACCAGTGCCATCTGTATCAGTCTCCCGTCGTGCGGCCGGCGTCAGTCGGGCAGGCCAAGCACGCGCTTGGCGATAATGTTGAGCTGCACCTCGGAGGTGCCGCCCGCAATGCTGAGGGTCTTGGACATGGCCCAGCCGCGCAGGGTCAGCAATTCGTCATGGCTGAAGTCGTCCCCTTCCCAACCCAGGGCGCGCATGCCCAGCAGGGCGAGCAGCAACTCCTGCTTGCGCTTTTCCTCCTCGGTGCCGATGTACTTCATGATCAGCGGCAGGTTCGGGTCCGAGGCGTTGTTGATGCGCTCCTCGAAGATGCGGAAGTGGGTCAGGCCGACCGCACGGAAGTTCATTTCGTTGCGTACCAGCTGGTCGCGCAGGGCGGCATCGCGCACCTTGCCGTCGGCGTTGACGCCCACGTAGTCGCGTGCGGCCTGCACCGGGCCGAAGCTTGGCCCGGTGGTGCCCTCGCCGATTTCGCTCATCAGCTTGCGTTCGTATTTGAGCAGCGCCTTGGCCACGGCCCAGCCCTGGTTGAGGCCGCCGACCAGGTTCTCTTTCGGCACCTTGACGTTGTCGAAGAAGGTCTGGCAAAACTCGGACTCACCGCTGATCAGTTCGATCGGAGTCACGGAGATGCCGGGGGAGGTCATGTCGATCAGCAGAAAGCTGATGCCGGCCTGCTTCGCCGGTGCGTTCGGGTCGGTGCGCACCAGGCAGAAGATCCAGTTGGCCTTGTCGGCGTTGGTTGTCCAGATCTTGCTGCCGTTGATCAGGAAGTGGTCGCCCTTGTCTTCAGCGCGGCATTGCAGGCTGGCCAGGTCGGAGCCGGCACCCGGCTCGGAGTAACCCTGACACCAGCGCGTCTCGCCGCGGGCGATGCGCGGCAGGTGCAGGCGCTTCTGCTCTTCAGAGCCGCACTCCAGCAGGGCCGGGCCGAGCATCCAGATGCCGAGGTCATACAGCGGCGCGCGGCAATTGAGGCGCTTCATCTCGTCCTTGAGGATTTTGGTTTCCTGGGGGCTGAGGCCGCCGCCGCCGTATTCCTTCGGCCAGTCCGGCACGGTCCAGCCGCGATCGCGCATGCGCTCGAACCACAGACGTGCATCCTCACTGGGAAACTGGCCGCCATGGGCGCCCCAGACCTGTTCTTCCTTGACCACCGGCTGGCGTTGGGACGGTGGGCAGTTGGCTTCGAGCCACTCGCGGGTCTCGAGACGAAATTGTTCCAGTGCGTCCACTCGAACCTCCTCACGTGGATGGAATCAGCGGCGGCGGGGCCGGCGGCGACGGGAAATGGTACCCCAAGCGCCGCCCGCCGCAATGGCCAAAGCTGTCAGACCCGCTAACAAATGCGGCCAGTGGCGGTGCTTATTGCTCCGCCAGCAGGGGGCGCAGTTGCAGAGCCCAGCGCCGGAGCTCCTGGTAGGCCTGCTGCCAGTAGACCACGCTGCTGAAGGTGCGCAGGGTCAGGGGACCACTGCCGCGTTCGCCGGTGACACGGCGGTCACGACTTTCCAGCAGGATGCTGCCGTCCGGGGCCAGCAGCCGGGCGTCCAGCAGAAAGCGGGAACTCTCCCGGGTCAGGGTGCGTGATGAACCGGGGTAGTCATCCTTGAGTGGCGCGTAGAGGTAGAAGTCCCTGAGGTGGACTTGCGGGGTCAGGCTCTGCCCGTCGGGTTCATCGACCAGTTGCCACCCGGGCTGCTCGCCCCAGGTCGCCGCCAGGGCCTTGACCAGTTGCTGCTGCAGGGTACGCAGCTCGCGCTCATCCAGCTGGTAGTCCTCCGGCCTGGGGTAGCGCGGGTCGCGGCGTGAGCGGCGGTCGTAGCTGATCTCCAGTGGTGCAACATGGAGGCGCTGCCAGCTGCTGAAGTCTGTGCCGTCGCGGCGGTAGAGCTCCTTGTGCGGCCCGGGAAGCGCCTGCAGCGCCGGGTCGGAGGGCCCCTGGGGGCTGCTGCCCGCACAGGCGGCGAGCAGCAGCATCATCAACAGGATGTGAAACGCTTTCATGGGTCTGCACTCCCTTGTCGTTTCTGTTGCAGTGGACGTGTGACCGGGCAGGGTGTTCCCCCGGGTCTTCGTGCCACTGGTGCAACCGATTGTACCCATGGGGACCCCGGCCATGCACCTGGTTGACCGGCCGGGGTCCCGGGGGGATTCTTGGGGCCGATTCGAATAACGTGACGGGAGTCCGCAACATGCAGCGATTCAAGGGGAAAGTGGCACTGATTACCGGGGCCGCATCGGGTATCGGCCGCGCCGCGGCGGAGCGTCTGGCCAGTGAGGGGGACAGCGTGTTCTGCACCGACGTCAACGCCGCGGCCCTGGACGAAGTGGTGGCCGCCATTCGTAGCGCGGGCGGCGAGGCGGAAGCCCATGCCCTGGACATCAGCGACGAGGCCCAGGTCAACGCCTGTGTCAAGGCCTGCATCGCCCGCTATGGTCGTCTCGACAGTCTGGTCAACATGGCCGGCATTCTGCGCTTCGATCGCACCCATGAACTGGATCGCAGCGGTTTCGAGCGCATCATGGCGGTCAATCTGGTGGGTACATTCCTGATCTGCAAGGCGGTCATCCCGCACCTGCTGGAGAGCAAGGGCAGCATCATCAACGCCGCCTCCACCGCCGCGAAGAAGGGCCTGCCCTGGGGCAGCGCCTATTCCGCCTCCAAGGGTGGCGTGCTGGCGATGACCCGCTCGATTGCGGTGGAGTATGCCAAGCAGGGCCTGCGCGCCAATTGTGTCTGCCCGGGCGACATTCTCACCGGCATGTCCACCAACCTGAGCATGCCCGGCGTGATGGACCCGGACCTGATGACGCGCATCAGCTCACTGAGTGGCCCCTTGGGGCCTGAGGTGGTTGCCGGGGTGATCGCCATGCTCGCTTCCGAGGACGGCATCCACATCAATGGTGAGGATATTCGTGTCGACGGCGGTACCCAGGCCTGACCGGAGTTTGCCTCAGCCCCGGCGCAGGGGCAGCAGTGCCTGTTCCAGCAGGTGCCGCTGCTGCGCCGGGGGGTAGGCCTCGGGGTTGTAGACGGCCGATACCCCAAGCCCGGTGACCAGGGCGACCAGCCCCTTCATCACCGCTTCCGGGTCGATGTTCCCGGGCACCTCCCCTGCGGACATCGCGAGGCGCAGGTCCTCGACGCCGAGTCCGAAGGACGCCCAGTTGACGCTTTCATAGTGGCGGCGAATGCTGTCGTCGAAGGGGGTGTGGCTCCAGAACTGTAACGAGATCGTCCACTCCATTTTTACCGCCTCGTCCAGCGGCAGGGCGGCGAGCAGGCGCTGCAGCAGTGCATCCAGACCCCTGCGCCCCTCGACCATCTGCGCGATGCGGGCCTGGTGCCGGGCCTCGCACCAGTCCAGAGCAGACAGCAACAGGCTTTCCTTGTTCTCGAAGTAGTGCAGCACCATGCCCGCGCTGTAGCCGCAGGCCCGGGCGATGGCCTGGATCGTCACCGAGTCCAGCCCCTGTTCGGCGATGAGTCGGGCAACGGTTTCGGCAATGTCCTCGCGACGTGCGTCGTGATCGACGATCTTGGGCATGGTTGTGCGCTTGCGGGGCTCGGGGTCGCCGATTGTAGCAGGCCTCGCCCCGATGAGGCGGCCAGCCTGAAAGCCAGGGCGCGGGGGGAGCTATTCAGCGGCTCCCTGAAAGCTGGGTTCCCGCGACACCGCGTCGAGGAAGGCCTCGCGGAACTCGCGGATGCGCCTGGCGTTGGCGCCGAGGTCGCCAACGCCGACCCGTGAGACCGAGCGCAGGGCGACGATGGCGGTTTCCGCCTCCACACCGCG
>JBJHBY010000005.1:0-36556 GCA_050485745.1 Gammaproteobacteria bacterium | reverse complement strand
GCGCACAAGTACGGGGTGCGCGACCGGGTGCACTTCAATACCGAGGTGCTCAGCTGCATCTGGAATGAGTCCACGGCGCGCTGGGATGTGCGCCTGCGCTCCGTGCTCGATGGCCGGGAAGAGTTGCGCCACTACAGCGCCGTGATGACGGCGGCGGGGTTCAGCGCGGTGCCCAAGCCCTTCAATGTGCCGGGCCATGAGTCCTTCCGTGGTGTGAAGATGCACACCGCGCGCTGGGACGACAGCGTGGCCCTGGCCGGCAAGCGTATTGCCGTGATCGGCACCGGTGCCAGCTCCATGCAGGTGTCGCCAGAGATGGCGAAGATTGCATCGCGGTTGACCGTGTTTCAGCGCTCCAGGCATTGGGTCATGCCGATCGCCAACATCAACGATACCATCCCCGAGCCGGTGGCCTGGGCGATGCGGGAAATACCGCACTACGCCCAATGGTGGCGCCTGCAGACCTACTGGAATGCTTCGGACAATCTCTACAAAAATGTGGTGATCGACCCGGACTGGCATATGCCGGATGTTTCCGTGTCGGCGGCTAACGAGCAGATCCGCCAGTGGCTGCTGTCCTACATTGACGAGCAGCTGGCAGACCGCCCGGACCTCAAGGACAAGGTCACGCCGGATTATCCTCCGGGAGCCAAGCGTTACTGCATGGACAATGGCTGGTTCACCATGCTCAAGCGCCACAATGTCGATCTCGAGACGGACGGCATCGAGCGCATTGTCGAGAATGGCATCATCACCCGGGATGGGCGCCTTATCGAGCTGGACGTCATCATCTTTGCCACGGGCTATGTGCATGCCCGTATGTTGTCCACACTGGAAATCGTCGGGCGCGGTGGAACCAGCATCCGCGAGCTCTGGGGGGATGATGACCCGCGAGCCCATCGTGGCGTCGTGGTGCCTGGCTTCCCCAACCTGTTCGTCGGTTCCGGGCCAAACAGCGCGCCCAATCACGGTGGGGGTATCAATATCCTTGCCGAAAGCCAGCTGCATTACATGCTGGGCTGCCTCGACCTGCTGCACGCCAGCGATGCGGACTGGATCGAGCCCTCGCAGGAGGCTCACGATGCCTACAACGAGGCCCTGGATGCCCAGCTCGCGAAGATGATCTGGGGGCACCCGCGGGTCAGGAGTTACTACCAGAACAGCCGCGGGCGGCTGTATCTCTCCAGCCCCTGGCGCCTGGTGGACTACTGGGAAATGACGCGACAGCCCGACCCGGAGGAGTTCCGGCTGGGGCGGCTTGACTGGTGCGCCAAAGGCGGATAATTTAACAAATAAATTATCTATAAGTTAAATCGTTTTCGCGTGCGCCGCGGGACGTCGCACACGCATCACCGGAGGTCACCATGGCACAACAGAACGGCACTCACTTCGGCTTCACCAAACTGCTGGTCCAGGATCTGGACAAGTGCGCGGCCTTTTACTCCGAAGTCTGCGGCCTGACCGAGACCTACCGGGTCGAGAGCGAGATTGCCGGTCGCGCGATCAGCGAGATCATGTATGCCCCTACGGCGGAGGGCGGTGCCTCCTTTGTGTTGCTCAAGTTCCTTGATGCCAAGGGGCCTTACAGCGAGGAGGTCATTATCGGCATGCAGACCGATGACCTTGAGGCCTTCGTGCAGCGCGCCGAGGCCGCCGGCGGTCGCGTGGTGGACCCGATCCGCTCGATGCCGGAGCATGGGGTGAAGGTCGCTTTCGTGGCGGATGTCGAGGGGCACCTGCTGGAAGTGGTTGAGCTGCTGCCCGGCGCGTACTGAGTCTCGGCCGGTGGTGCCGGTGGGAATCGGATGGGGCAGGCCGTGTCGTGCCGCCCCCGAACCGGCGTGGATCACAACTGGAGCGGATCACAATGAGCTACGAGATCGATGACCGGGGCGTCGTCACCCTGGGCCGACACCGGGTCGGCATACCCGGCAGTGTCAGTGATGAGGCAAAGGCTTATCTTGCCTCCAACCCCTGGGGCGATGCACCCATGCCGGAGCAGCCGGTGCCGCTCTGGACGATGCGCGATGCCATGGCGGCGAGCTTCGAGAAGCTCAACGACTGGGCGCAGCAGCTTTACCCCGTGGAGATCGAGGAAATCAGTATTGGCGGGGTGCGCTGCCACCTGGTCCGCCCGCCTGAGGTGCCGGCAGAGCATGAGGGGCGGGTGCTGATCAACCTGCATGGCGGCGGTTTTGCGGTGGGCTCGGGTTCACTGGTCGAGGCGATTCCCATCGCCCATCTGGCACGAGTACCAGTGATCGCGGTGGATTACCGGTTGGCCCCGGAACACCGCTACCCCGCTGCGGTGGATGACGTCATCGCCGTATATCGTGAAGTGCTGGAACACCATCCGGCGGAGAAAGTCGGCATGTTCGGCAGTTCCGCGGGGGGCTTCCTGACCGCCCAGGCGGTGGCGCGCATGCTGAAAGAGAGCCTGACACTGCCGGCATGCATCGGTGTCTTTTCCAGTGGAGGGGGGCTCAGTGACTTCGGCGACAGCCGCCAGATCTTCACCCCCAGTGGTTTCTTCGGCCCCCTGTCGCCGCCGCTGGATCACCCGGACAGTGATGTGAAGCTGTATCTGGGTAATGCCGATCCCCGGGATCCGCTGGTGTCGCCGATCCATGGCGACCTGTCACAGTTTCCTCCGGCGTTGCTGGTCACCGGGACGCGGGACATGCTGATGAGTGCCGCGACACTGTTCCACCGCGCCCTGCGCCGAGCCGAAGTGGAAGCGGAGCTGTATGTGTTCGACGCATTGCCGCACTCCCACTGGTATGCCCTGCAGTTGCCGGAGACCCGGGAAGCGCTGGACATCATGGTGCGCTTCTTCAACGCCCACCTTGGCTGAGGTGGCAGAAATCCACTGCACTGAATGATTGTGAGGACGAGACATCATGGATATTGAACGCGCCAAGGTCATACGCCCGGCGGCTCCACCCAGGGTTTTTGAGGGAGCCTATACCGAGGATCAGCACCGTCGCCTGCTTGAGGTTGTACGCAAGAAGGGGCCCTGGCAGCTGATCATCGCCCAGCACTTCAATTCCGCCGAGGAACTGATCGCGACCACCTCCGGGCAATTCCCTGAAGGCGTCACACCAACCCTCGACATGTTCCTGAGCCCGGTGTTTCGTGGCTATTTCACCTACCACGACGCCTGCATCCACCCCGAGATCGAGGACTGCTTCTACAACCCGCGCTTTCTGCAGCTGGTGCGCGAGTACTGGCAAGCGCAGTATGCCGAGCCGGAAATGATGCTGTTCAATATTCAGGGGCCCTGCTCGGACGGCGGCTCCCCGCACATCGACGGTGCCGAATTCCGTGGGCTCAGCCACCACAACTGCCCGGTTTGGCTGGGCAACACCATGGTCAAGACCGGCCTGTTCAAGGAGTGGCAGGTGAAAAAGGCCCAGGTCATCGCCTGGTACTACAAAGGTAGCATCGGTGGCGGTTTCACCTACTGGCCGGATGGCCCCCATGAGCAGCCGAAGCAGATCCACTCACCCATGTGGGGGCGTGCCGTGGTGGTGGAGAACGAGATGATGTACCACTCGGCCCAATCCAACGGGCCGGTGGCCATGCGCAAGCCTGCAGGCCTGGCCTTCAACTCACTGATGGAGGCCGATCCGGAGGTGTCTGGCGGCTGGCGTATTACCACCGACGGCAAGGTGATCCAGCAGATTCCCGAGCAGGAGTTCCGCTTCCTGGTGCACTGGAGTGCCAAGGTGTACAAGGATTTCGACGAAATGAAGAAGGTCAAGGATCACACTGACGACCTCACGTTCGACCGGGTCTTCGAAACCCTTTTTGCCGATCTGAAGCGCCGCGGCATCGCTTTCGACAAGCCTTCCAGCCCGCTGACCGACCAGGCCTTTATCGGCCTGCTCACCAGCGTTTACGATCCGGGCCGGCCGTTGTATTTCCCGCCGGAGCCGGAAGAGGCAGCCTGAGCTTCGTGCAGTGACACTGTCCGCGTCGCTGTGACCTCCTCCGCAGAATGACGCCTTGCCCCCAGCGCCGGTCGATGCCGTGCCCTGGGGGCTTTTTTCATTCATCATGCGGGCCTGTGGGTGGATATTGCCAACCCGCCGTGCCACCGCCAAGGGAGAAACACCTGACATGTTTGCCATGATCATCGAAGAAACCGGAGGGCCCGAGGTCCTCAAATACGCCGAGCTGCCCACGCCTGAGCCGGGCCCCGGCGAGGTCCTGGTGCGCATCGCCTATGCCGGGGTCAACCCCGCGGACTGGAAAAACCGCCAGGGCATGCTGGCGCAGTATCGCCCCTACTACTTCCCCTACATCATCGGTTTTGACGCCGCCGGTGTTGTGGCTGCGCTGGGCGAGGGCGTGACCGGTTTCAGTATTGGCGAACGCGTGTTCACCCCCACCAACCACGGCCAGGGCGGGCAGGGCAGTTACGCGGAGTATGCGATTGCCAATGCCGACCGCGTGGCGCGCATCCCTGAAGGGTTGGGCTTCGACCAGGCCGCGGCGCTGCCGGTGGCCGCGCTCACCGCCTGGCAGGGGCTGTTTGACCGCGGCGGGCTCAAGGCGGGGGACCTGGCGATGATCCACGGCGGTTCCGGTGGCCTCGGCAGCTTCGCCGTGCAGTTCGCGCGCTGGGCCGGTGCCCGGGTCGCGGCGACCTGCAGTACCCCCAACGTCGACTACCTGAAGTCCCTGGGTGTGGAGCGGGTGATCGACTATCGCAGGGAGGACGTCGCCGAGGCCGTTCAGCGGTGGGCGCCGCAGGGGCTGGACTTCCTGATGGATGCGGTGGGTGTCAGCACTCTGCCCAATGGCCTCGATCTGGTGCGTTCCGGTGGCACCTTTGTCAGCATCCCGACCCTGGTGGATGACGGCGATATCCCGGCCGCCGCTGCCGCCGGCGAGGCCCGGGGTGTGAAGCGGGTGTTCTCCACCATGACCGACATCGATTGCGCCGCCACCCTGGAAAAAATCGCCGGCCTGCTGGCTGCGGGCGACATCCAGCTGCCGCCCCTGCGGGAGTTCCCCCTGCGCGAGGTGGCGGAGGCTCACCGCCTGCTGCAGGAGGGGCATACCCGCGGCAAGATGGTGCTGAAGGTGGCTGACTTGTAGCCTTGACTCCGGGTCTGTCCGGTGTCGCTTTGCGTCATCGTGGCGCCCGGATGGTATCGGCCCGGATGCGGTGAGCCTGAAAGATCACGAGGTGACTGAAGCATGTTGAACCTGACGCCGGACCAGGTCCTGTCCACCACGCGCTCGGTGCGCAAGCGCCTGGATTTCAACCGCCCGGTGCCCCGGGAGGTGATCACCGAGTGTGTGGAACTGGCCCTGCAGGCACCCAATGGCTCCAATCTCAACCGCTGGTCGTTCATCGCTGTGGACAACCGCGAGACCATTCGTCAGATGGCGCGGATCTACGATGATGCTCTGGAGGACTACGTGCAGTCCCTGGGCAGTGCCGTGGGTGACAGCTACGTGGGCGCGGCGGTACCCGGCTTCGGGAAAATCAGCGATTCGGTGCAGTACTTGCGCGACCACATGAGCGAGGTGCCGACGCTGGTGGTGCCGGTTATCCAGGGCCGTCCGGAGGGTCTGGATGTCTTCGCCCAGGCCAGCTTCTGGGGCTCCATCATTCAGGCTGCCTGGAGTTTTATGCTCGCCCTGCGCCCTCGCGGCCTGGGGAGCGCCTGGACCACGGGTCACCTGAATCGCGAGCAGGAGATGGCCGACCTGCTGGGGATTCCCGCGGGCCACACCCAGGCGGGGCTGTTCCCGGTGGCCTATACCCTGGGTACCGACTTCAGGCCTGCCTGGCGGCGTCCGGTCGATGAAGTACTGCACTGGGGCCGTTTCAGGGAGACTTGAGACGCAAGGTGGACTCGCCCTGTCGACCCCGAACCGGGGCGTGCTTTTATTGCCGGGAGAGACTCAGCGGGCGCCGCTGACGATGCCCCGTGCGGTAAAGCCGGCGATATCCGTGTCATCCAGCTGCAGAAGGTCGCGCAGGATCGCTGTGCCATCCTGCCCCAGGTGCGGCGGTGTGTGACGGATGGTTGCCGGCGTTGCCGATAGCCGCGCGGGAAAGCGGGTCAGGGGCAGAGTGGTGCCGTTGGGTGTGGCATGGGTTTCTACTATCTGCCGTGCCTGGATGTGGGGGTCGGCGAACACCTGGTCGATGCGATTGATCGGGCCGCCGGGTACACCGTGCTTTTCCATGGCCGCAAGCACCTCGTCACGGCGCCGGGTGGCCAGTGTTTCCTGCAGCGCGGCCTCCAGCTCCACCCGGTGGGCCACGCGCCCGGCATTGCGTTGCAGGCGCGGGTCGTCGGCGAGGTCATCCCGGCCCAGCAGGCGGCACAGGGCCTGGTACTGGGCGTCGCTGCCCACGGCGACGATCAGGTGGCCATCGGCGGTCTCGAAGGGGCGGTAGGGCACAACGTTGGGGTGGGCATTGCCCATCGGGCGGGGCACCTGGCCGCCGACCAGGTAGTTCATACCCTGGTTGGCGAGGATCGCCACGGTGGTGTCCAGCAGGGCGCAGTCAATGTGCTGGCCCTCGCCGCTGTGGTCACGATGGCGCAGTGCCGCCTGGATCGCGATCACCGCATACAACCCGGTGAACAGGTCCGACACGGGCACGCCGACCTTGGTCGGCTCGGAGCCGGGGCTGCCCTCGGCGGGCCCGGTGACACTCATCAGCCCACCCATGGCCTGGATCAGGAAGTCATAGCCACCGCGCCGGGCATAGGGGCCGTCCTGGCCGAAGCCGGTGATCGAGCAGTACACCAGTCTGGGGTTGACCGCGCGCAGGCTGGCGTAGTCCAGGCCATAGCGGGCCAGAGCGCCCACCTTGAAGTTTTCAAGCACCACGTCGCTGACCGCGGCCAGTCGCTTGACCAGCGCCGCTCCCTCGGGCTTGGCCATGTCGATGGCGATGGAGCGCTTGTTGCGGTTGCACGCCAGGTAGTAGCCGGAGAAGATGTCGCTGTCATCCCCTCCGTCCGGCAGGAAAGGGGGCCCCCAGCCGCGGGTATCATCCCCCTTGCCGGGCTGCTCCACCTTGATGACTTCGGCGCCCAGGTCGCCCAGGATCTGGCTGGCCCAGGGTCCGGCAAGGACGCGGCTGAGGTCGAGCACCCGCAGGCCCTGCAGGGCGCCGACGGTGGTGTCGCCATTCGGGCTGGCCGGTGTTGCTGCATCGTGTTTCATTGATCGAAATCGCCTTTCAGTGGTAGAAATGTCGGCCACACCCGCTTCCGGAGACGTGCATGGCCTCCTACAAACCCGTTGCCGCGGTTCTGCGCGGGCTGGAAATCCTGCGGCTGGTCAGCCAGGGGAGGCGTGCCACGGTGAAGGCCCTGCACGCGGCCACAGGCTACGACAAGGCCACCATCGTGCGCATGCTGGAGACCCTGATTCACGCCGGCTACGTGGTGCAGGATGCAGAGGCCGGGGGCTACCGTGTCAGTGGGCGCGTGCTGCAACTTGCCTCGGGTTACGATCGCCTGCAGCAGAGTGCGGAGCTGGCCGCACCCACCCTGGCGCGTTTTCGTGCGGAGGTGGGCTGGCCTTCGGATTTCGCCCTGCGCGACGGTGACGCCATGATCGTGGCCGGCACCTCCCGCGAGCCTGGCCCGCTGGCTTTCAACCGCCGCCCCGGCTTCCGCGCCCCGATCCTGGAGACCTCCATCGGGCGTGCCTATCTGGCGTTCTGTCCGGAGGAGGAGCGGCAGCAAATCCTGGCGCAGCTGCGCGCGGTGGGGGTGAGGATTCCGCCAGCCGCGGATCTTGATGCATTGCTGGCACAGGTGCGCGACGAAGGCGTTGCGATCATGGATGCGGCCTACAGCGAGCGTGAATACAACGGCAAGCTGTGGGCGATGGCGGTACCGGTGTGCGACGGCGAGCGGGTCTACGGCGCCATCAACATGATGATGCTCAGCCAGGCGGTCACCGAGGCTCGTGCCCGTGCCGACTATCTGCCGGGCCTGCGTCAGGTGGCGCGGGAAGTGGCGGCCGCGTTTTGTGCCGGTGGCCTCTGAGGGGGTTGGCATCATTCGCCGCTGAAATCCGGCTTGCGCCGCTCCAGCATGGCTGCCAGTGCCTCGGCGTGATCTCCGGTGGCGTGGCTCAGGGCCTGGAATGCGGCGGACAGGGTCAACGCCTGGTCGAGGGACAGCTGCCCCGACTCGCGCAGGATGCGCTTGGTCATGCGCACGGCGTGGGCAGGGTTGGCGGCGACGCGCAGCGCCAGTGCGTGTGCCGCCGGCAACAGCTCGGCGTCCGGCACCACCTGCGACACCAGGCCGATACGCAGTGCCTCCGCGGCGTCCACCGGGTCGCCGGTCAGGGCCATCTCGCAGGCCTTCGAAAAGCCGACGACGCGCGGCAGCAACCAGGCCCCCCCGTCCCCGGGCACGATCCCCAGTTTGACGAAGCTCTCGGCAAAGCGCGCACTGGCCGCGGCGATGCGCAGGTCGCACATCAGGGTCAGGTCACAGCCGGCGCCGATGGCGGGGCCGTTGACGGCAGCGATCACGGGAATTTCCAGCGCCTCCATGACCAGGGGAATGCGCTGGATGCCGCGGGCATAGTTTTGCCGGGTGCGCGCCGGCAGCGGGTCGTGCAGACCACCCCCGGGCCCCATGTTCTTGAGGTTGCCCCCGGAGGAAAACACAGTGCCGGCGCCGGTCAGGATGATCACCCGCGCATCGCGGTCGCGGTCGGCCGCTTCCAGTGCCGCCAACAGGGCCTCGATCATGGCGAGGTCGGAGATGGCATTGCGGGTGGCCGGGTCGTTCAGGGTCAGGGTGACAATGCCCTGGTTGTCGCGTTCACTGAGTACAAGGCTCATCGGGGGGCTCCGCTCTGAATGACAACGTGCCTATGGGAAGGGGCGCTAGCGCAGCCCCAGGCCACGCGCGATGATGCCGCGCAGGATTTCCCGGGTACCGCCACGGATGGAAAAGCTCGGGGCCGCGAGCAGGATACGGGCAAATGTCGCTGCGTAGACATCGCTGCCACCGGGCACCGGTTCCGCGGGTACCAGACTGCGTGCAATGTCGGGGACTTCCTGCTCAAGCAGCGCTCCGAGATCCTTGACGATGGTGGCCTGCAGGGTCGGATTTTCGCCCCGTAACAGCATTCCCGCCACCGACATCGACATCTGGCGCAGTACCACCAGGTGAGCCACCAGGCGGCCCACGGCACGGCGTGCGGCTGCGTCAGGGGCGGGGCCCAGTACCCGCAGCAATTCGTTGATCAGGGCAAAGGTGGAGAGAAAACGGTCCGGCCCGGAGCGTTCGAAGGCGAGTTCGCTCATCACCTGGCGCCAGCCCTGGCCTTGTTCGCCGATCAGCGCACCGGCGGGCAGGAACACATCGTCGAAGTGCACCTCATTGAGGTGGTGCTCCCCGGCGATGTCGAGGATGGGGCTGATACGAATCCCGGGTGTCCCCAGGTCGACCAGCAACTGGCTGGTACCGGCCTGGCGTTCACTGCCGGCATCGGTGCGGCAGAACAGGATCATGTAGTGCGCCCGGTGCGCGTAGGTGGTCCACAGTTTCGCGCCGTTGACCCGGAAGCCGCCGTCCACCGGCAGTGCCCGGGTGCGCGCCGCGGCCAGGTCGGAGCCGCTGTCCGGTTCGCTCATACCGATGCAGAAATAGCACTCGCCGGCGGCGATGCGCGGCAGGATCTCCTGGCGTTGCGCCTCGCTGCCATGCTGCAGTATCAGCGGAGCGCTCTGGCGGTCGGCGATCCAGTGTGCGGCGACCGGCGCGCCCGCCGCGAGCAGTTCCTCCACCACCACATAGCGCTCGAGGGGGGTGCGCTCGTGGCCGCCGTAGGCCCTGGGCAGGGTCATGCCCAGCCAGCCACGGGCTCCCAGCTTGCGGGAGAAATCCGCATCGAAGCCGTTCCACGAGCGTGCGCGCTGGGGTGCGGTGTAGTCGTCACCCAGGTGTTCGCGCAGGAAGGCACGGACCTCCTCGCGCAGGGGCTCCAGTCCGCCGATGGCGGGTGCCGGCTGAAAATGCATCGGGTTCATGCGGCCTCTCCACGCGGTTCACGGGTGATTCCGGGCCACAATGCTGTGGGGCCAGCGGCACAGAAGAGCGTGCCCAGGTGTTCAGCCCAGAAGGCCTCGGCACCGTATTCTTCACGCCAGGCCCAGAGGCGGCGGGTCAGCGGGTGCAGGCGGTATTCCCGGCTGAAGCCGATGGCGCCGTGCACCTGGTGGGCGAGGGCGGCGACGCGGCCGGCGGCCTCGCCGCTGCGCAGTTTGGCGGTGGCGGCCGCGAACACGAACGCCTCGGGTTCGGCCAGCGCCTGGGGCAGGCGGCCGGCGGCGAAGTCCGCTGCGGCACGGGCGGTGGCGACCTCGCCGGCCATGACGGCGAGGTGGTGCTGCACCGCCTGGAATTTGCCGATGGGGCGCCCGAATTGCTGGCGCTCGTTGGCGTAGTCGACACACAGGGACAGTATGGCCTCCTGGGCGCCGGCCAGGCCCTGGCTGCGCAACAGGGCGCCGAGGGCCAGCCAGGTGGTGTCGTCGACGGGGGCCGGTGCCACGGCGCTGGCCGGCAGCTCCTGCGCCACATGGAGGTCGTCACGGGCCTCGGCGGCGACGTTGTATCCGGGGGTGTGCTGTACAGGCGGCAAGCGCAGCAGCCAGCGCCCGCCATCCGCGTCATGGGCCAGTGCCACCACGACCCGGGCGTGGCGACCAAACGGGCTGCGCGGGGCGCGACCCTGAATCTGCCAGGCGTCACCGTCGCGGCGCGCGACCAGGCCACAGGCCAGGCTTGCCGGCCCCTCCGCCAGGGGCAGGCCGGCGGCGGCCAGCAGCCAGTTGGCCAGCAGGGTTTCCCCCAGGGCCGTGGGCAGGGCATGGGCGGCAGCCAGACGCACCAGGCCGAAGGCTTCCAGCGGCGTCAGGTCGAAGCCTCCATCCGCCTCCGCGAGCAGGGCCAGGGGCATGCCGGCCGCTTCGATGTCCTGCCATAGCTCCGTTTGCCAGGGGCTGGCGCCGTCCTCCGCGCACTCGGGCATGCCGGCGAAGGCCGCCTCCGCATGGGCCGCGAACAGTCGCTGCCCGGTCTCGCTGATCATGTCGCTCATGGGTGAGGGCTCAGCTGTCGGCTTTCAGGCGCACAGGGGGGATGCCGGCCTGGCTGGTGGCGTAGTCGAGCATGGCGGTGAAGTCCTTGCCCGCGTATTCGCCGGCACGCGCCTGTCCCAGGGCGGCGTGGGTGGCTGCGCACAGGGGCAGCCCCACGCGCACGCTGTTCGCCGCCTCGATGGCCAGGCTCATGTCCTTGTGGGCGAGGTCGATGGTGAAGCCTGGCGTGGTGTCGCCGACCAGCACCTTGGTGGCGTAGTTCACCTGGAACTGGCCGTTGGTGCCGGAGGTCCCGGCGTTGACTGCCTTGAGCATATCGACATCCAGGCCCAGACGGGCCGCCAGGGTCAGACCCTCCGCGGTGACCTGGGCAATCGACAGCAGCATCATGTTGTTCACCAGCTTGGTGCGGATGCCGGAACCAACCGGGCCGCAGCGGTGAATGGCGGTGCCCATGCGTTCCAGCAGTGGACGTACCGCCTCGAATGCGTCGTCATCTTCGGTGCCCACCATGAACAGGGACTCGCCCTTCTGTGCATGGATCACCAGGCGCCCCACCGGTGCGTCGATAAAGCGCACGCCGCGCTCGGCGCAGGCTCGCGCGATGCGGTCGGTACCGGTGGGTGCGATGGTGGACATGTCCATGTGGATGCCGCCGGGAGCGATACGGTCGAGGATGCCGCCCGGCTGCAGGGCCACAGCTTCGACGTGCTGGGTGGCGGGCAGCATGGTGATGACGATAGCGGCGCCATCGAGTGCCTCTTCCAGCGAGGCGGCACAGGTTGCGCCGAGTTCCGCCAGCGGTGCCATGCGGGCGCTGTCCAGGTCGAACACGACCAGATCAATGCCCTTGCGCTGGATGTTGGAGGCCATGGGTTGGCCCATGGCGCCGAGGCCGATGAAAGTGATCTTGCGGCTCATTGCGGTGTCTCCCTTTGCTCAGGCCAGGCCGGGGTGAAGATAGTGGGTGCGGGTTTCGGTGAAGAACTGCAGGGCGGCAATGCCCTGCTCGCCACCGCCATAGCCCGAGGCCCCACGTCCCGAGAACGGCACATGGAAATCCACTCCGGCGGTGGAGGTATTGACCATGACCATGCCGGAACGGGTGGCACGCCGGAAGGCGGTGGCCGCGGCCAGGCTGCGGGTGACGATGCCGCTGGACAGGCCGAACTCGGTGTCGTTGGCCAGGGCGATGGCGTGGTCCAGGTCATCGGCACGAATCACCGCTGCGACCGGCCCGAAGATCTCCTCGCGGCAGATGCGCATGTCATTGTCTGCGCCGGCGAACAGGGTGGGCGCGATAAAGTAGCCGCCGCCCGAGTGGTCGATGGGATGGCCGCCCGTGGTGATGTCTGCGCCTTCGCCGCGTCCGACCTCGATGTAGTCCAGTACCTTGTGCCGTTGTGGTGCGTTGGCCACCGGCCCCATCTGGGTGGCTGGATCCAGTGCGTCGCCCACCCGGAGGTCGGCTGCCGCCGCGGACAGGCGTTCGACGAAGGCATCGTGGATATCCCGGTGTACGATGAGGCGGCTGGCGGCGGTGCAGCGTTGGCCGCTGCCGCCGAAGGCCGCGTCCAGTGCAATACGCACCGCCAGGTCGGGATCCGCGTTGGCATCGATGATCAGCGGGTTCTTGCCGCCCAGTTCGAGTTGCACCTTCTTCATCAGTGGTGCCGCCTGGGCGAGGATGGCACGCCCGGTGGGGACGGCGCCGGTAAAGCTGATGGCGTCGGCCCCGGCGATCAACGCCGGGCCCAGTTCGCGCCCGTCGCCGCCGACGAGGTTGATGGCCCCGTCCGGCAGGCCGGCACGGTGCAGGATGTCGACCAGTGCCCAGGCCGAGGCCGGTGCATGCTCCGAAGGCTTGAGGACCACGGTGTTGCCATAGACCAGCGCGGCGGCGCACTTCCAGGCAGGCACCGCGATGGGGAAGTTCCAGGGCGTGATGGCCAGGACCACGCCCACGGGTTCGCGGGTTACCAGCACCTCGAAGTCCGGACGCAATCCGGGCAGGTGGTGGCCCGATACGCGATAGGCCTCCCCGGCGAAATAATCGATGGCGGCCGCGGCGCGGCGCACCTCGCCAATGCCCTCGGCGCGGGGCTTGCCCTCCTCCCGCGACAGTTGCTCACCCAGTTCATCAGCGCGTTCGCGCAGTTCCTGTGCGGCTGTACGAAGGATACCGGAGCGGGTATCGGGCAGGGTCGCGGACCAGGTGGGCAGCGCGGCCCGGGCTGCGGCGATGGCGGCCTCGGCCTGTTGTGCATCGCTCCAGCCGTACTCGCCGACAATGTCGTCCGGCCGCGAGGGGTTGCGGTTGGGCTCGCCGCGGGGTGCGGGTTCCCAGCGGCCGTTGATCAGTGCCGCGGTGGTCTGCATCGGGTGGCGCGGGGGCATGGGCAACGGGTCTCTTGAGCGGTTGGGTGGATGTGCCGAGAGAGTGGCAGGCCGGATATTTCACTGTGTGAATCAGAATTTCAAAAAATTTACCACGGCAGCGGCTCTTTGCAAAGAGCCGGGCGTGCTTGCGCAGATATAAACTTATCGATAAGATAAATATACGTAAAGAATATTTGTGCCCGCCATGTTGCGCGGCCCTGTACGGATCAATGGAGACTGCCCATGAAACTGCTCAACAAGGCCGACCCAGGGACTCTGCCGTCGCTGCCGATCAGGGATCACGACATGCTGCGTCAGGCTTTGCGCGACGGCGAGACCCCGGCCATGCTGATGGTCTACGTCAGCCTGAGCCACGATGCGGCCATGCTGGCGCGCTTCGCACCTTACATCGGCTCTATCTTCGAGCCCCAGAAGGAGGTGCCCGAAGCCTTGATGACGGAGCTGCGCGACAAGCTGTTCTCCCTGCTGACCCAGGACCCGCCGCCACGGGACGTGCCCCCGGGGGATGATCTGATGCGGCGCATGCTGAGCACCGCGGTGGGTGAGCCGGTGGGGGAGGAATTCATCCCCATGCTCAAGGAGCAGATGGGTTTCGAGCCGCCGGAGATGCGCAGCGCACGGCCCGGGCGCGTGCCGCCGCGCGAGGATTTCCGGGTGCTGGTGATCGGCGCCGGGCTCACCGGGCTGCTCGCCGGCATCAAGCTGCGCGAGGCGGGCTACGCCTTCCAGATCATCGAGAAGAATCCGGAGATCGGTGGCACCTGGTGGGAAAATACCTATCCGGGCTGCGGGGTGGATACCCCCAGCCACTTTTATTCCTACTCCTTTGAGCTGAATCCGGGCTGGTCCCACTACACACCCACAGGGCCCGAGTTCCAGCGTTATCTGCTGGCGGTGGAGCGCAAGTACGACCTGCGCCGCGACATCGTCTTCGGCACGCGGGTGGTGTCCTGCGTCTATGGCGAGGATTGCGCATTGTGGCGTGTCACCGTGGAGGATGCGGACGGTCGGCGCGAGATCGAGGCCAATGCGGTGATCAACGCCCACGGTCCGCTGAACCGCTGGTCCTGGCCGAAGATCAAGGGGCTGCAGGACTTCAAGGGCAAGCTCATGCATACCGCGGCCTGGGACCACGACTATGCTCTCGAGGGCAAGCGGGTGGCCATGCTCGGAACCGGCGCCAGTGGCGTGCAGCTGGGCGGGGCGATTGCCGGAAAGGTGGCGCACCTGACCGTGATGCAGCGCTCGCGACACTGGGTCATGCCCAACCATTTCGTACCGGTTCCGGAATCGGTGCGCTGGGCCCAGGAGCATATTCCCCATTACGCCGAGTGGTTTCGTTTCCGCTCCTACTGGTTCGCGGCGGATGGCCTGTACGAGAACATCAAGCTGGACCCGAACTGGCCGGACCAGGATCACTCCGTCTCGGAATTCAACGAGGGTGTGCGGCAGTATTGTCTGCAGAACTATCAGCAGAAGCTGGCGGACCGCCCCGATCTTCTGGAGAAGTTGATTCCGGACTACCCGGTGTTCGGCAAGCGCATCGTCATGGATATCAACTGGCTGGAGACCCTCAAGCGTGACAATGTCACTTTGGAGGATACCGCCATCGATCACATCAGCGACGATGCGATCGTCCTGGTGGATGGGCGCCGCATCGAGGTGGACGCGATTCTCTGCGCCACCGGCTTCGATATTGCCGACATGACCGGAAAGCTGGAAATCGTCGGGCGCGGTGGTCGCAATCTGCGTGAGGAGTGGGGTGAGGATGACCCCCGTGGCTACCTTGGGGTCACCATCCCTGGCTATCCCAACTATTTCATCACGGTGGGTCCGAACAGCGCGCCCAACCACGCCGGCGGTCAGAACATCACCTCGGAGACCCAGATCCACTACATTCTCGAGTGCCTGGAATTGTTACAGGCGCGTGGTGCTGCTGCGCTGGAACCGAGTGAGGTGGCCTGCCAGCGCTTCAATGACGAGGTCGAGGAGGCCCTCAAGGGGCTGATCTGGTCGCATCCCAAGGCGGTCAGCTATTACAAGAACAGCAAGGGGCGTATCTTCCTGTCTTGCCCCTACCGCCTGGTGGACTACTGGAAGATGACGCGGGCTCCCCGGGTCGAGGACTATGTTCTGCACGGCGAGGGCGCGCGCGCCGACGAGAAAAAAACTGCCTGAGCGCGCTCGGCACCAGCGGCGGGCCTGATGCCCGCCGCGCTTGTCTTGAGCCGGTCGCGACACAGGGTTGCGTACGGACATGGTCCAACTGGACGATGACATGGCGCCGCCCGCAACGGAGCATGGCTGGATTTCCCCCGGGGAGTCCGCGCCCGGTGCGGTGCATCGGGCAGCATCAACAGGTCATAAGGAGAACAGCATGAGCGAGCAGGCAGCAGCGGTATTGAAGGGCGGCGTGGCGGTGGTCACCGGCGCGGGCTCCGGTATTGGCGAGGGCCTGGCGCGCCATGCCGCCGAGCTGGGTATGAAGGTGGTGCTGGCGGATATCGCCACGGATCGCATCGATGCGGTGGCGGAGGACATCCGCAGTGCCGGCGGCGAGGCCCTGGCGGTGACCACGGACGTCAGCGAGCCGGAGGCCCTGGATCGCCTGGCGGCGCGCACCCACGAGACCTTCGGTGACGTGCGCCTGCTGGTGAACAACGCCGGCATCGAAACCCTGGGCTTCGCCTGGGAGTTGTCCGCGGCGACCTGGGACAGAACCCTGCGTATCAACATCCACGGCGCGATCCATGGTGTACGCGCCTTTGCACCGCGCATGCTCGCGTCGGGCCAGAGGGCGTTCATTGCCAACACCGCCTCCATTGGCGGGCTGGGCATGATGCCGATCCAGACATCCTACATCCTCAGCAAGCACGCGATGATTTCCTTCAGCGAGTGCCTGTACCTGGAAATGCAGGTGAAGAAGGCGCCGATCCAGGTGTCGGCGATCCTGCCGGGGCCGGTGGCGACGCGCATCTTTGCCGATTCGGAAACCGGTGCGGACCCGGTCAATGCCCACCATCGCCAGGCCATGATGTCGATGCTCGAGGCCCAGGGCATGACCGGCTACGAGGCGGCACAGAAAATCCTGCCGCAGATCGCCGCCGGCCAGTTCTGGGTGTCCACCCACCCGGAGATCACGGCGCAGTTTGCACAACAGCGCGCGGCGCACCTGTCGGCACTGGCGACACCGAACCTGCCCGCGGAAACCCTGGCGGCGCTGGGCGTGGGCGATGCCATCGGCGGGGGTGACGCATGATCCTGGTGCAGGACCGGATCGAGTTGCCCGGCGAGCAGCTGGCTGCGGTGCTGGCCCTGTTTCGCGAGCGCTACCAGCCGGCGGCGGCACAGCGTGGCCTGCAGTTCATGGAGATGCAGGTGTCTCCGCCGCTGCGCCTGCGCGACCAGTCCAACACCCTGTGGTTGCGCTGGCAGGTGGCCGATGCGGGAGCCTGGTGGGCGATGCGCGCCCAGTCCGGCACCCCCGAGGTGGCCGCGTTCTGGGCCGAGGTGGACCGTCACTGCCATGCCCGCGAGCGGGTCTACCTGCTGCCCGCCACGGAGCAGGCCTTGCCTGGTCCGGAGGACGTGAGTGCCTGGACGGTGCGCAGCCGAGGCCATCGCGAGACGGCGCAGCTGGCCCTGCGCGAAGGCATCAGCGACGCGGACCGCGCCGCGCTGCTGGAGGCACTGGAGCGCGCCGGCCACGAGCTGCCGGGCGTGGAGGCGAGCGCCCTGGGCGCCAATATGGCGCCGGAATACGCCGCCGGGGATGTCACATGGGACCTGCTGTTCGCCGACGAAGCCACGGCGCAGGCGGCGCGTAACAGCGCCGCCTGGCATGAACAGGTTGCCCCGGCCCTCGACCGACACTGTCGCGCCGTCCATGCCCTGGGCATGGACACCCTCGGCGCCGGCCTGCGCCAGCCGGGGCTGGAGAACGGCATCAAGCGCACCGCGTTCTTCCGCCTGCTGCCCGGGGTCGATGCAGAGACGGCGCGGCGTTTCGAGGCGGACCTGCTGGAGATGCCCGCGCAGATTCCGCAGATTCTCAACTGGCGCCTGAGCCGTGCCCGGGCGCTGCCCTGGCAACGCTGTGACGATGCACCCTGGACCTATGTCTGGGAGCAGGAATACGCCAGTCTGGACGATCTCCTGGGGCCGTACATGATCCACCCCCATCACTGGGCGCACATCGACCGCTGGTTTGATCCGGAATCCGGCGCCCAGGCGGTGGATGTGCGGCTGTCCCATGCCTTCAGCCCCCTGGCGCAGAGCCTGATTACGCGCGAGGCGGAGCGCTGAGGTCTGTTTTCTCTCACTGGCTTTTTTCTTTGGTTTTTACTTGCTCTGGCTTTCACTGGCACCGACTTCAGGAGATTCAATCATGGCCAAACTGCTGGAAGGAAAAATTGCACTGGTCACCGGCGCCAGCCGGGGTATCGGCCGCGCCCTGGCGCAACGGCTGGCGGCGGAGGGCGCCACGGTGGTGGTCAGCGCCCGCAGTCTGGACACTGCGGGACAGTACGCGGGCACCCTGCGTGAGACCGTCAGCCTGATCGAGGCGGCGGGCGGTGTGGCCCACCCGCTGGTGGCGGACCTGGAAAAGCCCGCGGACCTCGATGGCCTGGTCGGCCGCGCGGTGGCGCTGGCCGGTGGCCTGGACATCCTCATCCACAGCGGTGGCAAGGCGGAGTACGCCCCCACCGTCGAGATGCCCGCGGACATGTTCGACCGCACGATCGGACATTACATCCGCGCGCCCTTTACCCTGGTGCAGCAGGCGGTGCCAGAGATGCGCAAGCGCGGCGCCGGCTGGATCGTGGTACTGGGCTCGGTGACCGCGCTGCCGCCGGCGAAACCCTATGACGAGTGGGCGACCTACGGTGGCGCCACCGTCTATGCCGCGATCAAGGCCGCGGTGCACCGCATGACCCAGGGCCTGGCGGCGGAGCTGCTGCCCCACAACATCGCCGTCAACACCCTGGCGCCGAGTACCGCCATCCGCACGCCGGGGGCCAGTGATCTGATTCCCGAGGACTACCCCTCCGAGCGCATCGAATACATCGTCGAGACCGGTCTGGCCCTGTGCCATCGCCCCGCCGCCGAGCGCACCGGGTTGACCGCCTACAGCCTGCACTTCCCTCTGCACCACAAGCTGCCGGTGTATACCCTGGATGGCCGCGAGCGCATCGAGGATCCGGTGATCCCGCCCTACGCGCATCCGGGCATCGTCGCCTCCGGCGAAGGCAGCTGATCGCCACCACTGCCACCCGGTTTGCCGGCTGGCAGTGGTATAAGGCTTTCTGATCCATATCCCATTCCATTTCAGTTCAGGTCAGTTTCACAGCTTGCGAGGAGCACACATCATGCATAACAGGCTGAAGGGCAAGCGCATCATCGTGGTCGGATCCGGCACCGGCATCGGCGCCGCCACCGTGCGGCGTCTGGCGGAGGAGGGGGCCCGAGTGTGCGCGGCGGACATCAACCTGCCCGCGGCGGAACAGGTCGCGGCCGACGTGGTGGCCAGCGGTGGCGAGGCCTTTGCCGTGGCCATCGACATCGCCGACGAAGCCGCGGTCAGCCAGGCGGTCGCAACCGCGGTCGAACGCCTTGGTGGCCTCGACGGCGCCCACATCAATGCCGCTGACCTGCAGGTCATCTTCCAGGACAGCGATGCCCTGGCACAGGAACTCGCGGTGTTCGACCGTACCCTTGCGGTCAATCTGCGTGGCCATTTGCTGTGCACCCGCGCGGTGCTGCCGCACCTGCTGCAGGCGGGTGCGGGCGCGCTGGTGTATACCAGTTCCGGTGCCGCCGATGCCGGCTCGGAGACGCGCCCGGCCTATGCTGCCGCCAAGGCCGGCCTGAATGCCCTGATGCGCCATGTCGCGGCGCGCTGGGGGCGTGAGGGAATCACCGCCAACTGTGTGTCACCCGGCTTCGTGATCACGCCGGAGATGGCCGCCAGTGGCCAGTTGCCCGAGAGCCTGGTCAAGCAGTTCCAGAAGGGCACCCCGCACGTGCGCCTCGGCCAGGTCGAGGATATTGCCGCGATGGCCGCGATGCTGTTGTCGGAAGACGGCCGCTGGATCAACGGCCAGGTCTACAACATCAACGGCGGCTCGCTGATGCGCTGAGCGGGCTACTTTGGATCGCGGCAAGCCAGCCAGCGCGCTGCAGCCTCGCCCGCGTGCCGGCCGGTGGCCATGCAGGCGCTGAGCAGATAACCCCCGGTGGGGGCCTCCCAGTCGAGCATCTCGCCAGCCACGAACACCCCGGGGAGTTGTCGCAGCATCAGCGCGTCGTCGACTGCATCGAAGCGCACACCGCCGGCGCTGCTGATGGCCTCTGCAAGAGGGCGCGGGGCCCCGGGCTGGAGCGGCATCGCCTTCAGTGCGGCGGCGATGGCGGCGTGGTCGGCGGCGGCGATGCCTGGCAGACATTCCCGCAGCAGCACCGAGGCAGCCCCCGGCAGGCGCAGCTGCTTGCGCAATGTGTTGGCCAGGCTCTGGCCCGGGCGCGCCGCACGCAGGCGTGCCAGTATCTGCTCTTCATCGAGATCGGGGAGCCAGTCCAGCGTCAGGTCGACGCGGCCCGGCCCCCGGGCCTGCAGCTGGTCGCGCAGCGGCGCGCTGAGGGCATAGACCAGGCTGCCCTCGATACCGTAGCTGCTGATCAGCAGCTCACCCCTGCGCCGCCAGGTGGCGCCCGTCGGGTCGCGCAGCGTCAGGGCGACCTGCTTCAGCGGCGTGCCGGCGAGGTGCTCGCGCACATGCTCGCTCCAGGGGATTTCGAAACCGCAGTTGGCGGGGCGCAGAGGGGCGAGGGGCACGCCGGCGGCCGCCAGCATCGCCTGCCAGTGGCCGTCGCTGCCCAGTCGCGGCCAGCTGCCGCCACCCAGCGCCAGCACCACTGCATCGAAATGCTCAAGCCGCTCTCCTGTTGGACCCCGCAGCCGCCAGCCCTGGTGTGGATCGTGGTCATGCCAGCCGACCCAGCGTTGCCGGGTGTGGATGACAACACCCTGTGAGCGCAGCCGCCGCAGCCAGGCCCGGAGCAAGGGGGCGGCCTTCATCCCCACCGGAAACACTCGCCCGGAGCTGCCCACGAAGGTGTCCACGCCAAGCTCGCGTGCCCAGTCGCGCAGCGCCTCCGGGGGCAGGGCCTCGAGTTTGGGCTGCAACGTGGGCGAGGCACTGCCAAAGCGCTGCAGAAAGTCCCCGAAGGGTTCGCCATGGGTCAGGTTCAGGCCTCCCACACCGGCGCGCAGGAGCTTGCGCGCCACACTCGGCATGGCCTCGAACACCTCGACCGCAACGCCGGCCCGCGCCAGCTGTTCCGCCGCCATCAAGCCCGCGGGGCCGGCACCGATTACGGCGCTGCGGGCAGAGGTTCTGAATGTCTCTGTCATAGGCTTCCCGGGCTGCTTTCGCCCCTGTGATACGCTGGCCTCCATGCAGGATATTCTACAGGGCGTCGAATCGGCGCTGGTTCAGTTCGCCACCATCGTCTGGGGGCCGCCCCTGGTGTTGCTGCTGGTGGGGGGCGGGCTGGTCTTTCTGCTTTATTCCAGGGGCCTGCCCTATCGCTATTTCGGCCATGCCCTCCAGGTTCTGCGTGGTCGCTATGACTCGCCCGGGCAGCCGGGCCACATTCCCCATTTCCAGTCCCTGTGCACGGCGCTGTCCGGCACCCTGGGCCTCGGCAATATCGCCGGTGTGGCGATTGCCATCGGCATGGGTGGCCCCGGTGCCATCTTCTGGATGTGGGTCACCGCGGTGGTGGGGGTGGCCACCAAGTTCTTTACCGCCACCCTGGCGGTGATGTATCGCGGCCACGACAGCCTCGGGGTTCTGCAGGGCGGCCCGATGTACGTGATCCGCGAGGCCCTGGGGCCACGCTGGCAGCCCCTGGCGATACTGTTCGCGGTGGCGGCCCTGTTTGGCACCCTGCCGGTGTTTCAGGTGAATCAGCTGGTGCAGATCCTGCGCGACATGGTGGCGGTGCCCCACGGCCTGGCCAGCGCCGACAATCACCTGGCTTTCGACCTGGGGGTGGGTCTGGTGCTGGCGGCACTGGTGGTGGTGATCGCCGTGGGCAACATCAGCCGCGTGGGGCAGGTCACGGCGCGTCTGGTGCCGGCCATGGTGCTGTTCTACCTGCTGCTGACCGGGGCCCTGCTCGCCCTGCACGCGCAGGCCATCCCCGCGGCCCTGTGGCTGATCGTGAGTGATGCCTTCACCGGACAGGCGGCAGCTGGCGGTTTGCTGGGCGCGGTCATCGTCATCGGCGTGCGCCGCGGTGCCTTCTCCAACGAGGCGGGTATTGGCACCGAGTCCCTGGCCCACGGCGCGGCGCGCACGGACGAGCCGGTGCGGGAGGGCCTGGTGGCCATGCTCGGGCCGGTGATCGACACCCTGGTGGTGTGCACTTGCACAGCCCTGCTGATTCTGGTCACCGGTGTCTGGCAGGGCAGCGAAGTGGATGGTGTCACCCTCACCGCACGGGCGTTCCAGCAGATGCTGCCGGGCAGTGGTGGCTACCTGTTGGTGCTGATGGTGTTCTTCCTGAGCCTGAGCACGATCATCAGCTTCTGGTACTACGGCAGCAAATGCCTGGGCTTTCTGGTCGGCGCGCAGCACCAGCACCACTACATCTGGTTCTACGTCGTACTGATCGTGGTTGGCGCCCTGGTATCCCTGGACATGGTGATCAACCTGATCGACGGCATGTATGCCCTGATGGCGATACCGACGATGATCTCCGCGCTGGTGCTGGCACCGCGAGTGATGCGCGAGGCACGACGCTATTTTGCGACGCTGGAGGCTGCGCGAGGCAGCTCGTAGAATCGATGAATCCTCTCAAACCCATGAGCCTTCAGAGCGCCAATGTATAAAGGAATAAGAGCAAGAACGGGCGTGAAAGGGTAAAATTCCCGGTTATCGTGAGAAAAACCGATTGAATTTATATGGAGTAGTGAGTTTGAGGGTTTTGGTGCTGAGCCAGTATTTTTGGCCCGAAAGCTTTATCATAAACGACTTTGTCCGCACACTTCACGATCAGGGCCACGAGGTCGCAGTCGCCACCGGAAAACCCAACTATCCGGATGGGAAAGTGTTTCCGGGTTACCGGTCCGGCGGTGTGGTAACCGAGCGTTATCTTGGAAAAATTGACGTGATCAGAGTGCCGTTGTGGCCCCGGGGTAGAGGTGGTGTCGGTAACCTGACGGCCAACTATCTGTCGTTTGTCATAACGGGAGTGCTGTTGCTGCCCTGGCTCCTGAGAGGGCGCCAGTACGACGCTATCCTGGTGTTTGCCCCTTCGCCGGTTACTCAAGTTATACCGGCCATCGTTCTCAAGCGTCTCAAGAAGGCGAAGCTCGCTCTCTGGATTCAGGATCTTTGGCCAGAGAGCCTGTCGGCTACCGGTTTTATCAAGAACAGGGCCATTCTCAAACTGGCCGGAAAAATGGTCAAGGGGCTGTATCGGGGCTGTGATGTTTTGCTGGTGCAGTCACGTGCCTTTATAGAGCCTGTGGCCGGATATGCGGATGATAAGAAAATCGTCTACTACCCCAATTGCTTTGACGCCGAACCTCCGGTTTCCTCGGAAGTACTGCCTGATGATTTGCTGCAGGTCCTGAGCAATCAATTCTGTGTCGTATTTGCTGGAAACCTTGGTACTGCTCAATCTCTTGACACGATTGTCGAGGCCGCGGCGTTATTGCAGGGTTGTGACCCTGATGTACGTATTGTTCTGGTAGGAAGTGGTAGCAGGATGGAGTGGATCATGGATCAGAAACGTAGATCTGGCCTGGATAATCTCGTTCTGGCTGGCCGCTTGCCAATGGATAGTATGCCGGAAGTCTTCTCCAGAGCCTCGGCTCTTCTGGTATCCATGACCGATGATCCGATATTCGAAATAACCATACCCAGCAAGATTCAGGCTTATCTCGCCGCGGGTAAGCCGATTATTGGTAGCTTGAATGGCGAGGGAGCCTCAGTTATTCGCGCAGCTGGCGCAGGCCTTGTCTCGCCCGCGAAAGATCGAGAGAAACTCGCAGATAACATACGGCTTATGAAAAATATGAGCGAGAAAGATCGCGAAGAAATGGGGCTTTCCGGGGCAATCTATTTCCATGAAAATTTCAAGATGTCCGCACAAACAAAAAGGCTAATCGATATCCTGGCTGGGGATCTCTGATTGTACCAATCCTGATATTGAAGCGATGTCAAGCAGGGCATTAACCACATGATATTTCCTGTTGCATTCATGGCCAATACCTTTGGGATGGTATTGGTAATGATTTTCCTCGCTGTGCTAGGAAGGCCCGAGCTGGCTGCTGATTTCGGTATTGTTCATGGTGCAACTGTCGCGTTGTTCTTCGCTTTGTCGGGCAATGCCCGAAGTTTGATACTTGGTGGTGGACGGGGCGTAGGTGCCGAAGAGATTTTAGGATTGCGTCTGGCACTGTTGATCCCGTTGGGATTCGTCGCCTTCGTCATGAGCGTTGGCGTCGTCGGCAACGGGGCATTCCTGGTCGCACTGTTAGTGATTCGGCGGGCGGTGGAATGGTTGGCAGAAGTGTTCCTCAGCGAACAGGAGCGCCGTTCTGAGCGGCGTGGTGTCTGGGTTTATATCGCCGTACAGGCATTATTTGGGCCTCTGTTACTCTACAGCCTTGCCTTCGATAGCCGTTATGCGCTGCCTGTTGCGGCGTTGTGGGCAGTATCGCCTTTGCTGGCCTGCGGCGACAGAAATCTATGGATACGGTGTTCGGGTTGGTCTTTCCGTGGGGGAGCATTGCTCAAAAGCCTGTTGCCTCACTTTGGGTCGACCCTGGTCATCGGCGCATCGGTATATTTGTTTCGCCTGTTTGTTCTCACCGTCACTGACAGAGAGGTCGCCGGGCAACTGTTTGCTGCATTTTCGGTTGGTGGACTATTGGCTGGTATATATTCTCAGGCGCTGGGGCCTACACTGCTTCTCGGAAAAACAAAGTCCATTCGCTTTGCCAGCAGGTTTTTTGGGTACGCAGTCCTTGTTTCGGCGCTGCTTGGCATGGGATTGATAGCGCTGATAATCGTCCTTCCCGGGGCTCTGCACTGGACTGATCAGAGCGACTTGTTTCTCTTGGCCCTTGGCTGTTCGCTCGTGGGCAGTTGGGTAATGGTCAAGGGTCAGGCAATCAGGCTGGCGATACTTCAAAGACAGCAGGAAGGCGATGTATTTGGCTCGGATGTGCTGGCCAACGTCCTGTTACTCGTGGCTGTCCCTGTCCTGTTCCATCTGTTTGGAGAGTTATCGCTGTCAGCCTTGTATCTCACCGGCTCTATCCTCGCCTGGTTGTTCTACTCGAGTGAGCTTTCTGGCCTGTTTGGGAGAGGTGGTCGTAACCGTGACGTGATTTTCCGTTGGGTTGCCGGCGTGATTGTGGTAGGCCTTATAGTGCCTGTGTTCTTCCAGATTGGAAGCGGCCTGTTCACGGATAGGGCACCAGATTTTCAATCTGGAGCGAATCTGGGTCAGCTGCCCCTGCCGTTGTCGGTCGGAGTATGCTTTGCCGGAATTCTGGCTCTGGGCGGTTACCATCGAGCACGATTCTCTTCGATGGCGGTTTTTACTCTTGTGGCCGGCATGTTGTTTTCCACGGCGTTGGTTTCGGTTGTGGAATCCGGACATGACGCTGGAAGGATAATGATTCTTGTCCAATTTGTTCTGCCTGTTTTTGCATTGATACTCGGTCAACAATTTTATGCAAAGGATCCGAATCTTGAGGTTCTGGTTTTCTGTTGCTTTTGGGTGCTGATGGTTATTCTTCCTTTGCAGATTCTTGCTACCTACCTGGGCGATCTGCAGAATCTGGCAGCCCATGCTTTTTTGTTCAGTATCTACCAGCACCTCCAGTACGTGCCAGTGATGTTTGTGGCCATGTTCCTGCTGGTTGTTTTCTCCGATAAGGCGATCGGTTTTCCAGATTGTTTGATCCCCCTTCTTTCATTGTTGATGGGCGTCTATGTTGTTCTATCCATGTCAATGCTTGCAATGGGTCTTCTGGCTATTGGTGTCCTGACATATGGCATTTACAGGTGGTTGCTATCCGGCGCTGTATTTTCTCGCCGTTTTGTCTCGACCGGCATGATGTCTTTAACAGGGGGATTGCTTGCGCTTTGGCTGTATATGGGGGAGTCGGTGCCATTTGTAGCCAAGTTCGATTTCAGGTCAGAGGTTGCTTTGGAAGAAACTGACGGGCCTGTTTCTGTGGAGAGTGTCATCTCTCCTGTAATACAGGATGAGCTTCATTTTCCGCCCAACGTCATGGAACGGATTGACTATTGGGATTTTTATCTGAACAAAGTTCTGGAGCGTTGGGATTTTTTTCTGTTGGGCAACCCTGGCGTACTTGATCGCGAGCAGTTCCCGAGTGCGCATAATTACTATCTGGATATGTTGTACCATTTCGGTTTTGTCGCGTTGCTCCCTGTTCTTGGTTTGATATTTGCCACGGGATGGATGGTTTTTTCTGCTCGCCGTTCCATAAGGTCTCATTTCAACCTGGTTGGATTGTTGGTTGTGGTCGTCTTTCTCGTGGGAATTGACAATATGTTAAAAGTTGGTATGAGGCAGCCGTATTCTGGAATAATTACTTTTTTTCTTTGGGGAATTTTGATATCGGCATTATCCGGGCTGAAGTATCGGAGCTTGGGATGTCCTCATGATGAGGGCCGCGTTAACAGTCTCTTCAGTGGGGGAGGAGTCATTCCACCTCGTGATCAATCAACAGGGTTGGCACCATGAGCTGGGAGTTTTTAATCCGGACGGCATGGGCCCTCATTGTTCTGGCGACCCTGGTTCTCGGAGGGTTGGCTGCTATCGAGTATCAGGGTAGCGTTTGGATATACCTTTTATTTACATGCTTGTCGTTCATTGTTTTGTATCTTGGCTTTGGGCGCAGAGCAATTTTTTTTGATGCTTTTATCGGCGTTCTTGTCTGGATCGGATTCTGGCTGAAATTTAGTGTCCGGACAGCTTTTTCCGATGGCCAGTTCCAGGTAGCCGTCGGTGATTTTGACGGATCACCCGCTGCGCTTGATCAGGCACTTCTGGTTGTTTGTTGCGCAATGGCCGCTATTATTCTGGCGCGCCTTGTGCGCAGTAGGTGGCTATTCAACTATCCGGGCTCAGTTCCCCCCCTGGCTTTTTCCGGGCTTTTCTCACTGTACTCCCGCTATCGCCGTACTTCGTTGCTGCTCTTTGTTGCTCTCATTCTTCTGGTTTGTGTTTCAAATATCTTTCTTGGTATCTATCAGCGGGGCCATGTTCCGCAAGTTCATCTACCCCTGGGGTTGAACGGGGTTTATACATGGCTGCTTCTTTTTGGTATGGCTTCGATTTCGGCGCTCATTCTGAGATTCGAGTTTGAGATTAACCGAAATCGATACTGGGTTGGTGTAAGTCTGGCCTTGGTTGAGGTCGCGCTCTCCAATTTTTCCATGTGGAGTCGAGGAATGGTTCTCAATGGCTCCTCAATGCTTTATGGGATGGCTTCGCTGTTTCGTCGCGATGAGTCGAGGGTAAGGCTGGCGCTCTTGGCATTTTCCCTGGTGCTATTCGCCGGCTTGCTGGTGGTCACTGTGCTTGGGGTTAATATTTTGCGGGCTCATGAGTTCCACGGCAGTGGCTCGGTTGAAGAGCTTCAGGCAGACATGGCTGATCGGGGTGGAGAGGCGATCTACGGTGTCAGGGTGGAGCGAGACGAAATTGAGCGCCGGGTTACCAGTCATACAGTTGTGCTGTTTATTGATCGCTGGGTAGGAATCGAAGGTGTGATGTCCGTGGTTGGAGCAGAGTCGCGTGGCTGGGATATCTTTCGGGAAGCCCTGTCCGAGAAAGCGGATACTTCGGTTAACTCATTTTACGATCGGGTTTTTATCGATTCATTCTATGATAATGCTGCGGATAGTCGATTTCACTTTATATCATTGCCTGGTTATATCGCCTTCCTGTATTACCCCGGATCTTACATATTTCTTTTCTTTTCCGTTTTTGCTTTTTCAGCATTGGCATCATTAATCGAGCTCTTTGTATATCATTACGGGGGGCGAAATTTGATATTTTGCGCATTGATTTCTCAGGTTGTTGCTTTCCGATACACCAGCTTTGGGTACGTTCCAATGCAGAGCTATTTGCTGTTCGGGTCGATTTTTTTAAACGTTATTCTTTTTTATTTCGCTGACCAGGTGGTGCGATTGATTTTCGTTCGGGAACCTCCGGTGAGGAGTCTCTGATGGTCCGGGTTCTTGTTCTCGGTGTTGCCGGGATGTTGGGTGGTGCGATATTTCGGACCTTTTCCGCGGAGGCAGGGTTTGAGGTATGGGGGACGCTTCGGAAAAATTCTGCGCCAGAGTTTTTGGATGACAACGTGCGTCATAGGGTTCTTCTGGATGTTGATGCGATCGACAATGACAGGCTTCTGTCCGTCATGGCGAAAGTTAAGCCTGATGTTGTGATAAATTGTATTGGTCTGATCAAGCAGCTCGAAAGTGCGAATGACCCCATCGCCGCTCTTTCAATCAACGCCTTGTTTCCTCATAGGCTCGCCCGTATGTGTCAGATGACCGGTGCTCGCCTGGTTCATGTCAGTACCGATTGCGTGTTTTCCGGCGAGAAAGGCGGGTATCTTGAGACGGACAGGCCCGACGCAGATGACCTTTATGGCCGTTCAAAGCTTATGGGCGAGATTCACGACTCAGGGCACGCGGTGACCCTGAGAACTTCTATCATAGGCCATGGGGTCGAGCCAAACCGTTCCCTGATCGACTGGTTTCTCGCTCAGGAGGGCTCTGTGCGCGGCTTCTCCAGGGCCATCTTCTCGGGACTTCCGGCCATTGAGCTAGCCCGAGTGATCAAGGATTATGTGCTTCCAGCGCCAGAGCTCGCCGGTCTTTATCATGTCGCCGCAAAGCCCGTTTCAAAGCTGGACCTTCTTCGCCTCGTCGCAAGCCGTTATGAGAAGGTAATCGATATTGTGCCCGACGGCTCGCTGGTTATAGACCGCTCATTGGACGGTTCCAGATTTTGCCGGGAGACAGGCTATCAGCCTCCTGAGTGGGTTGATCTTGTCTCTCTGATGCATGGCGATTACAGGCGAGCCTGGTGATGTTCGATAATAGTGTATTGATGATTACTGGTGGCACGGGCTCTTTTGGCCACACTGTGTTGAAGCGTTTTCTGAATACCGGAGTAAAAGAGATTCGGATATTCAGTCGCGATGAGAGAAAGCAGGAGGAAATGCGCATCTCGCTGGCGAACGACAAGGTCAAGTTTATTATTGGCGACGTTCGTGACTATCATAGCCTTCATCAGGCAATGATCGGTGTTGATTACGTTTTCCATGCGGCTGCTCTTAAGCAGGTTCCTTCCTGTGAGTTTTATCCTATGGAGGCGGTGCGCACCAATGTAATGGGCACCGAAAATACGCTTGATGCGGCTATTGCTCAAGGCGTCAAGAGAGTTGTTTTGCTCAGTACTGACAAGGCTGTGTACCCCATCAATGCCATGGGCATATCCAAGGCCATGGCAGAGAAGCTGATGGTGGCCAAATCGCGAATGATTCCTGATGATGGGCCAGTTATTTGTGCTACTCGATATGGCAATGTCATGGCGTCAAGAGGCTCCGTGATTCCTCTTTTTATTGAGCAGATTCGCTCAGGTCAGGCCCTGACCATCACTGACCCTGCGATGACGCGTTTCCTGATGTCGCTGGAGGACTCGGTTGATCTGGTGCTGCACGCCTTTGAGAATTGCAGGCAGGGAGACATTTTTGTTCAGAAGGCCCCGGCTTCCACTGTTGGTGATCTGGCGATTGCTCTTAGGGAACTTATGGATGCCGATAACCCGCTCAAGGTGATAGGGACCCGTCATGGCGAGAAGCTTTTCGAGTCCCTGGTTTCTCGGGAGGAGATGGCGAAGTCGGAGGACATGGGGCGCTACTACAGAATTGCTGCGGACAATCGCGACCTGAACTACAGGAAATATTTTGTTGAAGGTGAGCAGATTATATCGGTACTGGACGACTACACCTCTCATAACACTATGCGACTGGATGTGGAGGGTGTTAAGGAGTTGCTGATGCGGGTTGACTATGTCAGGGATCATTTCGATGCTTAAAGTCATGACTTTGATGGGTACTCGCCCCGAGTTGATCAAGATGAGCCGTGTGCTGGTCGAGCTTGATCGACAGGTGAATCATGTCATGGTGCATTCCGGTCAGAACCATGACTACGAGCTGAATCAGGTGTTTTTCGATGACCTTGAGCTTCGCAGGCCGGACTACTTCCTTGGTGCGGCGGGCGAGACGCCAGCACAGACGATCGCCGAGGTGATTGTCAAGGCGGATGCGGTTTTTGAATTGGAGAAGCCTGACGCACTCCTGCTCTATGGTGATACCAATACTTGCCTGGCTGTCATTGCCGCAAAGCGCCGCAAGATTCCTGTTTTCCATATGGAGGCCGGGAATCGTTGTTTTGATCAGCGTGTTCCGGAAGAGCTGAATCGCAAGGTCCTGGATCACCTTAGCGATATCAATATGGTTTTGACCGAGCACGCACGGCGCTATTTGCTGGCTGAGGGAATTCGGCCGGAAACCATTGTCAAGACCGGCTCCCACATGCAGGAAGTGCTGGATTACTACATGCCAGGGATTCAGGCATCCGATATTTTGAACCGTGAAAGCTTGCGTGATAGAGAGTATTTTCTTGTCAGTGCTCATCGCGAAGAGAATGTTGATTCCCCGGATAATTTGCGTGACCTCCTGGCTACCTTGCGCGCCTTGGCTGATGAATATCACTACCCCATCATTGTTTCTACGCATCCGCGTACCCGAAAACGCCTGGAAGCCCTGGGCGAGTCATTGGAGCACTCTCTGATTCGCTTCGCCAGACCCTTCGGGTTTCTTGATTATATCCGGCTGCAGATGAGTGCCTTTTGTGTATTGTCCGACAGCGGAACGATTACCGAGGAGGCATCTTTGCTGGACTTGCCCGCTATTACCATACGCAATACTCATGAACGTCCCGAAGGCATGGATGAGGGTGTATTGATCATGAGTGGGCTCAAGGCAGAGCGTGTAATGGAGGCTGTCAAAGTGGTCGTCTCACAGCATGTGAGGGGCCAGCGAGTGATACCGGTGGTCAGCGACTACCAGGCCGGGCCCGTGTCCAGGCAAGTCGTACGTATTGTGCTGAGCTATACGGACTACATCAACCGAACGGTATGGTCCAGGGAGATGTGATGGGCCTGTCGGCTACCGGCGAGATCGAGGTGGATTTTGGCCGGCCAGTGGACCCTACTCGATATTCTGCACCTGCTCCCGCATCTGCTCGATCAACACCTTGAGCTCCACCGCTGCCTGGGTGGTGGAACTGGTCAGTGATTTCGATGACAGGGTGTTGGCCTCGCGGTTGAGCTCCTGCATCAGAAAGTCGAGACGGCGGCCACAGGGCCCACCGTGCTGCAGTACGCGGCGCACTTCGGTGACGTGGGTCTGCAGGCGGTCGAGTTCTTCATCGACGTCGGCCTTTTGCGCCAGCAGCGCCATTTCCTGCTCCAGGCGCTGGGGGTCGAGCTCGGTGCGGAAGGCGGCCAGGCGCTCGTGCAGTCGCTCGCGCTGGCGGGCGAGGATGTCCGGCAGGTCGGCGCGCACTGTGGTGATGGTTTGCTCGACCTGTTGCAGGCGCTGGGTGATCAGTCGCGCCAACTCGGCGCCCTCCTGGCGGCGGCTCGCCACCAATTGTTCCAGGGCCTGCTCGAAGGCGGTGATGGCGGTGGCGTGCAGGAGATCGTCCTGGCCGGCGCCTTCGGCGATAACCCCGGGCCACTGCAGGATGGCCAACGGGTCGATGGGGGCGGGGCCGCTGATGCCGGCGGCGACTTCTTCCGCGGCGCGGATGACGCTGCGCGCCAGCTCGGCGTCGACCTGCAGGCCGCGGGCCGCTTGCCTTGATTGCAGGCGCAGGGCGCATTCCACCTTGCCGCGGCCGAGCCGGCCGCGCAGGCGTTCGCGCAGTTCGGGCTCCAGGCTGCGCAGTGCTTCCGGCAGCTTGAAGCCGGGCTCCAGGTAGCGGTGGTTCACGGAGCGCAGTTCCCACACCAGTTGCCCGGCGTCGCAGTTGCCGGCCTGGCGGGCGAAGGCGGTCATGCTCTGGATGGTCACGGGCGTCTCCTTCGGGTTGCTGGGGGCATTCTAGCCTGATCCGGGGGGCGCGTCAGAAGGGGGTATAATGCGGCCCGCGCCGGCATGCCTGCGGGCGTGCCAACCTTTCAGCCCAGCAAGGAGTCCACATGACCAGAGCCGGGGGCCGCCAGCCCGAAGACCTGCGTCCGATCAGTTTCCAGCGCCAGTTCACCCGCCACGCCGAGGGCTCCGTGCTGGTGTCGTTCGGTGAGACCCGGGTGATCTGTACCGCATCGGTGGACGCGGGCGTGCCGCGCTTCCTGCGCGGCAGCGGCCAGGGCTGGGTCACTGCCGAGTACGGTATGCTGCCGCGCTCCACCGGTTCACGCATGGACCGCGAAGCCGCGCGCGGCAAGCAGGGTGGCCGCACGGTGGAAATCCAGCGTCTGATCGGCCGCTCGCTGCGCGCCGCCGTGGATCTGTCCGCCCTTGGGGAGCACACCATTATCGTGGACTGCGATGTGATCCAGGCGGATGGCGGGACTCGCACCGCGGCCATTACCGGCGCCTGCGTGGCCCTCGCGGATGCGCTGGGGGTGATGCGCGAGCGCGATATGATCAATACCGCGCCCCTGCGGCGCCTGGTGGCGGCGGTGTCCGTGGGGGTGGTAGCGGGCCGGCCCGTGCTGGACCTCGATTACGCCGAGGATTCCACGGCGGACACCGACATGAACGTGGTCATGGACGAGGCCGGGGGCTTTATCGAACTGCAGGGCACCGCCGAGGGTGAAGTGTTCGACGATGCCCAGCTGGCGGAGATGCTGGGGCTGGCCCGGCATGGCATTGCCAATCTGATCGAGGCCCAGCGGCAGGCGCTGGCGGGCTGAGTACCGGCCGGGCGCTGCTGGATGGTACGCCATGTGGGGGTGGCGCAGCGTCCAGCGCTGTCACTCCGGACGCCGCGGATAAACGGCCGCGCCAGGGTTTACAGGGCCGGGGTTACAGCTCGAAGTCGTAATCCATGATCAGCGGCGCGTGACTGGAGAACTCCTGGTTCTTGTAGATCGCACCGTACTCGATGCCACGGCGCAGCCCTTCGGAGGTGACCTGGTAATCGACACGCCAGCCGTCTCCGCCCTCCCGGTTGCCATCCGGCCACCAGGTGAACTCGTCCGGGTCGGCGTTGACCTCGCGGAAGGCATCGACGTAGCCCATCTCGGTGAACAGCCGGTCCATCCACTGCTGCTCCTGCGGCAGATTGCCGGAGTGGTCACGGTTGTGCCCCGGGTTCTCGAGGTCCTCCGGGCGGTGTGCGATGTTCCAGTTGCCGCAGATGATGAACTCGCGGCGCTTGTTGCGCACCTTGCCCAGATGCGCCTGGAACTGCTCAAAGAAGCGGTTCTTGCGCTGCTGCAGTGCGGCGTCCCGGGGATAGGCCGAGGGCGCCAGCAGGCAGCCGACACTGATGCGAGGGTAATCCGCCTGGATATAAATGCCGTCCATGTCGAACTCGGTGAAGCCGAGCCCGGTCATGATCGCCTTGGGCAGATCCCGGCAATAGATGGCCACACCGTTGACGGGAGCGTCGGCGGAGTCCCAGAAGTAGGCGTTGTATTCGCGCGGAAAGAAGACGTCATCCTGGAGCTCGTACTCCCGGGCCATGAGATTCTGGATGCAGATGATGTCCGCATCCTGGTCCAGGGCCCAGTCGTAGAAGCCGCGCTTGGCGGCGTCCTTGATGCCGTCGGCGCAGAAACTGATGATTCGCATAGTCGCCTCACCGCGATGGAGTGCGTATGATACCTGAGCCTGCGGCAACTTGGTAAAACCAGAGTCCACAAACGCACCGCCGAGGGCGCCAGGGTGGGCGCGGTATCAGCGAATCAGGGCATCCATGAAACCCTACCAACAGCAGTTTATCGAGCTGGCCCTCGCCTGCGAGGCGCTCTCTTTTGGTCAGTTTACCCTGAAGTCGGGCAGAGTCAGCCCCTATTTCTTCAATGCCGGTCGCTTTTCCAGCGGTCGCGCCCTGTGGCAGCTGGGTCAATGCTACGCCGCCGCCCTCGAGGATCACGGCGCGCGCTACGATTGCCTGTTCGGCCCCGCCTACAAGGGAATTCCCCTCGCCGCCGCCACGGCCTGCGCCCTGGCCGAGCGGTTTGACCGCGATCTGCCTTGGGCCTATAACCGCAAGGAGGCCAAGGATCATGGCGAGGGGGGCGTGCTCGTGGGTGCGCCGCTGCGGGGGCGGGTGATGATCGTCGATGACGTGATTACCGCGGGGACCGCGGTGCGTGAGGTCGACACCCTGATCCGGCAGGCCGGGGCCGAGCCCGCCGGGGTGGTGATCGGCCTCAACCGGCAGGAGCGCGGGCGCGGCGAGCTGTCGGCGATTGCCGAGGTGGAACAGGCCCTGGGTATGCCGGTCTACAGTATCATCAGTCTCGACGATCTGGTCAGCTGGCTGACGCAGCGTGGCGACCGGGATCAGCTGGCAGCGATCGAGGCCTATCGTGCGAGTTATGGTGTCTGAACGCACGCTGCGGCCGTCGGGCCGTGGTCATGTCGGGCAGGAGGTGGCCGCCGTGGTGCGGAATCTGAACAGGGGTGGCGTGCTGGCCCTGGGGTTATGTCTGTTCCTGGCGCTGCCGGCCGATGCCAGTGGGCGCTGGCTGTACCGCTATGTCGACGACAAGGGCCAGGTTGTCCTTCGTGACCACATCCCGCCGGAGGATGCCGTGCGTGGCTATGCCGTCATCGGGCGCGACGGCACCGTGATTCGCGAGGTGCCTCCGCAGCTCAGTGATGAGGAGTTCGAGCAGCAGCAGCGCGAGCAGGCGGAGCAGGAGCGCCTGCGCCAGTGGGATCAGACCCTGCTGCGCCGCTACAGCAGTGTCACCGATATCGAGGCGGCCAGGGATCGCGCCCTGAACGAGTTCCAGGTGCGTATCAGCATCCTGCAGAGCAACCTGATGGCGCTGAAGACGCAAATTGAGCGGGAGCAGGCGCGCGCTGCAGACATCGAGCGGCGCGGCAGCGAGGTACCGGAGAGCCTGGTTGATGCGCTGCGCGCGCTGGAGCGCGAGATCGACGATACCGAGGACACCATCAGCCGCCGGGAAGCGGATGCGCAGGCGGCTGCGGAAAGCTTTGCCCGGGACATCGAGCGCTTCGAGCACCTGCAGCAGCGCGTCAACCGCCGCTCCTCCACGCCGTAGGCTGGGTTAGCGCAAAGCGCGTAACCCAGCGTCGCCGCCATCGTAGCACCTGCCGCGGATTTGCTACGGGGTGCCGCTGGCTGGGCCCGCGTCAACGCCGCGTAACCCGGCATCTTCCGTCAGGTCTGTGCGCCCCCACCGGCCCCGGCCTGCGACGCTCAAACCGCCTGGCTGCGCTCGGTGCTCATGGGTACGGGGCGGAAGAAACCCTCCACCATGACCGGCCACTGGTCCGCCCAGTGCTCGGTTGGGCGGCGCCGGAATTCGCTGCGCACATACTGGCTGATGCGGCCCTCGGCCGTGGCCAGGAGCAGGTTGGCGGCCACCGCCACCGGCACCGTGGTGCGCATGCCCTCCTGGAACTCGGCATCGCGCAGAATCTGCTTCAGCTGGGTTTCCAGGCGATCGTAGAACTGGGCGACGCGCACGCGCAGGCGTTCGGTTTCCCCGGCCAGGGCGTCCCCGGTGAGGATGCGGGTGATGCCGGGATTACGCTCGGTGAAGGCCAGCAGCAGGCCGAGGATCTTCTCGCAGCGGCCCAGAGCCGAGGGCTCCTCATTCAGGATCAGGCTGATGCGGGAGAACACCGTCTCCTCGATGAATTCGATCAAGCCCTCGAACATTTTCGACTTGCTGGGAAAGTGCCGGTACAGGGCGGCCTCGGAGACACCGACCTCGGCGGCGAGGCCGGCGGTGGTGATGCGCTGTCCCGGGCTCACCTCGAGCATGTGGGCGAGGGCTTCGAGGATTTGCTGGCGGCGGGATGATTTTCGTGTCATGGCTCGGGCTCGCATCGATCGGCCAATGCTAGCCGCAACGGGCCAGCGCATCAACAGCGTATCAGGCGCCGCGGTTACTGATCAGGGTGCCGACACCGGCATCGGTGAAAATTTCCAGCAGCACGGCATGGGGCACGCGGCCGTCGATGATATGGGCGCTGGTCACCCCGCCCTTCACCGCGTCCAGTGCGCAGGCAATCTTTGGCAGCATGCCGCCGTGGATGGTGCCGTCGGCGATCAGCGTATCCACCTGCGTGGTGCTCAGCCCGGTCAGGACCTGGCCCTGTTTGTCCATCAGCCCCGCCACATTGGTCAGCAGCATCAGCTTCTCCGCCTTGAGCACTTCGGCGATGCGGCCCGCGACCAGGTCGGCGTTGATGTTATAGGAGGCGCCGCTGTCGTCGAAGCCGATGGGCGCGATCACGGGAATGAAATTGCTGGCGATCAGGGTGTCGAGAATGTCCCGGTCGATGACCTCGACCTCGCCGACGTGGCCGATATCGATGATCTCGGGGGCTGACATCTCCGGCGTCTTGTGGTTGACCTTCATGCGGCGTGCGCGGATCAGGCCGCCGTCCTTGCCGGTGATGCCGATGGCCTTGCCGCCGCTGCGGTTGAGCAGGGTGACCAGGGATTTGTTGACGCTGCCGCCGAGCACCATCTCTACCACGTCCATGGTGGCGCTGTCGGTCACGCGCATGCCGCTGACGAAGCGGGATTCGATGTTGAGCTTGGCCAGCAGGTCATTGATCTGCGGCCCGCCACCGTGCACCACCACCGGGTTCATCCCGACCAGCTTCATCAGCACGACGTCGCGGGCGACGCTGGCGGTGAGCTCGTCCGCGACCATGGCGTTGCCGCCGAA
>JBJHBY010000004.1:0-38244 GCA_050485745.1 Gammaproteobacteria bacterium | reverse complement strand
CTTCGCCTCATAGTCCTCCAGATAGCGCCAGAGCTTGCGCGGGTCGGAGCTGTCGAACGCCGAGAAGGCCTCGACCTGGGAGGTCTTGTCGCCGCCATCGCGGAACATCACGACGCGGTGCAGGTTATCGCCCCCGGGCATCGCGCTCCACTCGAAGCCAATGAATGCGGTGAACACCCCGGGGCGGTTTTCCTCATCGGCAATGCGACCAATGGCCTTCCAGGGCGAGTCCAGGTCTTCCGGCAGTTCGACCAGGGCCTCGCCGCGTTCGTAGGATTCACCAATTTCGACCATCGCCGCGGTGGGGTCCCCTTCGCCATGCAGCATGCGCCGCCAGCGTTGGGCCACGGCGCTGGTCATCAACGACGGGGCACCCTCGCGCACCAGCGGCATCACCCCGAGGTATTCGGCGTGATCCGCCACTACCAGAAAATCCAGCGGTCGGTTGATGCGCGCCTGCAGGCCATTGCCGAGGGTCAGTGTCTCCCCCCGCGCGAAGCGGTACGCATCCCGCGGGGAAAAACCCACCAGCCCGAACAGGTTGGCATCCAGTGAGTAGGAGGAATGCACATGGGTATCCCCCCAGAGCAGGCGTTGCGGATACTCCCTGCCCGCCCAGGGGGAATCCACGGGGTTCCCGGCGGAAGCGAACGACGTCGCACAAAGTGCAACAAGAAAAACCCAGCCATTCAGCTTGCACATCACGCTTACTCCATGTCAGTCCCGGCCTGGAAGCACAACCGCCACAATTACGCTGTTCAGTAATCGTACGTGATGTCCACACCATAGGTGCGCGGCTCACCATAGGCCCGCATACCCCCGAACAACGGCGCGTGCAGGAAGGCGTAGGTCTTGTTCTCCAGATTCTTGCCCCAGAGTGACACACGCAGGCTGCCTGCGGGCAGGCCAGTGATCTCCGACAGGGTCAGGCGTGCATTGAGCAAGCCGTAGTTCGGTATCGTGAACCGGCCTTGTGCCGTGCTGGAGGTGATCGCCTTTCTGTCCTGCCAGCCATAGTTGACGTTCAGGCTGAGATCGCCGAACGTCAGACTGGCAATGTCGTAATCCAGATCAACGAAAACGCTGTGCCGTGGTGCGTTGACGAAGGTGTACTGGTCGGTCACATTGCTGCCCGTGACATCGGTGATGCGATCATAGCGGGCACTGAGATACGCATAGCTCAGGCCCAGCTGCAATCGCGGTACCGGTACCGCGGTCAGCTCCAGTTCAGCCCCCTGAATCGTCGCCTCCCCCGCATTGAGGATATCGGCGATAGTCGGGTCGGTGAGATCCGACTGGGTGTTCAGCTGGATATCATCGTAGTCGGCGCGAAACACCGCCGCGTTGACGCGCAGGCGATTTTCCAGCCACTCCGACTTGATGCCCGCCTCGTAGGAGATGAGACTCTCCTCCTCAAAACCCTGCTGGAAGCTTTCGATGCTGGAAGCACGCACATTGAACCCCCCGGACTTGTAGCCGGTGGCGACCTTGGCATAGAGATTAACGGACTCTTCGAGCTGGTACTCGAGGGTCAGGCTGGGGCTGAAGTCGTTGAAGCTGAGGGAACCCCGCCCGGGCCCGGCGGTGGGTACCAGGCCGCCATTGCTGACCAGAAAGTCTTCCAGGGTGGCGCGGCGCTGATCACGGCTCCAGCGACCTCCCACCGTGACGCTGAGGCGATCCTCCAGCAGGTTGGGGATGTAGGTGCCCTGGGCGTAGACGGCATAGGCGCGGTTGACGATGCTGGCATTGGCCTGGATAACGACGCCAGGATCCGGCAGCACATTGATAATCCGGGTATTACCACTGTCGCGCACGAAGTAGACGCCGGCAACGTACTCCAGACGGTTGTCCATCAGACTGCCCAGGGCCTGGAACTCCTGGCTCCACTGGCGCTGGTTGACGTTGTCCTCGGTGATGAGCGAGGCAAACGGTCCGAACAGGCCGCTGAGATAATCCTGGTAAAGAAAGCTGTCAACCTCGCGATAGGCACTGATGGAGCGTAACGTCAGTGTTTCCGAACCATCCCAGGACACCGTGAGTTGATGGCCGTCGATGGTAACGTCGTGAGCCTGCAGGTCATCCACCGACGGATCGCTGCGGCGTGGCCGTTTCAGACTGGAGCCGAGCGGCTGGTTCGAGGCGAGAAAGAATGGCGTATCCTGAATCCGTGAGCGGTCGTAGGCATAGCGTACATCCCAGTCGTCAGCGGGCTGCCAGCGAAAATCCGCGCGCAGGGCCTGGCGGTCCTCGCTGCCAAAGTGGCTTTCGCCACTGCCGCTGTTGCGGACATACCCATCACGCTCGCTGATCAGGTAAGAGAAACGCGCGGCCAGCGTGTCTCCAAGCGGTACATTGAGCATGGTGCGGGAGCGCCGATGGCCGCGGTTGCCCACACCCACCGTCTGGGAGAACGCCAGGGTGTCCAGTTCCGGTGCGCGGGTAATGAAGTTGATCGCCCCGCCAGTGGCATTGCGCCCGTACAGGGTGCCCTGTGGGCCGCGCAGAACCTCGATACGCTCGATGTCGGCGACGTCCATACCCATACCCTGATTGCGGGCAATATAGACACCATCCATGTAGACCGCGACGCTGGGGTCCTGGGTAATCTGGTCATCAAAATTGCCAACCCCGCGGATGAAGATGCGCGGTGTCGTGGCACTGTTGGGGTGTGGGCTCAACTGCAGATTGGGCACGTTGCCCTGCAGATCACCAATGTCCGTAATACCCAGCTTTTCCAGTCGCTCGGCACCAAAGGCCACCAGGGAGATCGGTGTCTCCTGCAGCGACTCTGCCCGCTTCTGGGCGGTCACCACGATTTCTTCCAGATAGGATGGCGCCTGGGCCATCGCCCCGGGTGTCGCACAGAGAATGGCCCCGGTCACGGCGGTGACGGGCCCGAATCGACGAATCGCTGACATACACACTCCCCCTGGTAGATGCTGTTTTTTTGACGATAGCTCGTTTGCATTCTTGAACCGGAACACGCGGAATGCGTCCACGGTGAGTACCGCTCGCCGGTCCTGCGCGATGCCGTCAATCATGCGTGAAGCGCCCGCAAACTCAATGCAGAAGACCATGCAGGCGACTCCACTCCGATCGGGAGAGATAAAAAACCAGGGAGAATGCCCATAACCACGGGCATATGGGGGTGCTTTACGCATTGCGGGGGAATGCGTATTCTCCGGTTTCACAGATCGAGCGCCGGGCACGACGACCCGACGGCAGCCGTGCCGCAGCACGGTCAAAATAACGACGGACACCCGCGCATAACGGGAGAGTCTCTTTTTTTCGGGCAGACATGCTGGCAGTCAATGACGTGCTGTTGATCGGGGCATCGCAGGGCCTGCTGTTGAGCGCCCTCCTCGTGATGCTGCGTTCCGAGAATGCCCTGGCCAACCGACTGCTGGCACTGTTCATCGGCTTCGAAGCTCTGCATCTGTTCTGGCTGTTCATCATCTACAGCACGCCCGGCGAGGCACCGGCGGCGTGGATCCGCCTGACGTTCGGATTTCGTCTGATGGGGGCCCCGGCTCTCTACCTTTATGTGCGGGCAATGACCGACCCCGCTTTCCGGCTACGGCCGCGACAATTGCTGTTGCTGCTGACACTGCTCCCGACCATTGCCTGGTGGGCCTGGCTGGTGAGCCGAGACGGCTGGCTGCAGTACGCAGTTGTCGATCTGCAACGCATGCCCAGCACCATCGCGCTGACGGTCTACGTCAGCCTGGCGTTCGTTGTCTTCGGCCTGCTCGCACTGCGGGCCCTGCGCCGCCACCGGCAACGCCTGGAGCGCACTCTGTCAACGACGGAACATGTCGATCTGTGGTGGTTGCACTGGACCATTGTGCTGATGGTGCTGGTGAACCTGCTCGGGCTGAGCCTCGACCTGTTGCGCCTGCTGCAGCAAATCGACGCCGGGCTTCGCGTCTGGATCAACGCTGGTTCGACGCTGATCGTGGTGTATCTGATCGCCCTCGGCGGACTGCGACAGCCACGGGTCTTTACTGCCTCGATCCGTGCCGCACTGGCGGCCACGCAGGAGCTCGCCATAGTTGCGGGCGAAACCCTGACCAAAGCCGCAGACGACACCACGAAGTACCACAAATCCGGTGTCGGCCGTGAGCGCATCGACGAAATCTGGCAGCAGCTCGGGCAGCTGCTGGAGCGGGAGCGCCCCCATCTCAACCCGGAGCTGGATTTGCCCACCCTGGCCCAGGCTCTGGAAGTCAAACCCCAGGAGCTGAGCCAGACGATCAACATGGCCAGTGGCAGCAGCTTCTACGAGTTGATCAATACCTGTCGGGTGGAGGAGGCCCGCAGGCTGCTGAGCGACGAGGGCAGCCGGGACCGCAAACTGTTCGACATCGCCCTGTCCTCGGGCTTCAGTAATCAGTCCACGTTCTACAGCCAGTTCAAGAAGCGCACCGGTATGACACCAAGCGCCTATCGCAACCGCCGATCAGAAAGAAGCCCGAACCCATCGCAACGAAAGACCGCCAATAACTAATACACTTCTGATGCATTCGGCGATCGCTCAGGCCCCTAAGGGCGGATCTCTGAGGCATTGCCGAATGAATCAGAGATGCCCCAGCCAATACTCGCTGCAGTCTGTGTACCGGATCAAAGCAAAACCGGGTACGCCACCAGCTCGACTATTGCGTCGCAGGACACATCCTTGGCAGAGTGCACGGAACATGCACGGACAGCGGACACTATCATGACGGCACACTTCACTGACCCGGAACAGGCAGTCGACTGGATTATCGAGCACGTTGGCCGGGATCTTCGCGCAGGCCTTCCACTGGGTCTTGGAAAACCGGTAACACTGGTTAATGCACTGGTACAACGTGCCTGTGTTGACTCAACGATCAAGCTGCAGATCTTTACCGCCCTCACACTGGAGCGCCCACGGCCCTCCGGAGACCTCGAGCGACGATTCATGGAGCCTGCACTCGATCGCTTGTTCGGCGCGTACCCAACTATCGAATATGCCCGCCTGCTGCGAGAAGATCGCCTGCCTGACAATATCAGTGTCAGCGAATTCTTTTTTCAGGCACCAAACTGGCTCGGAATCGATGCCGCGCAACAAAACTACGTCTCCGCCAACTACACTCATGCACTGGATGTATTGCTGGCCCAGAAGCCCAACCTGATTCTGCAACTGCTGGCCAGCGACGCACATCGGCTAAGCCTGTCGTGCAATACCGATATCAGCACCGACCTTTTGGAGCTGCGTCGGTCGGGCGCACTTGATTTCACGCTGGTCGGGCAAGTTCATGCCGACCTTCCTTTCATGCCAGGGCCAGCGGAAATCAGCAGCGATGAATGTGCGGCAATCCTGGAAACACCGCACAAACCCTTTGGACTATTCTCCGTAGTCAAGCAGCCCGTCTCGATACGTGAGCATGCCATCGGCCTGCATGTTTCGCGCCTTATCCCTGATGGCGGCACCTTGCAGATCGGTATTGGCCAGGTGGGTGATGCAGTCGCCAATGCACTGATCCTGCGACAGCAGGGTAAAACCGAAGCGTTGTGGGAACGCTGCCCCTTTTTCCTGGGCTTTCAGGAAAGCGGACCATTCCAGATCGGGCTGTATGGCGTCACGGAAATGCTGGTCGACGGCATGCTGGCACTGTTCGAGCAGGGCATTATCCGCCGACAAGAACAGGGGGCCGCCATTCACGCCGGTTTTTTTCTGGACAGCCACGATTTCTATGCAAGATTGCACGCTTTTCCCGAGGAGCAACGCGCGCAGATCGCGATGATGCCGGTTTCCTTCACCAATGCACTCTACGGCAGCATCGGGGGTGACGAAGCGCAGAAGCGCAGCGATGCACGTTTCGTGAACTCTGCCATGATGGTTACATTGCTGGGAGCCGTCGTCTCGGATGGAACCGAGGATGGCCGCGTCGTCAGCGGCGTCGGCGGGCAGTTCAACTTCGTTGAGCAGGCCTTTGCCCTTGACGGTGCGCGTGCGGTGATCACACTGCCATCCACTCGCCAGAGTAATACTGGACTGCAATCCAACCTACGCTGGCAGTACGGGCACGTGACGGTACCGCGGCACATGCGCGACATCGTCGTGACCGAATACGGTATCGCGGACCTGCGCGGCAAGAGCGATGCCGACACCGTCGCCGCCCTTTTGGAGATTGCCGACAGCCGCTTTCAGGGTGAACTGGAACGGGAAGCGAAGACCGCCGGCAAGCTGCCCGCCGATTACCGTCTGCCTGAATACGCCCGCCACAACACACCCGAATCCCTGCACCAATGGCTATCACCCCGGGGTGACGCGTTGTTGCCCCGCTTCCCCTTCGGCACCGCATTCACTGAGACAGAGCAACGGCTGCTGCCGGCACTGGCGAAACTGAAGACAGCCAGTCACAGCCGGCTGGCACTCGCCGGGCTGATGCTGCAAGGCTGGCGGGGCAGCCCGGCCGAAGGCGAAGTACAAGCCCTGCGCCGCATGGCGCTGGACCAACCCCGGGGGTTCGAGGAGCGACTGAGCGCGAGCGCGCTGCGCGGTGCGCTGCGTGAAACAGCAGCGACCGCATCACCCCCGCCCAAACAGCGCCGGAATTCAACGAATCGCTGAAGCCAGCGCGTTAGCGGCACGCCCCATGCCGCCCTGCATCAGCGCTTCCTGGCGCTGGGCGTGACGGTGAAAATACTGGATCAATGCCGTATCCATGTCCGCATCCGCCCGGCGCACCAGTGCATCCATGGCATGCTGCCCCTCACGCACACTGGCTGGCCGATGCCCCAGCACCGAACGCATGTCGTCGAGCTCCAGATCCTCGATGGCGGGCCCGATTTCCGCGATATTGCGCAGATGCGATACCAGCCGCAGGGTCATGCGCATGCGGTGCTGCAAAAAACCATCCTCGATAGCTGGCAGCTGCTCACCAGCCAGATTGTCCTGCAGCGCATCAAACAATCGCGACACCTCCGCCGTATCCGCCACCGGCAGCTCGATGGATGCCAGCGGCACACCCACCGCCTCGGCCAGAGCCTCCATGGTGGCACGCTTCGACCAGATATCCTGGGCAATCCACTCCGCATGCTCGTCCCGCGGGTTGAGCTTCTGTACCACTGGCGCCAGAGCCAGGGCCGTGGTCAGCATCGCGATCACGCTATAGTAGTGGATCCGCGCCTCATCCAATGGCACCCCACTGAATTCGCTGTAGTACTGGAACCATGACGGCAGATTGCCCGTGGGGTACCAGACGTCCCGGGTGCGGATGTGCGCCAGCTCGCGCATCGGGTCACCCAGGGCGGCAAGCTCCCAGTCCACCACGGACTGCACCCTGCCGTCGGCAAACAGGAACTGACCGGGGCCCGTGTCACCCTGTACCAGCACCAGGCGCTCGGGCATCTGCGGGATATTCCGGCGCAGCCAGCGACAGGCAAAGGTCACCAGCGGTACGGGTTCCGTGATCAGGGGAAAGTGCCCCCGCTCCCAGACTTCCAGATCCCGCACCACCAGTTCCTGCCGGTCCGCGGGGACGGGGATGCCGATCTCTGCGAACTTCTCAGCCGGGATCGCATGCCAGCGTGCCATGACCCGGGCGAAATCCCGAGCCACCTGATCGCGCTCTTCCACGCTTTCGATCAGGGTAAAATCACCGATTCCGGGGATGAATTCGAGAATGGCGGCATTGGGCGATGCCGAGGTGGCAATGACCTCGGGCACGGGAATGCCTTCTTCGTGCAGGAGCCGCAGCACGCCCACTTCACGCTGCAGGCCGTACTCCTGGATATAGCCGAAATCGCCACCGCGATCGCCACGGATGTAATAGGGTTTTTCGCCGTCCGTGCACTGCACCCGCACGAACCAGCCAGGGCGTCCGCCGGATTCTCGCCCGCCCTGGCGTTGCGACGCGGTGATGCGCCCACCCAGCACGCGTTCGGCCCAGGGAAACACATCCTGCTCGGTCAGTAGTCTGGACACGCTCCACTCCCTCGAAGAAGCAACGGGGGTATTCCGTCGCAAACAGCATAGCAGGACGAATGTCCCAAAAAACTGCTTATCGCCATGCCCCGGGTACAGGCCATTATCCCGGCGCCCGGCATTTCACTTGAGCCCCCAATCCAAACAGCGTATGAATAATGCCCGGCAACAGGCCGGATACCACACCATAGCCATAACCATAACGAGCCCGATGATGACCCCAGCCCCCGATACCCTTCCCTCCCCCACCTGGATCAAACGCAGCTGCTCCATCTGCGAGGCCAGTTGCGGCCTGCGCATCCAGGTGGACCCGGCCGCGAAGCAGATCCTGCGGGTGGAGGGCGACGACGAAGACAGCCGCAGCCAGGGTTTTGTCTGCGCCAAGTCCCAGGCGATGCTGGGGGTCTACCACGATCCGGAGCGGCTGCGGCGACCGCTGCGCAAATGCGCCGACGGCAGTTGGGAGGAAATCGACTGGGACACGGCGCTGGACACCGCGGTATCGCACCTGCTGGCGGTGCGCGAACAACACGGGCACGAAGCGCTGGGGGTATACATCGGCAACCCCACCGGCTTCGACGTGGGTGCCATGCTCTACTCCACCCACTTCATGCGCGCGCTGATGACCACCCACGTGTTCACCGCCGCGACGCTGGACCACTTTCCCAAGATGGTCAGCTCGCGAGCGCTGTACGGACGCAATACCCTGTTACCGGTGCCCGACATCGATCGCTGCGACTACTTCCTGTGCCTGGGGGGCAACCCGCTGGTGTCCCAGGGCAGCCTGATGTCCGCGCCCGACATCAAGCGCCGCCTGCGGGCCATTCAGCAACGCGGCGGCCGCATCGTGGTCTTCGACCCGCGCCGCTCGGAAACGGCGGCGGTGGCCGACGAGCACCATTTCATCCGCCCGGGCACGGATGCACTGCTGCTCGCGGCGATGGCGCAGGTGGTGATCGATGAAGGCCTGGTGCGCTGGGGCCACCTGGCCGGACGGGTGGCGGGTTTCGACACCCTGGCGGCCGCGCTGGCGCCGTTCACACCCGAGGCCGTGGCCAGCGCCACCGGTGTCGACGCGGCCACGACACGACGCCTGGCACGGGAATTCGCCGACGCCGGGCGCGCCTGCTGCTATGGCCGCATCGGCACCTGTACCACCCCCTTCGGCACCCTGGCCAGCGCCCTGGTGGACGTGCTGGGCATCCTCACCGGGCACCTGGATAGCGAGGGCGGGATGATGTTTCCCCGCCCCCATGGCGGTGAACTGGAAGGCGGCAAGCCATTGCCCGGGATGGAGACGGGACGCTGGCATTCGGCGGTGCGTGGTCTGCCGGAAATCGACGGCCAGCTGCCCGCCGCCGCCCTGGCCGAGGAAATCGACGCCGCCGGAGAGCGCCGCGTGCGCGCCCTGATCACCCTGGCCGGCAACCCGGTGCTGTCCTGCCCCAATGGCGAGCGCCTGGACCACGCCCTGGGCCAACTCGATTTCATGTTGTGCATCGACATCTACCTGAACGAGACCACCCGCCACGCGGACCTGATCCTGCCGCCCCTGAGCCTGCTGGAGTGCGAGACCGTGGACGCCCTGGCCGCGGGCACCACGGTGCACAACTTCGCACGCTGGTCCCCCGCCGTGCTGGCTCCGGATCCCGCCGGCATGCCCCAGTGGCGCATCCTGCTGGAGCTGGCGGCGAGACTGAACGGCGGCGATGCCGCAACCCTGGACGCGGCACTGCTGCGCCAGCAGGCGCAACGCACCCTGGCCCGCCCCGGCTCACCGGCCCATGGCCAGGATGTGGAAACAGTGCTGGCACAACTGGGACCGGAACCGGGGCCCCTGCGCCTGGTGGACCTAATGCTGCGCGGTGGCCCCTACGGCGACGGCTTTGACGCAGGGCGCGAGGGCCTGTCCCTGGCGCGCCTGCGCGCCGCCAACGGCCCGGTGGACCTGGGGCCGCTGCAGCCACGGCTGCTGGAGATCCTGCGCACCGAAGACGGCTGCATCCAGCTCGCCCACCCCTACCTGATGGCGGACCTGCCCCGGCTGGAGGCAGAACTTGCACACGACGGTGCCAGCCAGCCCCTGCGACTGATTGGCCGGCGCCAGCCGCGCAACATGAACTCCTGGCTGCACAACCTGCCGCAACTGGCCAAGGGGCGGCCACGCTGTGTGCTGTTGATGCATCCGGTGGATGCGGCAGCGCATGGCATCAACGCCGGGGACATCGTCAGCCTCAGCTCCCGGGTGGGCACAGTGCGGGTACCCGTGGAGCTCACTGAAGACATCATGCCCGGCGTGGCCAGCCTGCCCCATGGCTTTGGCCACTCGGGCACCGGCACCCGCCTCGGTACCGCCAGCAGCCGCCAGCCCGGCGCCAACGCCAACGCCCTCACCGACGAACTGGCGCTGGACCCGCTGTCGGGCACGTGCGTGCTGAACGGTATTCCGGTGACAGTCTCGGCTGTTTCGCCGGGATAAACCGGAGGGGGCCTGCCCCGCCAACCCGCGGATCCGGCTACACGCCCCGCGCCGGCGATGACCGGCGCTCCCCGCGCTGCCACCACTGGCGCAGGGCAACACGCAGGATGAGCACCGCCAGCAACAGGGCCGCGGCCTGCTCCAGCCAGCTCGGCAGTACCGAGTGCGCATGGGTCATGGCGCTGGTGACGGAGATATCGAAATACGCCAGCCCCCGGTCCAGCAGCCAACCGAAGAACACCGACATCACGATCACCCCGAACAGGTAGGCGGCCAGGGCGCGGCCACCCAACTCGCGCAGGACCACGGCGATGGTGGCGATGTTGGTGGCCGGGCCCGCCTGCATGAACACCAGGGCGGCACCCGGGGATATCCCCACCATCATCAAGGCCGCGGCAATGGGTGTCGACGCGGTGGCGCAGACATACATCGGCACCGAGATCAGTACCATCAGCAGCATGGTCCACAGGCTGCCGCCGTACTGCGCCAGGTAGTCCACCGGCACCAGGGTCTGCACCAGGGCGGCGAAGAACAGCCCGATCAGCAGCCACAAATAGAAATCACCGAGCAGACGGCCCGTACTGTAGGTCAGCGCCTCCCGCGCCTGGAGCAGCAGGCCGGGCCTGGTAACGCCGACCACAGTACGGGTCGTTGTGGAGTGCGTACCGGAGCAACAGGCCCTGGCGGGTGCTACTGCAACGTCGTCCGTCGTCGCCCGTCCCACCAGCAGGCCTGCGCTGATGGCACTGAGCACTGCTGCCAGTGGCCGCACCACCGCCATCAGTGGGCCCAGCAGAACGTATGAGACGGAAATCGAGTCCACACCGGTCTCGGGTGTGGCGCTGAGAAAGGCCACCGTGGCGCCGCGGGAGGCACCGCCACGGCGCAGTTGCATGGCCGCAGGGATGACACCACAGCTGCACAGGGGCAGTGGCGCCCCCAGCAGGGCGCCCTTGATCACCGGCCCGACACCGGTACCACCCAGCTGTCGCTGCAGCCAGTCCATGGGAATCCAGGCCTTCATCACCGCGGCCACCAGCAGACCGACCAGCAGCCAGGGGGCGGAGAGGACGAACAGCTGCATGAAGTTCAACGCGAACTCAGCCATGACGCCGCCCCCCGTCAGGACCATGGACCTCTTCCACCACCGCGCCCCCCTGTTCCAGCGCGGCAAGGATGGAGCACTCGGTAGCGCTGATCGGGCCGCCGCAGCAGGCTTCATCCAGTTGCCTCAGGGCGTGCTGGAACTGTTGCAGCTCGGCCATCTGTCGCTCGATGTGCTGTAATTTTTCCTGCACCCGGTCCTTGACGTCGGCGCACTGCCAGCGGGACTTGTTGTCTTCGATGGCGAGCAGTTCACGGATTTCCTGCAGACTGAAACCTACTGCCTTCGCGCGCAGGATAAAGGCCAGGCGCAGGCTGTCGGCCTGGCTGTAGAGACGGTAACCCGCGGCACTGCGCGCGCCTGGGCTGAGCAGGCCCTGTTTCTCGTAAAAGCGCACCGCATCCGCGCTCAGGTCATGCCGTCGCGACAATTCTCCGATCTTCATGCAACCCTCCCCGAATCGGATGACCGGCGCGCCACAGGCTGCCGAGTCATTGCATCATGGGGGCAGGATAAACCCTGGAGTTAACTCCAGAGTCAAGGGGCACGGAGTGAATCAACGCGGCCGGGCGAATCAGCGCAGAAAGGCCGCCAGCTGCCGCAACCAGGCAACAGCGTCTTCAGGGCCGGCCCAGTGGCGACCGGCACAATCGGCTTCGAGCAGTCGACGATGGGCCGCCTCGGGGCCGGCCGCAAGCAGTGCGTCCACCTCGGCGCGCAATACCGGGTCGCCCTTGCCGCCCTCTTCCTTCAGGAAATGACGCCACAAGCGGGTTTCATCCTGGCTGCCCACCTCGTGGGCCCAGCTCTGGTGGTAATAGCAGTCCAGCAGGTATTGCAGGCGCGGCTGAAGCGTGTCGGAACCTGGCATCGGGCTGCCTCGGGTCTGGGTCACCACGGCACCCTAACACAGAGGTGGGTCGCCGGCAGCGCCGATGCACCACTGACGCATGGCGATATGGCATCTTGACATTATGACGTTATGACGCCACGATGCCGGCATACCGGGCACTGGCGCGATCCTGGAGTGACCATGAGCGAAATGCCGAAACGCACAACCATCTACTTCGACCCGCAGATCCATACCGCTCTGCGGCTGAAGGCCGCGCACAGTCACCGCAGCGTTTCCGAGATCGTCAATGACGCGGTACGTGCTGCACTGGCGGAGGATCAGGAAGACCTTGCAGCATTCGAAGCGCGTGTCGCGGAGCCATCAATGACCTATGAGGCCCTGCTCGACGACCTCAAGGCCCATGGCAAGCTATAAACTCGTCATCAAGCAGTCCGTCGCGAGGGATCTCCGCGCCATACCCGGGAAGGATGTGACCCGCATCCTTCAGCGCATCGAAGCACTGCGGGAACAGCCACGCCCTCCCGGCTGCGAGAAGCTTTCGGGACGTGAGCGCTACCGGGTTCGCCAGGGTGTGTACCGGATCCTCTACGAGATCAGTGACAACGAATTGATCGTCACGGTGGTCATGGTCGGCCATCGCCGGCAGGTGTACCGGCGTGGTCATTGAGCATGCACACGTCCTCTGCGTGCCTGAGGGAAAATCCCCCGTGTCCTATGGCCTGCGCAGATCAACCGCCGGTGTCGTGACTCGCCGCCACAAACATGCCGTAGGCCTCCACCTGGCTCACCGCGGCCTGTACCACCGGACCAGAGACGGACGCCTCGCGTGCGTCGGCACGGGAGGCGGGAATACCGAACTCGGTGAAGAAACGCTCGAAGCCCTTGGGCCGCCAGCCGGTCACCCAGACGACATCCGTCGTGGTGTTGTTGATGAAGGTGTGGATCGTTCCGGGAGGAAGATCGACGAACTGCCCGGCATCGCAGCGACGCCACTCACCATTGGCCATCACATCCAGGCTACCCTTGATCACAAAGAAGAACTCGTTCTCGCGCTTGTGGTAATGGGGCGGTGGCCCGGGAACCCCGGGTGGCGAGGTGACCTCGATCATGCCGTAGCTGTCATCGGTATCGAGTGGGCGGATGCAATGCCCGAGTACCCAGAGTGATGGCGTTGCGCTCATTGGTCCTGTCCTGGTGAGTGCCATCCGGTGCAACCACCGGCGGACTGCGCAGCCCGCCGGACGGGAGTGCCACAGCGCGCGCGTGCGCTATCAATCCCGATTTTCACGCGGCCGTCAACCGGCGCGTGCGCCCGGGCGGTGGCGTGCCTGCCCCTGCTCCCACTTGGCCCGCGTTCGCCAGGCGTGCAGCAGCGGCTCGGTATAGCCGTTGGGCTGCTCCCTGCCCTGCAGGATCAGGTCCCGCGCTGCACAGAACGCCAGGCTTTGCAGGTATGCGGGGCCCATCGGCTGATAGTCCGGATCCCCGGCATTTTGCCGGTCCACCACCGCGGCCATGCGTTCCAGGGTCGCCATGATCTGAGCCTCGGTGCAGAGACCGTGGTGCAGCCAGTTGGCCAGGTGCTGGCTGGAGATGCGCAGGGTGGCGCGATCCTCCATCAACCCGACGTCGTCGATGTCCGGCACCTTGGAGCAACCGATGCCCTGCTCCACCCAGCGCACCACATAGCCAAGAATGCCCTGAATATTGTTTTCAAGTTCGCGCTGGATTTCCGCCTCGTCGAGGTGGCGCTCTCCCAACAGGGGCAGACTCAACATCGTTTCCAGCGGTGCACTCTGGGCAGTGTCCGCCAGCGCCTGGACTGTGGCCACGTCCACCGCATGGTAGTGCAGGGCGTGCAGCACCGCGGCCGTCGGAGACGGCACCCAGGCGGTACTGGCACCAGCGCGCGGATGCGCAATCTTGGCTTCGAGCATGGCGGCCATGTGATCCGGCACCGGCCACATGCCCTTGCCGATCTGAGCGCGCCCGGCCAGGCCACAGGCCAGCCCGATGGCCACATTGCGGCGCTCATACGCCGCCAGCCAGGGCTGTGTCTTGAGTTCCGCCTTGGGCAGAAAGGCCCCCGCCTCCATCGCCGTGTGGATCTCATCACCGGTGCGATCGAGAAAGCCGGTATTGATGAACACCACGCGATCTTTCGCCGCACGAATACAGGCCTTGAGATTGGCCGAGGTGCGTCGCTCCTCATCCATGATGCCCATCTTGAGAGTGTGGCGACGCAGGCCCAGCACGTCCTCGATACGATCGAACAGGGCATTGCTGAAGGCCACTTCCTCGGGGCCATGCAGTTTGGGCTTGACGATGTAGACACTGCCACGCCGCGAATTGCGCAGGCGGCCGTCCCCGCGCAGGTCGTGCAGGGCAGCCGCGGCAGTGACCAGGCCATCGAGAATACCCTCGGGGATTTCCGCGCCATGCTCGTCCAGCACCGCCGGCGTGGTCATCAGCAGGCCGACGTTGCGCACGAACAGCAGGCTGCGCCCGGGCAGTGTCAGCTCCGCGCCATCCGCACCGCGATAGTGGCGATCCGGGTTGAGACTGCGTACGAAAGTGGTGCTGCCCTTGTGGATGGCCTCCTTCAGGGACCCCTGCATCAGACCCAACCAGTGGCGGTAGACCTGGACCTTGTCCTCGGCATCGACGGCGGCGACGGAGTCCTCGCAGTCCATGATTGTCGTCAGCGCCGCCTCGAGCTGGATATCGCAGATGCCCGCGGCATCCGTCGCCCCCACCGGATGGCCGCGATCGATGAGCAGCTCGACATGCAGCCCGCCCTCGCAACCGGGATTGTGGCCGGGATTGCGCAGCAACAGCACCTCGGGGGCCTCTACCTCACCGCGGTAGCCGCGGAACTGGGCGGGCGCCACCAGCGCGGTGTCAGTGCCGTCGGCCAGGGTCGCCACCAGTTGGCCATCGCGAACCCGGTAGGCGACGGTATCGGCGTGACTGGCCGTGGCGAGAGGGAAGTGCGCGTCGAGAAAGGCGCGCCCCCGGGCGATCACCCGGGCACCGCGCACCGGGTTGTAGGGGCCTTCACGCCCCCCGCCATCGTCTTCAGGAATGGCATCACTGCCATAGAGTGCATCGTACAGGCTGCCCCAGCGTGCATTGGCGGCATTCAGGGCAAAGCGCGCGTTCATGACCGGCACCACCAGTTGCGGGCCGGCCTGCAAGGCAATCTCGTCGTCCACGTCGTCGGTGCCGATGCAGAAGTCCTCACCCTCCGGCAACAGATAACCGATCTCGCGCAGAAAGGCGACGTAAGCGTCCTGGTCATGGTGGCGACCCCGATGCCCCAGGTGCCACTCGTCAATGCGCTGCTGCAACACCTCGCGCTGCCGCAGCAGGCGCCGGTTTTCCGGGGCGAACTGCGCCACCAGCCGCTGCAGGCCCCACCAGAACTGGTCCGCGCCCACACCACTGCCCGGCAGCAGCTCCTGCTCCACGAAATGCTGCAGGCGGGGATGGACCTGCAGGCCGGCGATATCGATGTAGGCGACGAGGCGGGGCCTCTCAACAAGCAGTGATGCCATGACGGTTTTCCTTCTCACGTTGACACTCGGGCCCGATCCGGTCGGGTTGGAGGCATGTTAGCCAGCATGTTCCGCATCAGACAAAGCAATGCTTTTTATTCCCAACATTCACCCAATGAATATCCCCGCATGGCAACGGCACGGTGGCGATTAACCCGGCGATGAACATTGCCGGGTTAATCGTCGGCACAGGGATGTGTCCCCGCCGGGCGCAGGCTAACAAATGGCTGCGCCCTCCTCGCGGCTGCACCGGTCGATCTCACTGGCCAGCTCGGTGAGCACCCGTCGCATCCAGCGATGAGCCGGGTTGTGTTGCAGGATCGGGGACCAGGCCATCTTCAGCTCGATGGCGGGAATCGGAAACGGCGGAGGCCGCACCACCACGTCGGCCTCGCTGGCCACCACGCGCGCGGCCTTGCTGGGCACCGTGACGATCAGGTTGCGCTGCCGCGCCAGCAACATCGCCGAGAGGTAGTGCCGGGTAAAGATCTTGATGTTGCGGCTGCGGCCGAGCTGTTTCAGGGCCGTATCCACCCAGCCCAGGCGATTGGCGTCACCGGGATGGATCCCCATGCCCGCGCCCCAGCCGGTCTTGCTGACCCAGACGTGATCCGCTGCCAGGTAGGTTTCAAAATTGAAATCCCCCAGCACCGGGTTGTCGCGACCCAGTACACAGGCGTAGGTGTCACGCCACAGGGTCACCTGGTGGAAGGACTGCGGCAGGCTGTCGAAGCGGTTGATCACCATGTCGACCTTGCCCCGCTCCACATCCTCGAAGCTCATGTCGCTGGGGGCCAGGATGTCGAGCACGATGCCCGGCGCCTCCCGGTGCAACTGCGCGAGCAGCGCCGGAATCAGGGTGGCCTCGGTGTAGTCACTGACCATGATGCGGAACACGCGGCTGGCCTCCGCGGGCTCGAATCCGGCGCTGGTCTGCAGGGCGCGCTGCAGCGTCTGCAGGGCATCGCCCACCAGCGGCTGCAGCTGCCGCGCCTTCTCCGTCGGCGTCATACCCTCGCTGGTGCGCACCAGCAGGGGGTCGTTGAACAGCTCGCGCAGGCGACGCAGGCCGTTGCTCATCGCGGGCTGGCTGAGACCAATGGACTCGGCCGCCCGGGTCACGTTGCGCTCGCGCAACAGCACATCCAGATACACCAGCAGATTCAGGTCGACACGCTCGATGTTCATTGTTAATTCATCCCGTGAATAGCGAAGATCAAAAACATTGATTTCAAAAATCATGATCGCCGCCCTACAGTTTGTCCAGCCTGGCCCGGCAATGACTCAACAACCACTCGCCTTCAGGGAATTCGCCATGCCACAGTACAAACAGGAAGTCAGCCACACTGCCCGCCTGGTCGCCGACCACGGCCCGACCTGGCAGGCCATCAATCCCGAGTCCGCCGCGCGCATGCGCCTGCAGAACCGGTTTCGCACCGGACTGGACATCGCCCGCCACACCGCCGCCATCATGCGCCGCGACATGGCCGCCTATGATGCCGACCCGACGCAGTACACCCAGTCCCTGGGCTGCTGGCACGGCTTCATTGGCCAGCAGAAGCTGTTGGCAATCAAGCGCCACTTCGGCAGCACCCGCGGCCGTTACCTGTACCTTTCGGGCTGGATGATCGCGGCGATGCGCTCATCCTTCGGGCCACTGCCAGACCAGTCAATGCACGAGAAGACTGCGGTACCGGCACTGATCGAGGAGCTGTACACCTTCCTGCGCCAGGCGGATGCCCGTGAGCTGAACCAGTTGTTCCGCGAACTCGACAGCGCCCGGAGCCGGGGTGACGAGATCGCCGCCCGCGCCGTGGAGCAGCGTATCGATGGCTTCGAGACTCATGTGGTGCCGATCATTGCCGACATCGACGCCGGCTTTGGCAACGCCGAGGCCACCTATCTGCTGGCCAGAAAAATGATCGAGGCCGGCGCCTGCTGCATCCAGATCGAGAACCAAGTCTCCGATGAGAAACAGTGCGGTCACCAGGACGGCAAGGTCACCGTGCCCCATGAGGAGTTCCTGGCGCGAATCCGGGCGGTGCGCTACGCGTTTCTGGAGCTGGGGGTCGAGGACGGCGTGATCGTGGCCCGCACCGACTCACTCGGCGCCAGCCTCACCCGGCAGATCGCGGTGACCCGGGAACCGGGTGATCTCGGGGATCGCTACAATAGTTTTCTCGATGGCGAGGTGATCCACAGCGCGGCGGATATTGCCAATGGCGACGTGGTGATCCGCCAGGGTGACGCCCTGGTACGCCCGCGGCGCCTGCCCTCGGGCCTGTTCCAGTTTCGCCCCGGCAGCGGTGAGGAGCGCGTGGTCCTGGACTGCATCACCAGCCTGCAGCACGGTGCGGATCTGCTCTGGATCGAAACAGAGAAGCCCCATGTGGAGCAGATTGCGCAACTGATGGCACGCATCCGCGAGGTCGTGCCCGGTGCCAGGCTGGTCTACAACAACAGCCCGTCGTTCAACTGGACGCTGAACTTTCGTCAGCAGGTCCTTGAGGATTGGCACGCCGAGGGCCGTGATGTCGCGGGCTACGACGCCGCGCGCCTGATGAGCGAGGACTACGACGATACCGATCTCGCCCGCGAGGCGGATGCCCGCATCCGCGCCTTCCAGCGCGAGGCCTCGCTGCGGGCGGGGGTGTTCCACCACCTGATCACCCTGCCCACCTATCACACCGCGGCCCTGTCCACGGACTCCCTGGCACGGGGCTACTTCGGTGAGGATGGCATGCTGGCCTATGTCCGGGAAGTGCAGCGACGCGAGATCCGCGAGGGCATCGCCGCGGTCAGGCACCAGGATATGGCCGGCAGTAACATCGGCGACGACCACAAGGAGTACTTCGCCGGGGAGGCGGCACTGAAGGCCGGTGGTGCCCTGAACACCATGAACCAGTTTGCCTGAGACCATCCAGGCCTCGCGCGTCGGCCCACCCCGGGTGGGCCATTGTCCCGGCGGACGTACTCAGCGCACCGTCCAGACGCCGATCCCCACGTTGCTCTCATTCACCACCACGGTGCCAAAGTGCTCGCGACTGGTACCAAAGAACGAGTTGCTGCCGCTCAGGGCCGAGACGTTGTAGCAACCGTAGGAAGCGTCGAAGCGCAACGCCTGGCCGGGCTCGATTCGGCGGCCCTCGAGGCGGTCGTAACCGTAGTCCGAACCAAAGCCAAGGGTGTCTCCACAGCGCCCGATGCGCAGGTCGACAATGGCCCGGTCGACGGCGTTGCGGACTTCAATCACCCCCACCTCCGTGCCCGGCTGAACCAGTGGCTTGTTGCCCGGCGCGGCGCAGCCGGCCAGCACCCCGAAGACTGTCAGCGCCAGGGGAGGCAAAAGCGGGAACGGGACTTTTTTCATGCCTTGATGCCTGTAAAACGGAAGACCCATGAAAAAATAGCCTGACTTCGCCGATTGTGCACGGAGCAATGGCCCGGCCCGGCAAAGCCTGGTTCAGGTCAGGCGAGGCCAGACGCGACACCTCCTGTGCCATGTGACGGCGGATCGTCGCTCAACGGTCCGAGGGCGGGACGGTCTCGGTCTGCCACTTCGGTGCATTGCTGCGGAAGGACTCCGCCATGCGCTCCCAGTGCGCCTCGTCGTTGTTCTTGAACAGGATATTGAACCGGGCGGCGTTGCGGAACTCCAGGACTTCCACGCCTTCCGGGCCTGCCTGGTAGCTGTAGGGCGCGTCACAGGGTACGAAAAAGCCATCCCCCTTGCGCAGCACCTGGTTACCCAGTTTCAGCTCACCGCCAATGATGTAGTACACGCAGTCCGCATCGTGGGAGTGACGCGGCAGGATAAAGCCACTCTTGAACCAGGCATAACAGAGGCTGAGGCCATCGTCCTGCGGCTCCCTGAACAGGCAGCGCACCACTTCGCCACCGGCCTCGGCACCGCCGGCCTCCATCAACTTGGCGAAACCTGCCATGACGCTTTCATCGATGCCTTCCATCGGCATCTGTGTTTCGCTCAGCGGCTCGCCATCGGCGGCACGAAATACCTCGATCCCACGGCGGCTGCCGTTGCTCTTGCCGGCGGCACCGGCCTGTTGTGTATCCATCGGAAGTTCCCCCTTCATCGTGATTCATGCGCCGGACACCGCCGGCACCGCAGCAAGACACAGCCGCCCTGAGACTGCCATGCATCTGGACCATGGCAATGGATTGTTCCCCAGCTTCCGGCAGCAAGTCAACAAGCGGTGACATTATCAGCCTGGTACGCTGACAGGACTCGATGACTGCCGGCATGTACGCATCTGAAATGCTGAGGGGTAAACAAGTAAATCATTGTATTTAAAAAGATTAAATTGACTATCGAGCAATGGCGGCACATGCCTGTGCCGCGTATTAACGCGACGATAAAGCGTGTCGGGGCAGTAAACGGGTCCAAGGCTCAAGGCCGATTTGCAGCCACAGAAAAGGCCCGGGGTCAGACAATCCGTTGAGTTAATGTGTGGAAAATCTAAGCCCCTCAGCGAACCCAGGCCTTATACCAAAGAGTGAGTAACCGTCTGGCAGGCTCAGACAGTAGACATAGAAATGGTCGCCAAAGTATCTGGGCCATTTTTCATTTGGTCCTCGATTGCCGTATCATCCTCAATTTAAGGCAAAAGCTCCTCCTGTCGCTGAACTTTGATGACCCGAATCCGACGAGATCTCTGGCCCGAGATATCCAACACGCCCTCGTCCCCGGGAGCAAGTCCGAGCAGAGCTTGGGCAAGCGGAGCATTCTCGTTCACCAGCCCCATCTTTACATTGCTTTCGCTGTCGACAATCAGGATGCTGTGGCGATCCGCCGAATCGTCGACGGGGCAATACGTGACGCGGTCTCCGACTTCCACGAACAAGTCGTCGCTTCCGGCAGACTCGGCAAGCTCCGCCACCAGCTCGGCGACCGCAGCCTGTACGGGTTCAACGGGGGCTTCCTCGTCGATCTCTTCTTCCTCCTCCCAATCCGCCGGTCCCTCCATCGCCGATATGCGGCGACGGTCCTCGAGGAATCCTCTCAGCCGCTCGATTTCCCTGCGCGGGTTGTAGAACCAATCCGTCGACCAGATGCGATGGATTCGGCCCCGCCAGCCGAGCGACTCCAGAATCTCTTGCCGAATCCTGTCTCTGTCGCGGACTGAGAAGCCGCTATGATAAGTGGCCCCGTCGCATTCGATACCAGCCAGAAACTCTCCCTGCCTATCGGGATTTCGAACCGCCATGTCTATGAAGAAACCCGCCACGCCCAACTGGGGCTTCACCTCGTAGCCCATGGACGTGATGACATTGGCTACCGAAACCTCAAAGTCGCTGTCGGGATCCCGTTCTCCCTCGTCGGTCGTAACGAGTACGCCTCGCTTGGCGAAATCCAGATAGTCGCGCAGAGACTTAGTTCCAAGCGGAGTCTTCTCGTCGACGATAATGTCCTCCGGATTCATTGATGTGAACAGTTCGATCCTACGCTTTGAACGGGTGAACAGCACGTTGAGTCGCCGCCATCCATCGGGCCTGCTTATAGGCCCGAAGTTCTGTCTAACCTTATTCGTACCGATCACCTGGCCGAACGTAGTCGAAATGAAGATCACGTCACGCTCGTCGCCTTGAACGTTCTCCAAATTCTTGACGAAGAAGGGCCAACCTTCGGCCTCCCAGCGCTCCATAAACTCCGCGCCTTCAGCGAAGGTTTTCAGCTTCTTGTCCAGAAGCTCCTCGATCAGCTCTCGCTGGGTCTGGTTCAGCGTGACTACACCGAGCGACTCGTCCGGACGTTTGAGCATGTGTTCCAGAACAGCGTCGACCAAACGCTGTGCCTCCGGAATATTCTGCCTGTCCTTGTATACACCACCGCGAACGTAGCGGTATTTCACACCGAGTCCGGGATTCTTGGCGTACGGAGAGGGGAAAATGATCAGGTTTTTGTAGAAATGGTGGTTCGAGAAGGCTATCAGGGACTCGTGCTGCGACCGATAGTGCCAGCGGAGACTCCTTACAGGGGTGAAAATCTGCTGACAGATGTCCAGGATGCTCTCCATGCCGCTGATGGCGGCCGGAGCCTCGTCTTCGTCGTCCTCGTCGCCGGAGTCGACCATTCGGTCGAAAAAGTTTGTCGGAGGAAGCTGCTTCGGGTCTCCTACGACAACGAGCTGAGAACCTCGAGCTATGGCGCCGAGAGCCTCTTCAGGGCGAAGCTGGGATGCCTCGTCCATAACCACGAGGTCGAACTTCAGCGCTCCCTGTTCCAGATACTGGGCGACGGACAGGGGACCCATCATGAAGCACGGCTTCAGTTCCAAAAGGGCCTTGCCCGCTCGCTTGATTAACTGGCGAATCGGAATATGACGCCGTTTCTTATTAATCTCTCTGCGTAGGAGGTGCATTTCGGTGTAGTCGCCGACCGTCGATCCGCGCTGTCCTTCAGGGACTCGAGTGCGACTCTCAATCTGACTGCCGAAATCCTTTCCTGTCAGCGAAACAATCTTCGCATCCAACGCACGGTAATCTGCTCGAACCTTATCGTGTGCGGAACCGTTGAAGCGCGTCAGCTCGGGAAAAGCCTGATAGACGGATCGCCCGATCGACTGATATACGGCCAGCTCGTAGGCCGACGCGAGCGCGGTCGATGGAAGCCTTTTGGATTCAAGAGCGGAGACGAAACCATCGAGACCCTCCTCCCGTACCTGGTTCCTCAGCGTGAGGTATTTCGACCAAGGAAGAATGGATTCGGGCTTTCCCGCCGGCTCGCGCAGCCTTGAGACAATCTCGGAGGGAAAGTCTCGCTCGATGGCGCTACGGACCGTTCTCTGCCACTCATCCCAGGAGAACGAACCGAAACGCGACAATTCCTCAAGTGCGACTTTTGCCTCACTGCAGCCGTCGTCTACCTCGCTGTAGAAACGTCGCGCCTCTTCGAGAGAGAAGCGAGCACTCTGCGAGAGCAGGCTTTTCCGTATCTCCCTCGGGAGCTTCAACGCGCAAATCGCTGAACCCCAAGCATGAGTAATCGAGAGCAGATGCAGATCGGTTTTCGCGCCTTCGAAGACCTCTCCCAGCATCCGACGAACATCTTCCGACGCGGAGAAGCGATCCAGAATCTCATTCGCCTCGCTCTCCATGTCCATCGCGGAGAACACTGCAGAGGTTGAGACGCCGCTCCTCGCAATGGAAGAGAAACGCTCCAAAACTTGCCTGGCGGCAGATGCGTTCGAGCGGGCGGCCTCTGTCAAATCAAACCAGTTTTCGAATCGATTCCACGCGGGAGGAGCGGATACGACGGACCAAGCCTCGTCGAGTTCAAGCTTGGCCTTGGCAAAAGCCTCCGCCGCAGAGAGGGGAACCTCCTGACTTGCGAAGGAAGCTGCTGTCGAGGCAATCTCGGCGGCATACGCGGCTCGCTCGGAGATGTGGGTCAGAGCGGTACTCCAAGGCCCCCCGGTCAGATCCGCCAGCACGCCGAGTTCGTCGCCCCCTGCGGTCTTAAGCATCTTTCTCGCACCCATTAAAGACGAAAGATCCGGAGACGCCGCATCTAGATCGGCCTTAGCCTCCATCAAACGCAGAGCATCTTTCGGAGACAACGTTTTCTCGGCTCGCTCTCCGAAAAATTCGATGACCTTCTCCATGCTGGCCGACGCCTGAGCGAGCACTTCGAACGCATGGACATACCCTTTCGAGAGCGCCTCGCGGAAACCGGAAACATCAGCTCCGAATATCTCACGAACAGCTGATCCAAAATTATCCAGAAGCCGGACGTCAGCCTCGCACGCCTCAGCTTTCGCGGCCAGCTCCGCTAGTCGGTCGGCAGACGTCGTGGTCAGATCGATCTGCTCCGACAATCCCGGGCATCTAGCTAGAACAGTCTTTGAGGATTGATACCAGCTATAGAGCCGAGCGATTTTCGCCGGGTCAGTTTCCAGCCCCCTGAACAATCCTCCGAAAGTCTCGATCAACTCCCCGTTCGACAGAAAAGCGTCTCGAGCCTCGATCCATGCGGCAAGCTGCGCCAATTCCTCCGATCTATCGCGGCCGGACAGCCTTCTCCTCTCCCTCGAAAGACTCGCGTGAAGTTTTTTGGCTTCACGCCAATCCCTGTCGAAAAAAGCGAGAAATCCGTCCTTGGCGCGAAGGGAAATCACGGCGTTTTTAATTTCTCCGACAGATGGAAGAGCATCCATGTAGAACAATTTTTCGAACGACTCCCTCCCGGTCTTCTCTGCGGAAAGCGCGGCACGGATTCTGTCGATCAGTTCCGAAGTTGCGGGATATCCGAACGATGGTCTGCGATATTCGAGCAGCTCCTTAGGCGCAGATTCGGCAATTTGCGCCAGCGCTCTGACCTCCGCCACCGCCTTGACCGAGGAGTCGAACGGAACTCCGAGGCGTTCGGCAACCTGAGAGCAGCGCTCCAGCGCCAAGGCACTGGAGGACAGGTTGGCGTCGAGACGTTCCTTTAGCAAGGTGATTTCATCGACGGGTTTATGCGCGAGGCCGAATGAAGACAAACGTCTGGCCTTCCCCAAAGCCGGCTCGTCGCAGCAGATTCCTTTTACGAGACCGGCAATCCCGTCAGAATCCGCGAGACGAGCGACAGAGTCAGGCGTCGCGTCGAAAGGCAAGCCTCTCCGCGAGACGATAGCCTCCACGCGGGATAGTGCCTGGGATATGGAGGCGGCGATCTCCATGACGGCGGCCGCTCTCTCCGCTATGGATCGGATAGCAAACGGCCCAAGGCCGGACGCTTCTTCGGAGGCCAATTCCGCCAAGAACGACTCCGAGGCAGCACTTCCTGCGGGGCCATATTCCGGCGCCGAGGCCTTGGCCGCCACCTCAAACGCGGCGACTGACTTCTCCAGTCTCACGACTGCTTCGTGAGCCATGCCGATGTCGGCCGATAGTAGCGATGGTGTCAGGCGATGGTTTTCCGCGATGTCGCGAGCTTCTCTTTCCTCCTCGGCGGATAGCCTGCAGCCGTCTGCAAGCGATTGTGCTGCCGCCTCGAAAAGCTTCCTTGTTTTGTCTATCCCGGAGGCGACATCAGAGAGAAGTCGCGAACTGCGCCGACCGTTCGGGTCGAAATTGGGATCGAAGAGCTGGAGCAACAGCGAAGGATTCAACTCGTCCGGAACGGGTGGAGCCGAATCGAGTGCGACCCGGATCTTCTTCGCTTCGGCGACCGACGGCTGACCCTTCAGTCCGAAAAAAGCCACAGCCTTGTCGGCGGCGGCATCTGCTACGCGGGCATGTTCGAGCGCTCCATGAATCATCCGCGCGATGATCTCGTCGTCGGAGGGAGACAGAGGTTCGGGTAGGAACCCCCACCAAGGATGACCCAACGCGTATCCTCCGATGGCATCATACGATTCCGCCAGCGCCGCAAGGCTGGAACGGCGGACGGCGACGTCGTCGTGGGTCCAGCTGGCTGCGTCGGGGAACCCGATGGCGTTCACCTCCGCCGCCAGGGCTCCGAGTTCCTGCCTGCGCCGCTCAGCAGCCCAGAATACCTCGTTGATCGTAAGGCCCATGGCATTGCCGACTCGGCTCCCCATCAGCTCGGCATAGCGGGCCAGTTCTGCCTTCTGTCGCTGGAGCGTGGACAGCTTCGTCTGGAACTGGGCGGGAGGAGGAAATTTCTTTTCAATGCGCGCTCCTATATCTTCAAGGAACTTCTTTTTCTGCGTCTTGTGCGAATGCAACTCAAGGCAGAAATGACCGAGGCCAGCGTAGTTGAGTCTACGCCTAACCACCTCGAGTGCCGCCAGTTTTTCCGAAACGAACAGGACTTTTTTCCCACTCGAGAGGGCCGCCGCAATGATGTTGGTGATCGTCTGCGATTTTCCAGTTCCGGGAGGACCGTTGATGACCAGATTCTTGCCTGCGAGCACGTCGATGATCGCGCTGTGCTGGGACGAGTCGGCGTCATAAATGAGGGGCTTCGAACCCTCCGGAAGATCATCGATTTTATAGTCTTCGGCATGCAGACCGCCGTCACCACTTCCTCCGCCCGCCCCGCCAGAGAAGACGGAGTGGATTAGGCGATGCTCTGTCAAGGCGGGGTTCTTCTTGCTGTCCAGATCGGACCAGATGGCTAGCTTTCCGAAGGAGAGCATGCCAAGTGTGATCTGGCGTCGCACCCTCCAGCGACGCCTATTCTTCACTGCATCCTCGATGTTCCTGAAATAGGTCTCTGGCACATCCTCCTCCCCGAACTCAGGAATGGAGAGCATGAAATCCCGCCTCAATTTCTCCCGCAACGTATGGTTCTCGGCCAAATCCTCACCGTTGTGCTGAACCGTGTACTGATAGGTGCGAGTCTCTTGATCTATGTCACCGCGAACCAGGATTACGGGAAGGGAGAGGAGCGGGGCCAGCATTGGACGCTCCGAGTCCTCGCTATCGTAGAATTCGAGAAATCCGAACACGAGGAACAGCATATTGGAGCCGGTCTCCTCCACCGCCGTTTTGGCCTCGCTGGATATTTTTCGCAGTTTCCGCTCAAGATCGGCTGGATACAGCAGGGTTTGTATTCCGTGCAGCCGACGACCGGAAGAACCCTCCGGATTCGGAGAAAACTCGAACGACGTCGAGATGCCGACTCGCGGAGCGTAAATCCTGGCCTCCGGTCTTTTTCCCTCGTAGAAGTCGGGTGGCGGCTCTGACACGTATTTGAAAGGAACGCCTTTGCCGTCCACATAGAGACGATCGAACACGAGGTTGATGTTAGGCTCGTCGACGATCTGTATGCAACGCCCTTTCGGGTGCCGATAGTTGAGTAGCCGGTTCCGCCCGGACAAGTCCAGCAGGCGCGTTCTCAGCCGTTCAATCGCTTCGCCGACGGTAATACCTCCAGAGAACAGCTCTCCGACGAGGTTGTCTGCATCGTTGGCCTGATATTCGCCTGTCCGTTGCTCGTATTCCATGATCCGACCTGTTTATTATGTCATTCGAAGGCTTTCGAATCTTAACCCGTCCGGCATTTCGGGGCCATCCCGATCGGGAGCCGGCCCGCTCGATAACGTATCTTGGACAGCTCGTCGAATCGCCGACGGCCTCGCTCACAAGCTCGGCAACCGGATCGGCCGGAGAGCTCGTCAGAGTATTCGAGAAGCTCTTGTAATTCGGAAGCTTTCTGCCCGAAGACACACACTAGCCGGAGCCGACTGCTGCCACAGGATAGTTTCCTCCCTCCCGGGCCGGAAGGAAGAGCACCCGGGGCGGGGGTGGGGATGCCGATATCAGGACCCGAAGAGAACACACCGCTTCCTCTCCATCCACCCGCCTCCTGTTCGTGCCATGCATTCATATTCGACGACGAGAAGCCCGATAATCCTCGTATTAAGTACAGAACCTCATACCTGCCGGAATAGAATGAGTAATCAAGTCTGAGCTCTCTGGCCCAAGGCTCAATTGCGTTGAAATTCGATCCTCTGAATCAAGGCTGGGGGCGGTAGTGGAGTAATTTATTGCTCCTTCCCAGGGCTATATCGGCTTTCCATGGTTCCCCCCACATAGCTTCCCCTGAAACTACGGTTAATATATCAAACCTCATGCTGATCAAGCAGATCGAGGTGTTCTGATAGAGGATCGTGCTGGACGGACCTCGTCTTCAACGAGGAGAAATCTGCCTTATAAAATCTTCTTTTCCAAAGAGAATCCTGATTTAAAACGAAGGGGCCATCGTAATTCGGGTTCGCTTATTTTGACGGGGCATCGTAAAGAAAAGCTCCGTCTGGTGAGTATTTCGTCTCGATATAGAAGAGATCCGCGTTGTTTAAAGTCATATAGCTCCACGTCGCCTGATTTAACTTGGCCTCTTCGTATCAAGTCTCGAACCTCCAATCTACCGGAATCAGAGCATTATCCGGAGCGGACTGCGCGACCACCTTCTGGCGAAATTCCGCGGCGCTTCCGATAGCAGGCCTGCCTCCCGCTCTTCCAGTATCCAGAGCTTCCTGACTAAACCTGGCCTCCCTCACTTTTATCTTAGGAACGTCCTCGGTTGCATCGGCCGATTCTTTCAGTCCGAAGAGCTCCAGTGTCGCGTAGGCGGAGAGGATCGCGAACACAACTACGGTGACCACCGCCTCCACGGCAGTGAACTCGTCTTAACGCGTTCTCCTCCACGCCCTATTTTCCATGCCGTTCTCCATTCTCTCTTCCTCCAATAACGTGTGCTTCGGCAACGGCGGCAAGACCCCAGAGAATATTTCTACATGGACGTTCCGACATTCATCGGAAATAGATAACGTCGGAGCAACAGGCCGCTCTGACACCAGAGTCCTGACCCAGGAAGAAGCGGAACTTCCCGACGGATCCGAGCAAGCTCCGCGGATACCTGGATTGCCCGTGCATGGTTTCCTCGTCATGAACCGAGATCCCGCCGGTCTACAACCGCTGGCCCTTACCTGGAAAGGTCCGGCGTTTTGATGTCCGCACGAACCAAAGCCGCCGTGAATGGGAATCGCAGGCGTTGCGCCGGGCGGCGGATGGTCTTCCGCCTCCGACACGCCACCGGAAGATTTCTTACCCATTTAATCCGCCGATAAGTCGCTTAAAAAGACATCACCTCTTACACCCGGCATTATCAATACATTAAATTAACGGCCTGTGGGTCAGGGGCTTCTTTTTTGGCCCTGCCGGTCACCACCGACCAGCAGAGCGCGGATGACAACGTCAAATCAGACAGCGGGCTGCTGCCGGCGACGCGCCACACCCAGGGCCACCAGACCCAGGGCCAGCAGACCCAGGGAGCCGGCCTCGGGCACTGCGGCGGCGGTGCCGTAGGCGCTCAGGGAGGCGGAGTGGAGGGTGAAGTTGTGGTCCGAAGGCCACTGCAGGCCATACTGGGAGAACCACAGGTAGAACGCACCGTTGTCAACGATGTCCTGGAAGACGCTCAGATTACCTTCATTGAAGACGAAGGTCTGTGTGCCATTGTTCGGCAGCACATTGCCGGCCGGCGGATTGGGGGCCTCGGTCGCTGAGACGCCCGGACGTACACGCCAGCTCTCATTGATCAACTGGTTACTCGTGCCACTGACGCTCACCGTCAACTCGAAGTGCGTGATCTCACCAAAGGTCATGTCGGAGAAATCAAAGGTATCGTAGAAACGCTGGCAGTTGCTGCCCGTGCGCACGGTGACTGAGTTGCTGTTCAGGGTGTCGCAGGTACCGGCCCCGAGGCTGGGCGGCGTGTAGGTGGACGTACCGTAATCGTGCTCGATGGTGAACAGCGGCGCGGCCACCAGGGAGACGGAAAAACCCAGGGCCAGTGCGGTACCGGCAAGCTTCGCTTTCAATGTCATGTGCTACCTCGATCCATAAAAATAATGTGCACTGCAGCCGGGGGTGGAACCCGGCCTGGCGTTACTTATGCACTTTATGGACCATAAATAATATTTTTATTCCAAATCATAATGTTACAAAAGTGCCCGAACAATCGAAGCGAACGGTAACAGCCAGCGTCGCGCTCAACTGTAAAACCACACGACACCTGGCTGTACAAAATCCGGACAATTCCCGGCAGTCCTCATCCCCAACCCGGCAACAGCCCCTCGTTGCGGCACACATCCTGGGCCTCCACCGTCTTGCCGGCAAAGCGCGCCAGCCGCTCCGGGTCCGCCAGCAGCCAGGCGACACAGGCGCCCACGACGTCCGGGGGTGCACCAACGCTGGCATCCACCCCCAGCACGGCCTCGTCCTGGCGCATGCGCTCCACCGCCACGAAGCCCGGGTGCACATTGAGCGCGGTGACACCCTGCCCCTTGAGTTCGGCGTGCAGGCAGCCGGCAATGCGGTTCATACCGGCCTTCGACACGCCGTAGGCGAGGCCCCAGCCACCCTGCCCGGGCGGCGCCGGCGGGTCCCACTCGCCGGCGGCGGAGCTGATATTGATGACCACACCACCACCGCGGGCGACCATACCGGGCAGCACCAGGTGAGAAAGCCACAGGGGTGCCAGCAAATTGCCCTGGATATGCCCCTCGATACCATTGAAGGGAGCATCCAGAAACGGCTCCATATGGCCGGGGCCAATGAACTGACCGTTGTTGACCAGCACATCGACCGCACCCAGTTCGGCGAGCGTGCGCTCCACTACGGCGCGCAGGGCCTCGCGATCACACAGATCCGCCGCCACCACGAGCACCTTCGCACCGGCGGCACGGGCCGCCTCCGCGGTGGCCGCGAGGCTGCCGGGCAGTGCCGTCAGCAGTTGTCGGCTCGCAGCGGGCGAGTGATCCCGCACCTCACCGTCACTGACGGTGCGTGCGCTCAACGCCAGGTCATAACCGGCGTGCGCCAGGTGCAGGGCGATATTGGCACCGATGCCGCGGCTGGCGCCGGTGATCAGGGCAACAGGTCTGTTCGCAGACATGGTGTTCTCCCGCATACAGGAATGGAATTAATGGAATTGAAGTCAACGCAGCGCGATCGTCACCGCTGCAAGCATGCACTGCAATGCCCGACCACGACAAAGACCCAAAAGGTTGACATGCTGACCCGTGTACGTAAAATCGCCGCCGACTCAAGCAATGGAGGACCACCCTCGATGGAACCCTGCAGTTGTTGCCTGACCAACACTGTCAGCACGGCCTTCGCGCGGTAAGCCCTCCGTTCCTCCGCTGATCAATCGCGATCAGCCAGCGGTCGGCTCCCGTGACGAATGCGGGATGCCCAACCGGAACCTCAACAGCCAGTCTCTTCGAGCCGCATCATGCTCAGGCATTTGCGATGATGAATGCTGGCACCTCCGATCAGGTATCCGTTTTTTGAACCCGCGCCCCGCTGCGAAGCGATGGCGCGAGAAACCATTCAAGACACGGAGCAAGCACCATGCTGTATACACTGATTCGCAAGCACCAGACCCTCAAGCCCTGGCTGGCCACCGGCCTGCTCATCGGCAGCAGCCAGGCCCTCGCACTGGGCGGCCACTTTGCCGTCGACGACGCCGCGCTGGTCGACGCCGGCCGTTGTGAGGTGGAAACCTGGTACACCCACTTCAACGGCAACAATAACGAGTTCACGGTACTCCCCACCTGCAATCCCACCGGGCAGTTCGACCTGGGCCTGGGGCTGAGCCGCGTCCAGGAGGGTGGCGACACCCATACCGAGGTTGCCCTGGAAGGCAAGACCCTTTGGCGCACCCAGGATGATCACGGTTTCGGCATGGGCCTGGCCGCAGCGGCCATCTGGAATGACGACAGCAAGCGCGTCGACGACGTCGAGCTCTATGTGCCCCTGAGCATTCCCCACAGTGAGCGCCTCACCAGCCACTACAACCTGGGCTGGGCCTGGGCCAGGGACGATCGTAACGCCGTGATCTGGGGTGCCGCGCTGGAATACGCCGTCGAGGGGCCGCTGCACCTGGTGGCGGAGACCTGGGGCGATCACCGCGGCAGCACCCGCGTACAGGCCGGCCTGCGCTTCGCCTTCGACGCCCTGCTGATCGACGTTGCCTGGCAACGCCGCTTCAGCAGCCACAGCGACAATGCCGCGACCCTCGGATTCGCTGTCGCCTTCTGATCACCCCTGTGCCGGCCACCGATGATCTGTCATCAGCGCATGACAGACTAACGTGGCGGGCCGCGCATGTCCGAAAAAGGGGGAAAGACCCATGGAAATGAAGCCCGAAACCCAACTGTTGCTCGACCTGATCCAGCGCGAGGCCTGGGAACAACTGCCGGAGCACTATGCCCGGATGCACGTGCAGGACATTGCCAGCGTCCTTGACGAGCTCGAGCTGGAGCACTTGCAGCAGGCCTTCCGGCAGCTGCCCGAGGACGAGCGTTCCGATGTGTTTGCCTATCTGGACCTGGCCAACCAGTCGGATCTGCTCGACGCCCTGGACGACGCCAGTGGTCGTGCACTGCTTGCCGAGCTGTTGCCCGATGACCGCACTGCCTTGCTGGAATCGGTCGATCAGGAACAACTGGAAAAACTGCTGCGCCTGCTCTCCACCAACGATATGAAGATGGCGCTGAAACTGCTCGGTTATCCCGAGAACAGTGTCGGCCGCCTGATGACTACACGCTTCGTCGCGGTGCGCCCGGAATGGACCCTGGCCCAGGCCCTGGCCCATGTGCGCCGTCACGGGGAACCGGAAGAAAACATCAACACCCTGTACGTGTGCGACCACCGCGGCCATCTGCTGGGCACGGTCAGCCTCAAGCGCCTGGTGATGCTGGCTCCCGAGGAGACCGTCGAAAGCCTGCTTTCCGGCACAGTAGTCAGCGTGCAGGCGGGGGAGGACCGTACCGAGGCGGTGGACCTGATCCAGCACTACGACATCACTGCGCTGCCGGTCGTCGACCGTCAGGGCATGCTTCTGGGTGTAGTCACCGTCGACGACGTGATGGATGTGGTGGAAGAAGAGAACACCGAGGACTTCCACAAGCTGGGTGGTATGGAGGCCATCAACCTGAGCCTGCGCGACGCCCGGCCCTCGTTGCTGTATCGCAAGCGCGTGGGCTGGCTGGTATTGCTGGTGTTCATGAACATCTTCGGCGGCGCCGGCATTGCCTATTTTGAGGAGACCATCGAGGCCGTCATCGCTTTGGTTTTCTTCCTGCCACTGATCGTCGACTCCGGCGGCAACGCCGGTTCCCAGGCGGCAACGCTGATGGTGCGCGCCCTGGCCACCGGCGACGTGGAAACGCGCGACTGGCTCAAGCTCTGGGGCAAGGAGCTTGGCGTGGCCACCGGCCTCGGCCTGACCATGGGGGCGGCGGTATGGGGCCTGGGCCTGTGGCGTGGCGGTACCGAGGTTGCGATGGTGGTGTCACTCGCCATGGTGCTGGTGGTGGTGGTCGGCAGCATGATCGGCATGCTCCTGCCCTTCGTGCTCACCCGAATGAAGTTCGATCCGGCCACCGCCAGTGCCCCGCTGATCACCTCGATCGCGGATATCTGCGGCATCCTGATCTACTTCTCCATCGCCACGGCGATCCTGACGGTGCCAGCGGGATAAGACACGGGCTCAGTTACGCGATGGCGGGTCGACGTCCAGCAGCTCCATGTCGAGCAGGTCGTCACCCGACTCACGCGGTGCAGACTCGTCAGCATCGGCTACGTCCGCGTCGACCTTTGCACGCAGGGCGCTGTTGTCCTCCGCCAGGGTGCCGACAGTCTGCAGCAGGCGGCGCCCCTCCTCGGTCAATGCGGCAACCAGATCCTGCAACTGCTCCACATCCGCCGAGGACAACCCGGAAACCTTGTCCATCAAGCCGCGCAGCTCGGTCTCCATGCGCCTGTTTTCCTCTGCGGCGCGACTGAGTTCTTCTTCCAGCAGCGTGGTACAGGTCTCGGACTCCTTCAGGTAGCGAGACAGTTGCTCCAGTTGCGTGGTCAGCTCCACGGTCATCGCGCTGCGCTCTTCCTCATCCGCGTCGTCCAAGGCTTCCAGGCGCTTGCGCAGGCCGTCGATCTCGCGGAATTGATCAGCCGCCATGTTGTGCAGGCGCCGGATTTCCTCCTGTTGCTGCAGCAGGCGCTGCCCCATACGTGGCTCGCCGGTGTCCACAGATACTGGAGGTGGAGGGGTATCATCGGCCGCGGCCGCGCCTGACTGCAGTTGTTCGCCAAAGCGCTGATGGCGCTGGTCGTAGTCGCTCAGCCACTGCTGCAGAACCTCGCTGCCCTCCATGGCCTGCAGGTGCTCGAGCAAGGCGTGATAATCGCGTTCCGCCTGCTCCCGGGCGCGCGTCCAGGCCTGGCGCAGGACATCGATATCACCGTCGCCCGCGGCAGAATCATCGTCTGCCTGGCTCTGCGGAGTCGCTGCCGAAGAGGCCTGGGCCGCCTCCTCGATAAAGGCGAGCAGTTGCCCGAGCTTGGTGTTCAGCATCGACCAGCTGACCGGCTCGCCATCGGCCATCAAAGCCGCTTCCTTCTCCGCCACCAGAAAGGCGTGGCGCAAGCTGGCAACCCGCCGCTCCGGGTCACTGTCCGCGGTCAGGTCAAGAACGATGTCGCGATCGGGCCGCAGTGAAAGATGATGATCCCGGGTCGCATCCAGCCGGGCATCCAGTGCATCCAGCCATTGCTCACTCTCATCCTGAGCTGAATCCGGAACCGGCGCGGGCGCGACGGCTGCCTCGTCACCGCGCAACGGTGCGTCGGTGCCTTGCGAGTGCATCCGGCGACGCAGGCGGCGCAGGTGAAACAACAGGAAAATACAGACCCCCAGCAGCAACAGTGCCAGCTCCGCAACCACAATCAGGGCCAGGGTGGTCATCGACATGCGGCTTCTCCGGTTGGTGATCGCTGCATCAATGCTTCGCTCCCTCTCCTCAACGCTTCGCTCCCTCTCCTCGCTCGAAATACTCGACGATTTCCGCCTCTGGCTGTGAGGGCTCGAGCAGAAGGCCGTCTCCAAGTGCGGAGAGAATATGTTCGAAACAGGCTATGCGCGCGGCGCGCTTGTCGTCGGCGGCGATGCGCTGCCAGCGGGCTCCGGGCTGGCTGGTATGCTCCAGCATCTCCGCATAGGCGGCTTCGTAATCGGCGTGTCGACGGCGATTGCGCAGGTCTTCCGGGGTGAGCTTCCAGCGCTTGTGCGGGTCGTCATAACGCTCGCGAAAACGCTGCAACTGGGTCTCGGCGGAAATGTCCAGAAACAGCTTGGCAATGCGATAATCCTCGGCGAGCAGGCTGGCCTCAAACTGGCGGATCTCGTCGTAGGCACGCTGCCACGCAGCAGACGTGGCGAAGCCCTCAACCCGTTCCACCAGCACCCGGCCGTACCAGGAACGGTCGAAGGCAGCGATTTCGCCGGACCGGGGCACGCGGCTCCAGAAGCGCTTCAGCCAGTGTTCCCCCTGCTCGTGGACATCCGGCGCACCGATGGACCAAACCTTGAAGCCGCGCGGGTCCAGACACCAGGCCATGCGTCGCACGATCCCGCCCTTTCCGGCTGCATCCCAGCCTTCGAGCACAATCACTGCGCGTCCACCACTGCGCACCAGAGACTGCTGCAACACGTTCAGTTCAGATTGCAGCTTCTCGAGTCGGCGCTGGTAGGTCTTCTTGTCCACAACGGCTCCTCACTGGCGCAGCAGGCGCGGCAGTCCATCACTGTTCGATGCATGGGTACTGCGCACCGGATTGATGTCGAGCCCGCCACGGCGCAGGTACCAGGCACTGACCGTCAATTCGCGGGGTTGGCACAGAGCGTACAAGTCAGAGAAGATGCGCTCCACGCACTGCTCGTGAAAGCCCTGATGCTGGCGATAGGACACGATATAGCGCAGCAGGGACGTCGGCGCCAGCCGCGGACCATGCCAGCGCACCTCCAGGCTGCCCCAGTCCGGCTGCCCGGTGACCGGGCACAGCGAGCGCAACAGATGCGAGTGATAGCACTGTGCCTGCTCGGACCCGCCCTCAAGCTCCAACAGGCCCGCATCGGGATGGTACCGGTCAATGCTGACCTCCAGACTGTCCAGGCAGTCACCCCGCGGCTGACCAGGCGCCAAGGTCTGCCACTGCCGCGGCGCCAGCAACTGCACTCGTACCGGAGTACCGGCGCAACGCTCCAGGTCCGTGGCAATGCAGCTGCGCACCGCCTCGATACTTTCAAAGCGATGCTGATTGAGACTGTTCAGGTAGAGCTTCAGGGATTTGGATTCGATCATGGCCGGGGACTCGCAGGGCACGACGAAGCGCCCCAACGCAGCCTCGGGCCGACCTGCGGGATTGAGCCAGGACAACTCCCAGGCCTGCCACAGATCGAAGCCGGTAAACGATTGAGGGCGCCCGGCATCATCCCGACCGGGGCCACGTCGCGGAATCGGCGCCAGCAGCTCGGGGGCGTAGCGCTCCGGCCAGTCGACCTGCCGGCCCAGGGGAAGGTCGTCGTGGGTCATCGTCATGGTCCTCCGGCGCCCTGGCGGGCCGCTATTGACGCAGGCGTTTTCCGGTCGCCAGCAGATGCAGGCAATAGATATAGGCGACGACCGTGAAGCTCGTCACCATCACAAAGGCCCATACAACGTTCACGTCGGACACCCCGAGCACGCCGTAGCGAAAGGCGTTGACGATATACAGCATGGGGTTGAGCTGGGACAGACCTGCCCAGAATGGCGATAGCAGATCAATGGAGTAGAACACCCCCCCCAGGTAGGTCAGCGGCGTGAGAATGAACGTCGGCACGATCGACACATCGTCAAAATTATTGGCGAACACCGCGTTGATAAAGCCTCCGAGCGAAAACAGCAGGGCGGTCATCATCAGGATCCCCACCGTCACCCCCAGGTTGTGGATGTGCAGGCGGGTGAAGAACAGGGACAGCAGCGTTACCACCAGCCCCACCAGCAGCGCGCGCGTCATGCCCCCGACCACGAAGCCGAGCAGAATGGTGTGATGGGATACCGGGGCGACCAGCATTTCCTCAATGAAGCGCTGGAATTTGGCCCCGAAGAAGGACGACACCACATTGGCGTAGGAGTTGGTGATAACCGCCATCATGATCAGGCCAGGCACCACGAATTCCATGTAGCGGAAGCCGCCCATCTCACCGATGCGTGAACCGATGAGGTTGCCGAAGATGATAAAGTAGAGGGTCATGGTAATTGCGGAGGGCAACAGGGTCTGCGGCCAGATCCGCAGAAAGCGCCGGATCTCCTTGCGCACGATGGTACGGAAGGCAATGCTCTGCTCCTGCCAGTGAATCATGACGCCGCCCTCCCCGATTGATCCAGCAGGGTCACGAACAGTTCCTCCAGGCGATTGGCCTTGTTGCGCATGCTGGTCACCTGCAGGCCACGCTGCTGCAGCAGTTCAAACAGGTGATTGAGACCGCGCTCGCGATCGATCACCACCTCGATACTCTGGCTATCCGTGGCGCGCCAGTCGAAACCCGGCAGCTCCAGGCTCTCAGGCAGGGCTTCACGCAAGTCGAGGATGAACACCTCCTGGTGCAGAGTCTGGAGCAGCGACTTCATGGCCGTGTTTTCGACAATCTCGCCATGGTTGATGATGGCGATGTTGCGGCACAACTGCTCGGCTTCCTCCAGATAGTGGGTGGTGAGGATAATGGTGGTGCCGTTGCGGTTGATCTCCTGCAGGAACGACCACATCGAACGGCGCAATTCGATGTCGACACCTGCGGTAGGCTCGTCGAGGATCAGCAGGCGCGGCTCGTGCACCAGGGCGCGGGCAATCATCAGGCGCCGTTTCATACCGCCGGAGAGCATGCGTGCGTTGCCGTTGTGCTTGTCCCACAGGCCGAGCAGGCGCAAATACTTCTCGGCGCGCTCCTGGGCCAGCTTCCGCGGTAGGCCGTAGTACCCGGCCTGGTTGGCGACAATATCGAAAATGCGCTCGAAGTTGTTGAAATTGAATTCCTGGGGCACGATACCGAGCTCTCGCTTGGCGGCGGCGAAGTCGCGGTCGATGTCGTGACCAAAAACGCTGACGCTGCCACTGCTCTTGCGCACCAGGGAGCAGATAACGCCGATGGTGGTGGACTTGCCAGCGCCGTTGGGGCCCAGCAGGGCGAAGAAGTCACCCTCCGGCACCTCAAGGTCGATGCCCTTCAGGGCCTGGAAACCATTGTCATAGACCTTGGTCAGCTTGCTGATCGACAGCGCCGCGCTCATGCATCTCCCACTTGTATCAGGGTACGGCCCACTGCACCGACCGTTTGCGGGCAGGAGCGGGATGGAAAATCAGGCACTGTAGAATACAACGGGACGGGTAGACAAGGGGCTGGGGGGGGGCTTGGGACAACACGGCCCTGTGGAGGCGGGGCCGTGTGACCTGGATATGGAGCGGGAAACGAGATTCGAACTCGCGACCTCAACCTTGGCAAGGTTGCGCTCTACCAACTGAGCTATTCCCGCATGAAACCTGACATTCGACCTCCGGGGAGGTCGCGAGAACTCGCGAGGCTGCGCGCCCCGCCTCAACCTCGTCAAGGTTGACGCCCTGCACAAACAGGGCCGCTCCCGCATGAAATAGTGGCGTCCCCTAGGGGACTCGAACCCCTGTTCCCGCCGTGAAAGGGCGGTGTCCTAGGCCACTAGACGAAGGGGACGCCGAGCACTCCGGGTGCGCTGGACTGCACCATTGAAGTGGCGCGCATTCTAAGAATCACCCGCGCAAAGGTCAAGCCCGGAGGAAGATTTTCCTGCGCAGGGACAAGTGCCGGACGTGCACTATACTGAGTAGTCAGCCGGTCCGACCGGTGCAAAGGCACCTCTGATCAATTCGGCAATGGCTCAGCGGAGCCTCTGGCGTACACTGGCGAGGCGCAGCGCGAAGGTCAAGGGTTTGCTCTCCTTGACGAGCGTTGCAACGACGCCC
>JBJHBY010000003.1:0-41322 GCA_050485745.1 Gammaproteobacteria bacterium | reverse complement strand
AGGTGTGGGTCGGCCGGCGTCAGGATGCCCTGGCCATCCAGGGTGTGCAGAAAATAATGTGTACTGCCATCAAAACGGATCGGTTCGATGGCTGCCCGGATACGCTGCAGCAGGGCCTCGCGGTCGCCGTCACCGGCCTGCTGGTAAAGGCTGTCGATCACCGAGATACCGTGATCGACGCGTCGCGCCAGCTCGCGCCGCACCTGCTGCTGCAGCTCCTCGCGCCGGAACTCGATGTATTCGATCGCCGCGTCGACCTCGCGCTCCAGGGCCCGGCGGCGCGCCTCCATGTCGCTCTCGCGCCAGGACTGCATCTGCCAGTTGAAGTGTTCGTTCTGATCCGAAATCCACAGATAACCCAGAATCAACGCGGGAACCGTCGCCATGAGGACGAGACTGACCAGATAAATCTGGCTCATGCTGCTCTTCACGACCCGGCTCTTCATCACCCGCCCAGACCGACCTCCAACTGATGCGTACCCCGGCCCGCCCCATTATGGAGCAAACCCTGTTGCGGCCCGACTGACACCCGTCGCACACGAATGCTTTACGGCCCGCCGTGGACCGGTACAATCGGACGACAGGGACACGCCATGGGCGTGCCGGTCCACGAGCGGGAAGCATAACACCATGAGCCGACATGACCCACGCGTGTACATCGTCGAGGACGACGAAGCCGTTCGCGAATCCCTGCAACTGGTACTGGAGTCCGTGGGCCGGCAGGTCGTGCCCTACGACAGTGCCCGCGCCTTCCTGGCCGATTTCGACCCCGACATGGCGGGATGTCTGGTCCTCGATATCCGCATGCCGGGCATGACCGGCATGGAATTGCAGCGCCAGCTGAACGAACGCAACTCCATATTGCCCGTCATTTTTGTCACCGGCCACGGCGATGTCCCCATGGCGGTGGAAGCGATGCAACAGGGTGCCCTGGACTTCGTGCAGAAACCCTATCGGGAACAGGATCTGCTCGACAAGATCGAACATGCCATGGACGTCGACCAGCGCAACCGGGAGCAGCTGCAACGGCGCCAGGAGATCACCGAACGGATCGCCAGCCTGACACCCCGGGAGCGGGACGTGATGCAGCTGATGATCGAGGGCCGGGCCAACAAGGTGATTGCCATCGATCTCGACATCAGCCAGCGCACGGTGGAAATCCATCGGGCCAGAGTCATGGAAAAGCTCCAGGCCAACTCCCTCGCCCACCTGGTGCGGATGGCCATGGCGGTGGACCCGGACTACGGCAACACAGCCAGCGAGGAGGAAGAGGAAAGCGAGTGAACGTTGGCCGCGCTCAGCCGGGAGGGCGGGCGCCGCCGCCCAGCAGAAGATCGATCCTTGCCACCGCGGTCTCCAGGATGAGCGTATCCAGGTGGCTGCCGCGATAGGCCTCCGCCACCATAGGGCTGATGTCAGAGGCCTGCGGCAGTGGCGCCCCGCTGCGCAGCAGCTGGCGCAGGCGCGGCAGCAGAATAAACTGCAGCCACTGGTGCAGGTCGAGGGTATCCACGCAGAAGGGCTCGCGGCTGGCCAGTGCCTCCGGGGGCGGAGGCTGCGCCTGCCACAAACCGAGCTGCCGCAGGGCGTCCTCCATCTCGAGCAGCGCCTGCTCCAGTTCATCCCGCTGCCGCAGCCCGCTCACGCCGCCACCTCCCGGCGAAATGGTGGCAGGGCGTCCAGCAGTGCCTTGCCGTAACGCTTGCTGACCACACGACGATCGAGCAGGGTAATGCGGCCACGGTCGCTCTCGCTGCGCAGCAGCCGGCCGCTGGCCTGAACCAGGCGCAGGGCGGCATCGGGCACCGCGATTTCCATGAAGGGGTTGCCTCCCCGCGCCCGGATCCACTCCGCCAGCGCCGCTTCCACCGGGTCATCCGGCACCGCGAACGGGATCTTGGCGATGACCACATGGCTGCAATAGCGGCCCGGCAGATCCACTCCCTCCGCAAGGCTGGCGAGGCCGAACAGCACGCTGCCGGAGCCTGCATCGACGGCGGCGCGGTGGCGATTGAGCAGTTCCTGCTTGGACAGGGCGCCCTGCATCAGCACCCGCGCCTGCCAGGTCTCCGGCAGGCTGTCGCGCACCGTCTCCATTTGTCGACGCGAGGCGAACAACACCAGACTGCCCTCGGCCGGATCGAGCAGATCCGGCAACATGGTCACCAGCATCGCCGTATGGGCTTCCGGATCACCGGGATCGGCGGTCATCGGTGGTACCACGAGGGTTCCCGACCCGGCGTAATCAAACGGGCTCGGCACCACGGCGAAATGCGCCGTCGCCGGCACCCCGGAGCGCATTCTGAAGCGGTCGAAACGGCCCAGTGCGGTCAGCGTCGCCGAGGTCACCACAGCCGCATGGCAGCGCTGCCACAACTGCCGGCTCAGGGCTCCGGCGGCCACGATCGGGCTGCAGTGCAGGGCGATCTCCAGCCCGCCAGCGGTACCGCCACCGCCACCGCCGCGGACATCCAGCCAACGTGCCCGTGGCGGCTGCCCGGGGTCGTCTTCCAGCACATACAGCGCCCACAGCTCTCGCCCCGCGTCGGCGCGCTGACGCAACAGACCCAGCGCCGGATGCCAGCGCTCCGCCGCGTTGCGCAAGCCGGGCGAGGCCGGCTCCTCCAGCACATCATCCAGGCGCGCCAGGGCCTTGCCCAGGCCATCGACGAGTTCCTCGAAACCCGCTTTCAGATCACCGGCCTGGGTACGCAGGGTGTCCGGTACCTCGCCGCTGGGAAAGCGGTAGACCAGATCGCCGCCACTCTCTTCGCCCGCCTCCGCGATCAGGCTTTCCAGGCCCGGGCGCAGCGCGCCAAGGCGCTTGCGCAGATTGAGCATCACCGAGGGCAGTTCCGCCAGCCCCGAGGCCAGCCGCTCCACCTCACCCAGGTCTGCCGCCGCCGTGCCGAGCGCGCGGGCACCCTGCTCCAGCCAGCGCTCGCTGGCGCGCAGGCGCAGCATGCGCGCAAAGTGATCCCGCGCCTTGTCCGGCAGGTGGTGGCCCTCATCGAACACGAAGATGCAGTCTTCCGGCGCCGGCAGAATGGCGCCCCCGCCCAGGGCGAGATCCGCCAGCACCAGATCGTGATTGGTGACGATGACATCGGTCTTGCCGATTTCCTCGCGGGCGCGAAAGAAGCTGCATTGCCGCACATGGGGGCAACGCCGCCCGCTGCATTGGGCGTGATCGGTCGTGACACGGGACCATACGGCGTCATCCAGATCACCGCTCCACTGGTCGCGATCGCCGTCCCAGCGCCCCTCCGCCAGTGCATCGAGAAACGCCTGGTAGGTGGCGCGGGCGACCGCATCGACACGCGGCGGCTCTTCGTCGGGATACAGTGCCAGTGTCGGGTCAGGAGCGTCAGCGGACAGTGCCGTGTCCAGCTTGGCCAGGCAGAGATAGCGACTGCGCCCCTTGGCCAGCGCGGACGAAAACACCAGACCACTGTGACGGGCGACGTCCGGCAGATCCCGCAATACGATCTGTTCCTGCAGGGCCACCGTGGCCGTCGCCACCACCAGGGTCTTGTCCAGCGCCTGCGCAACGGGAATCGCCGCAAGGCTGTAGGCAATGGTCTTGCCGGTGCCGGTGCCGGCCTCGACGACCGCCAGCGGCTCGGCGTCCCCGCCGTCGCCGGTCAGGGCACGGGCAATCTCGGCAATCATCAGACGCTGCCCGTAGCGGGGCCGAAAGCCCTTGCCGTCCAGCCAGCTGCGATAGGCTTCCTGGATGCGCTGCGTGAGTTCGTCCGTCAGCATGGCCCGCGTTTACCCATCCGTGGTTTCGCCCAGGGCCTTCAGTTTACTCACCACGGGATTGGCGTAAATCCCCAAAGCGTATTCCCTGTGCGCCTCGGGCAACGCCTGGATGCGGGCATCGAAGGCGCGCGCATCGGCGCTGGAGCGGCGCGCGTCGAAGGGGCGAGCGCCGGCGCCGCAGGGCAGGTCGGGCACATTGCCGTACAGACGCTGGTAGGCCAGAAAATTGGACGGGTGCAACACATAGAGGGACCAGACCTGCCGGTCGACGGCATCGGCCACGGCGTCGGCATCGCTGAGGTCGCCCTGAATGACCTGGCCAAAGGCGACGTGAACCCGCCCCTTCTGGCCGGATATACCCAGGGCGATGCTGGTCAGATCTTCGTGGGCGGCCTTGGTATAGCTGCCATGGGTGGCAATCTCACAAAGCTCGCGGGCCTTAGCCGCATCGCAGGGGTCCCACTCGTAGGAAATGGCGATGGGTACGATGCGCAGCGCATTGATCAGCCCGGAAAAACTCTCCCTGGCCTTGTCCTGGCTCATGGCCAGCATCTTGATGATGGCGGGCTCGGTGCGATCACGCCCGTCCTTGGCCCGACCCTCGCGCTGGGCGATCCAGATCGGATTGCCGTCCACCTCGATGGAGTGGCGAATGTAGGCCGACAGATTGCGGTAGGCAGCCAGCACCTGCCGCGGCCCCCTGGCAGAACGGCGCACGATGAAGCTCTTGTTCAGACGCATCAGGTCCGAGGCAAACGGCTTCGACAGCAGGTTGTCACCGATGGCGATGCGCACCGTCTCGTGGCCATTGTGGTAAAGCGCGTAGTTGACGAAGGCCGGGTCCAGGGCGATGTCGCGGTGGTTGCTCATGAACAGATAGGGGCGCTCCGGCGACAGAGACTCCAGGCCGGACACGGTAAAGCGATCGGTGGTGCTCTCGATCATGCGGTCCATGTACTTCTTCATCAGAAGCTGGAAGCCGTGCACATCCCGAACCCCCGCGAGCCGCCGCCGCAGGGCGAAACGCACCAGTGGCCGCAGCAGTGCCGGTGCCGTCCCGGCCAGCCGGGGAAAACCCTGGCGCGCCGCCGTGGCGATGCACTCGTCATCCGCGAGCAGACGATCCAGCACCTCTCGCACTTCGTCGTCGTTATAGGGGCGGATATCCGCAAATGGATCCATGAATGTGCTCTTCAGCTCTATGGCCAACCGGCGCGAAACCTTACCGGATTCCCGCTGCGCCGTCATCCGCCACCGCTCTTTCCGGCGTCGGTGCATGCCGCGGGTGATACTCCGGAGATTCCCCTTGACGCCCTACACTGCCTGCGTATAATGCGCACCTCAAGTTGTTGCGGGGTGGAGCAGTCTGGTAGCTCGTCGGGCTCATAACCCGAAGGTCGTAGGTTCAAATCCTGCCCCCGCTACCACATTTCATAAAAAAACCCGGCCCACAAGGCCGGGTTTTTTTATGCCCGCAATTCACCCCGCCCGGCCGGAACAGACCGGCCCGCCACCGGTAACACAATTCTTACGTGACGGTAACAAAACACCACCGGACAGCGCTCGGCCGGATCCGGGGCAGCGCTCGGCCCGACGAACTTTACATCGGCGTAATTTACCAGTGGTTAAGAAAACGTAATTTCACAGCTGAACACCGCAAAATAATCATTTTTTTTATTAATAATCAAATACTTGATTATTAATAACAGAGCTGGAAAAGTGGCGCGGAATGCGCTTCCGGCGGCGCGTGAGCCGGCGTATCTCTGGCATTCGCCGGGGACGCTGATTAGAATGAAAACCATCGAAGCACACATGTCACGAAACGCAACATTCGCTGACTTCACTATCGCAGGAAATGAGACCGCCGCCATGAAAAAGACCCTGTTCGCTGCACTGGCAACCGCAACCCTGGCCTTCTCCGCAAGCGCCTTTGCGGCCAAACCCACCAGCATCACCTTCGAGTCCGAAGGCACCACTGCCGACGGCCGCGAGTACGCCAACTACATCGTGCGCTGCTCCAACGGTGAGCTGCAACCGATGACCGCCTGGGACCAGCGCCGCGAGTGGTGTGTGGGCCGCGAGTCGCAGGACAACTGCCACCGCCGCCAGATCCGCGCAGCCACCGAAGCCTGCCGCGGCGGCTGAGGTCGCCCTGCTCCGCCACCCTTGCATGAGGGCGGCGGACAGGACCTGAGCTCCGGGAGCCCGCCATGACCACGCCCTGTCAGCATGGTTTGGCGGGCTTTCTTTTGGGCGCAGCAAAGGCCGACACAGCCACACCGCAGCGAGCGGTGCGAGCAGACACTGCGGCGGCCACGCACGGCAGGGATACGACGGAATCAGGCTTCCCTGAGCTGCTGCGACAGCAGCGGCTGTTCTACCCCTTCAGCCCGGCAGCCTCGCCCCCGGAACCCCGGGAACCCTTTCAGCCCCGCACGCCAACAGGAAGCAACAGCTTCTCGCGCAGGGCCTCGCGGGCCGAGCGGGTGACGCCCAGGGATTCCGCCAGGTAGCGCTCGTCGTCACCGAAGGTCTCGTCGATGGCGGCAAAGGCCGCCGAAAGATACGAAGCCCGCGCCTCCAGCATCGGGATCAGCACTTCCGCATTGCCCTCAAACCCGTACTTGCGCTGCAGCCGGGCAACCTCGGCCTCGGGGCGCAGATAGCGGGTCGTGAGCAGATAGTCCTGCAGCACAAGCTCGCGGGAGACGCCGAGTGCCCGCAGGATCATCGCTGCGGCAAAGCCGGTGCGATCCTTGCCGGCAGCACAATGCACCAGCACCGGGGTATCCGTCTCCAGCAGCAGCTCGAACATGCGCCGATAGGTGGGAATCTGCGCCAGGGCGAAGTCGCGGTTGATCTCCTCCATGAAAGCCACCATCTGCTCGACGCTGGCTCGCCCCTCTTCCAGAGCCGTAAAGAAACCGGTGGCACTGCCGGGTGAGATCGGCAGGCCCTCGACCCGCGGCTGCTCGTCCTCGCTGAAGCGACTCGGCTCCTTCGCGCGTTCCTCGTCACGACGGAAATCACAGACCAGACCGATGCCCAGCGCACCGAGCTGCCGGCTGTCGGTATCGTCCAGTCCGGCGAGCTGACCGGAGCGGTACAGCCAGCCCCAACGCAGGCGACGGCCGTCCTCGGTACGATAGCCGCCAAAATCGCGAAAATTGGGCGTGCCCTGAAACGGGATGTGGCGCTCGGCAACAACCCCGTGAAAGTCATCACCCATCAGGTGGAAATAGTGCCGGCGCCCCGCGGCCAGCGGTCGCAAGGCGACCTCGCCCCCGAAGTCGAAGCGCTGCGCCGAGGGGTGCTCCGGGCTCAGGCTCGGGGATATCCGCAGTGGCAGCGCCGCGGCCTCCTGCAATTTCAGGCGAAACGCGCCGTCTTCGCCGCGGGCAATCACTACCTGTTCGGTATCAAGCATGGCTTTACTCCGCCTGTTCAGCTTCGTCGCTTCAGGAAGCCGGATCTCCGACCGGCTCATCCAGAGGCGCGCCCATCACCAGTCGCCCCAGCTTCATGATCAGATCGATTTGCCGTTCCACGGCTTCGGGTGAAAGCGGGTCCGCACCCAGCATGTCCTGATACATAGGCGCCATGGTGATATACGACATCACCATGTTGTTGAGCGCCATGACTGCCCAGGGCTGCAATCCCGGATCACCGAGGGCGAATAACTCGACCTTGTCGCTGGAGGGGGAGCGCTCGAACAGCGGGCGGAACATTTGCTCGATCAGCTCCTTGGTGTGAGGGCCACCGGAAAGAGCCGCATGCTGCAGCAGGCGCGCAAGATTGGGGTGGCGATGATGCATGCGCACAATCTGCTCAAGCCAGCGCAGAATGCGCTCCCGCGTCGGAGGCTGTTCCAGCAGTTCCGAAAGCGGGCCCGCGAAGCGGTCGAGCAGGCGCTGGACCACAGCCTGGTAGAGCGCTTCCTTGTTGCGGAAGTGGTTGTAAAGGCTGGGAGAACGAATGCCCACGCGATCGGCGACATCACCCAGGGAAGTGGCGGCATAGCCCTTCTCCGCAAACAGGTCCTCCGCGGCGTCGAGCACCCGCTCGGCAGTTGATTTCATGCGTGTTCTCCAGGCCCGGCCAGGGTCGCCGGCGACCTGCCATACCGGCACAAGCCAGCGATTATAACCAAAACACCGGGCGGTGACATGGCTGCCCAAACTGGCCGTCCACACTGGCCGTCAAGACACGCCGCTCACACGGGCCATGGCGCCGACATAAACCGCGGTGCCGGTCTTGCTGATCGAACCCGGCGCCACACAATCACCACCGACCGTCACCCGGGCCTTGATCCACGCAGGGATCCGGTGGCCACAATGGGTGGCCTTCACTCTCCGGGGATCACCCCGGGCCACCGCATGACATGACACCGCATGAAAGGGGACCCCATGGACAGCAGCCGAGCCATCGAAAACCTGCTTTACACTTACGCCGAACGTATCGACCTGGGCGACCTCGAGGGCGTGGCGGAACTCTTCCGCCGGGGCTGTATCCGCGCCCCGGCCAATGACAGCGAGGTTGCCGGCTACGATGCCATCCTCAACATGTACCGCAACGCCACACGGCTTTACCCCTGCGGCACTCCCCGCACCCGGCATATCACCACCAATGCCATCATCGAGGTGGACGAAGCCGCCGGCACGGCCACCGCGCGCTCATACTTTTCGGTGCTGCAGGCCACACCGGAACTGCCCCTGCAGATGATCATCGCCGGGCGCTACCATGACCGCTTCACGCGCACGGACGGCCAGTGGCATTTTGTCGAGCGCATCATGCTGCCGGAGCAGATCGGCGACCTCAGCCAGCATCTGCTTTATGATGCCAGCCGGCTGGGCCAGTAAGCCCCGCCACCCCGCCAACAGCAGGAACCCGCCAATGCCCAAGGTCTACTCCCTGGAGGGCGTCATCCCCGTCGTCGACCCCTCCAGCTTCGTGCACCCCGACGCCATCCTGATCGGCGATGTGATTATCGGCCGCAACTGTTATATCGGTCCGGGAGCGAGCCTGCGCGGCGACTTCGGACAGGTTATCGTTGGGGACGGCGCCAACATCCAGGACCAGTGCGTGCTGCACTCCTTCCCGCATCGCGCGGTGGTGGTGGAGCGCAACGGGCATATCGGCCATGGCGCCATCCTGCATGGCTGCACCGTGCGCGAGAACGCCCTGATCGGCATGCATGCGGTGGTCATGGACGATGCGGACATCGGCGCCAATGCCTTTGTCGGCGCCATGGCCTTCGTCAAGACCGGCTTCGCGGTGCCCGCAGGCACCCTGGCCACCGGCATGCCCGCTCGCGTGGTGCGCGCCCTGACCGACGCGGAGATCGCATGGAAGACCCGCGGCACGGGAGAGTACCAGGAACTCGCACGCCGCTGCCTGGCCAGCCTCGAACCCGCCGAGGCCCTGACCGCCATCGAACCCGGGCGCCCGCGGCTGGGCGCCCGCGAAGCGGTCCCCCTGCGCGAACACCGGGAGCAGAACAAGGAACACTGAAACGGGCGATTCAACGTTTTTTCATGCTCCGCACCCACCCGGCGTCCTTGACAGGCAGAGACCAAGCAGGAATAATTCCGCGTCCTGTTTCCGACCGACCCGAATTCGAGGAGTATATCGGTGGCGAACTCCCCACAAGCGAAAAAGCGTGCACGCCAGTCTGAAAAGCGTCGCAAGCACAATGCCAGCCTGCGCTCCATGGTCCGCACCTACATCAAGAAGGTGGTTTCGGCCATCCGCAGCGGTGATGCCGAGGCGGCCAAAGGTGCCTACACCCGTGCCGTGCCCGTCATCGACCGCATGGCGGACAAGGGCCTGATCCACAAAAACAAGGCAGCACGCCACAAGAGCCGCCTCAACGCCCAGATCAAGGCGCTGGCAACCCAGGGCTGACCTACCCGCTTGAGCGCTCGCCCTGGCGCGAGACCAGCGCGCCAGCAAGCTCACCAGGCAAACCGTTGACCGCCGGGCCACGCCCGGCGGTTTTCGTTGTTGTTCATTTGCTCGTTCCCGGCTCGCTCCTGCCCGCCCGTTCTTGCCCGTTCTTCCTCGCCAGTCAACGGTTGCCCGCCTGTCACGGACTGTCGCGGCCCTGCGTCAATCGCCCCCAGAGCAGCCCCAGATATTCATGCCAGGCGGCGTGGCTCATCGCCAGCGCCTCGACACTGGGCAGATATCCGGCAGGCGAGTTGCGCCGTGCCTGAAAATCCGTCGGTGCGGGGATCGCCTCCACACCCGCTTGCCGCAGCCAGTACAGGGTGCGGTGCATATGAGCGGCCGAGGTCACCACCACTACCGGTGTCTCCTTGCCATCCAACCGGGCATCCAGCAGCGCGGCCAGCAGGATACCCTCCTGCCGCGTATCCCGGGGCCGCGGTTCGAGCAGGATCGCCGCCTCCGCCACGCCCAGATGCTGCGCCACCTCCGACATCACCTCGGCATGTCGCTCGAACCTGCCCCCTCCCCCCATCAGTACCAGGCGACTGCCCGGATTCCGGAGGTGAATGGCGACGCCCTCCAGCAAGCGATAAGTCGAAGCGGTATTGAGGCGGTTTACCGCAGGCAGGCCCGGCCGCTCCGCGTGACTCCCCCCCATCACCACGACGTAACCAAGGCCAGGCACCGGCTGCTGCAGGGGAGAGTAGCGATCCTCGAGGGGAGCCAGCAGGCGCTCGGCCAGAGGTGGCCAGCTTGCCAGCAGCAGCACGAGCAAGCCGCCCAGCGACAGCCAGCGCCCAACAGAGCGCCCCCGCCACCAGCACAGCAAGCCCGCAACCAGCAGCATCAGGCCGACCGGCAAAGGCATCAGGCTGGCCCCCAGCCAGCGCTTGAGAGTGAACCCGACGACCTCGACCAGCACCAATGCCCTCCCAGCCCCGGTATCGTTGCTCAGAGCACCACCAGGTTATCCCTGTGGATCAGCTCTTCATCCCCCTGGTAGCCGAGCAGCGCTTCCAGCCGGGCGCTGCCGTGGCCGATGATCCGGGCTGCCTCATCAATGCCATAGTTGACCAGGCCGCGGGCCACCTCGATCCCGGCCTCGTCCACGCAGGACACCAGATCACCACGGCGGAAACGCCCGGCCACCTGCCGCACACCCACGGGCAGCAGGCTGCGCCCCTGTTCGCGGATCACACGCACCGCGCCCGGATCCAGGGTCAGCACCCCGGTGGTCTGCAGCAACCCGGCCAGCCACTGCTTGCGCGCCGCCAGCGGGTGTTGCTCCGCCACCAGCAGGGTACCCAGGGCCTCGCCCTCGGCCAGACGCAACAGCACGTCCTCGATACGCCCGCCAACGATGACCGTGTCCGCTCCGGAGCGCGCCGCCAGGCGGGCGGCACGCAGTTTGGTCAGCATGCCACCGCGCCCCAGCGCGCCGGAGCTGCCGCCGGCAAAGGCATCCAGGCGGGAATCAGCAGCCTGCGCACGGGAGACCAGAGGAGCTTCAGGGTCCATGCGCGGGTCGCGTTCATACAACCCCTGTTGATCGGTGAGGATCACCAGCAAATCGGCATCAATGAGATTGGCCACCAGGGCGCCGAGTGTGTCGTTGTCACCGAAGCGGATCTCCTCGGTCACCACCGTATCGTTCTCGTTCACCACCGGCACCACACCGAGACCGATCAGGGTCGCCAGGGCACTGCGCGCATTGAGGTAACGATCACGAGCGGAGATATCGTCATGCCCCAGCAGCACCTGGGCGGTGTGCAGGCCGTAGCGCTGAAACTGGGATTCATAGGCCTGCACCAGGCCCATCTGGCCGACCGCGGCTGCCGCCTGTAACTGGTGAATGGCGTGTGGCCGGGTCTTCCAGCCGAGGCGCGTCATGCCCTCGGCGACCGCACCCGAGGACACCAACACAAGCTCGATGCCACGCTGGCGCAAGGCTGCCAGCTGACGCACCCAGCCGGCAATACCCTCGGCATCCAGGCCGCGCCCGTCAGCCGTGAGCAGGGCACTCCCGATCTTGACCACCCAGCGGCGGGCGGTGCGCAGCTCTTCCCGGCTATCTCCCGTCATCTTCGTCACGTTCCAGGGCAGGGTGGACCGCCTCGACAGCGGCCCGGTCAGGGGGCGTATTCAACCTCGACGTCATCATCGTCATCATCGCCGAAGTCATCATCGTCGACGGCGTGCGCGCGCGCAGCACGGCGCTCCAGGGCCAGAGCCTGGATACGCTCGCGCGCCTCCGCCTGCATGCGCGACTGCACCTCGCTCTCGGCACGCGCCAGTTCGGGATCTTCCTGCTCGCGCTCGCGACAGGCCTCGAGATAACTCATGATATCTCCCACCAGCGGCGCGCAGCCCTCGCCACTGATGGCCGCCAGGGCATAGACCGGGCCCTGCCAGTCCAGTGCCGCCACCAGATCAGCCACGCGCTGCCCACGCTCATCCGCCGACCACAGGTCGATCTTGTTGAGCACCAGCCAGCGCGGACGGGCGGCCAGAGTGGGGCTGAAGCGCTCCAGTTCCGAGACGATGGTCCGCACGGAATCCGCCGGGTCGGCGCCATCCAGCGGCGCGACATCCACCACATGCAGCAACAAGCGGGTCCGCGTCAGGTGCTTGAGAAAGCGCACCCCCAGACCAGCGCCGGCGGAGGCGCCCTCGATCAGGCCGGGAATATCGGCCATCACAAAGCTGCGGTGCGCCTGTACACGGACCACACCCAGATTGGGCACCATGGTGGTAAAGGGATAGTCGGCCACCTTGGGCTTGGCCGCGGACACGGCGCGAATCAGGGTCGACTTGCCGGCATTGGGCAGGCCCAGCAGGCCGACATCCGCCAGCACCTTGAGCTCCAGTCGCAACTGCCGCACTTCGCCATCGGTGCCGCGCGTGATCTTGCGTGGCGCCCGGTTGGTGCTGGACTTGAAACGGGTATTACCCAGGCCACGGCGGCCGCCCTGGGCCACCAGCAGACGCTGCCCCGGAACCGCCAGGTCGCCGAGGATCTCTGCGGTTTCCTCATCCAGCACCGTGGTGCCGACCGGCACCTTCAGCACCAGATCCTGGCCGCTCTTGCCGGTACAGTTGCCGCCCCGGCCGCCTTCGCCGCTCTCCGCGCGATACTGGCGCACATAGCGATAGTCGACCATGGTATTGACCGCGACGTCGGCCTCCAGCCAGACGCTGCCGCCATCGCCGCCATCGCCGCCATCCGGGCCGCCCTTGGGAATGTATTTCTCGCGACGGAAGCTGAGACAGCCATTTCCGCCGCGACCGGCATGCACCCGGATACTGACTTCATCAACGAACTTCATAATCTGCCAACCCGCATCGCCAGGTCGTTCCCCGGACCGGTTTCATTCTGCCCGGAAACAAAAAACCCCGCCATGGCGACGGGGCTTTGCGGGGCCGGTTGTGGACCCGGTACCGGAAATCAGGCCGGTACGATGTTCACGAACTTGCGCTTTTCCGGGCCACGGGTGACGAACTGCACCGTGCCGTCGCTGGTCGCAAACAGGGTGTGATCACGACCACAGCCGACGTTGTCACCGGGGTGGAAGCGGGTGCCACGCTGGCGCACGATGATGCTGCCCGCCTTGACCACCTGGCCACCGAAGCGCTTTACACCCAGCCGCTTGCTTTCGGAATCGCGCCCGTTGCGCGTACTGCCGCCTGCCTTCTTGTGTGCCATCTCGAACTCTCCTCGCTGCTCAGGCGCTGATGCCGGTAATGCGGACTTCAGTGTACCACTGGCGATGACCCGCCTGCTTCATGTGGTGCTTGCGCCGACGAAACTTGATGATGCGGATCTTCGCATGACGACCCTGGGCAACCACCTCGGCGGACACCTTGCCACCCTCGAGGTAGGGCTTGCCGATCTTCGCGGTCTCGCCGTCGCTGACGAGCAGGACGCGATCGAAATCGACCGTCTCACCGGTGGCCACTTCGATTTTTTCCAGCTTGAGGGTATCGCCCTCGGCTACCCGGTACTGCTTGCCACCGGCCTCAATGATTGCGTACATCGTCACTACTCTCCGATCGAGCCTGTCCGCCGGGTTCTGGACCGGGCCCGGCTGGCCGGGCCGGGCCGCTGTTGCCGGCCAGGGGCCGGGGGCGGTGCCAGGCAGCGCGACCACCATGGCCGCACTTTGGGTCTGAAGGGGCGCAGATTCTACGCAATGCGGGCGGGCTGCACAAGCCCCGGGACGCCCGTACGCCGGTATCGGGCAGGCCCTGCACCAGCAAGCCCGGGACACCCAGGGAACGCAGGAAACCCGCCGGACGTTCCCTTGACACTGGCGGGGGCCGCACCTAGGATGCCGCAACCTCCGGACGGTACCCATATCCCGCCATGCAGGACATTCGCCAGGTGGTGGCCGAACCCTTCGCCGCCGTCAACCAGGTCATCCTCGACCAGCTCCACTCGCATGTACCCCTTGTGGAAAACATCGGGCACTACATCGTCGAGGCAGGGGGCAAGCGCCTGCGCCCCCTGCTGGTCCTGCTCTCCGCGGGCGCCTGCGGCAATATCCACAGGGACCAGATCACCCTGGCAGCGGTCATCGAGTTTATCCATACCGCAACCCTGCTGCACGACGACGTCGTCGACCGCTCCAACCTGCGCCGTGGCCGCCCGACAGCGAATGCACGCTGGGGGAATGCCCCGAGCGTTCTGGTTGGTGACTTCCTTTATTCCCGCGCCTTCCAGCTGCTCGTCGCCATCGGCCACCTGCCCCTGATGCGGCTGCTGGCCGACACCACCAATACCATCGCCGAGGGCGAGGTCCTGCAACTGACGCGGGCCGGCGACCCGGCCACCACCGAAGAGGCCTACTTCGAGGTCATCGAGCGCAAGACCGCGGTCCTGTTTGCCTCTGCCTGCGAGGGCGCTGCACTGCTCGCGGATGCCGACCCCGCCGCAACGCGCAGCCTGGCCCGCTTCGGACAGCACCTCGGCACCGCCTTCCAGCTGGCGGACGACGTGCTCGACTATCGTGGCGACAGCAGCATCATGGGCAAGCAAGTGGGGGACGACCTCTTCGAGGGCAAGCCGACCCTGCCATTGATCCACGTCCTGCGTCACGGCAGCAGCGCCGAGCGCACCCTGGTGGAGCGCGCCATCCGCGAGCGCGATGCCCGCGACCTCGACGCCGTACTGAAGGCGGTGATGTCTGCCGGCAGTCTCGATTACACCCTCGCCCGCGCGGCCCGGGAGGCAGAAAGCGCCCGCAAATGCCTGGCACCCCTTCCGGCGTCACCCTGCCGCGATGCCATGGAACGCCTCTGCGTGCTGGCCGTGCAGCGCGACAGCTGATCTCGTGCCAGCCGCGAAAACACCAGGGTGATGTGGTCCGCAGCCGCCACAGGACCAGTTCAGTATCCACCAGTGACAGCCCTCACATTATTGCCAAGCGATCTTTAGCCGGGGCTGATAAGCCTTGTACCGGCAAATCCGCGGTCCCTAAAATGAACCCGGAAGCCCGAGCCACGCCGGCAGCAGCGCCGGCCACGCCCACTTGAATTTCCTGGCGACCCCGTTCACCCGGGGAGAGAAGGTCAATGACATGAACACAGTTTCCCGCATCCTGCTGACCCTGGGCCTCAGCCTGACACTGGTCGCCTGTGGCGGCGGCGGCGGTGGAGGCGACAGCGACACCTCCTCCTCCCAGCAAACAGCGCCGGCCCCCTCCGCGCCCGCCGCTCCGTCACCGGGTGACAGCCAGGATTCCGGGACACCGTCCTCACCGAGCAGCCCGGCAACCCCCGAGCCGCCCAGTGGCAGCGCCTTCAGCCAGGACGTGCAGCTCAGCTGGACGGCACCGGACGCACGCGAGAACGGCGAGCCCCTGATGCTTTCCGAAATCAAGGGCTACCAGATCTACTACATCCATGAAAACGACATGGAGAATGCAGGCAGCGGCAGCTCGGTCTGGATCGAAGGCGGCAGCACCAGCAACGCAACCGTCACCGTATCGGCCCCGGGCACCTACTACTTCGCGATTGCCGCAGTCGACCAGGACGACCTGACAAGTAGCCTGTCAAACCATGTAAGCATCAACGTGAATTGAGAATCCGTAAAGAAAATCGACGCAACTTTCTGTAAAAAATACTGACAATTCAATACGATAGCTTTATTTTCGCCTACGGCATGCACTATGATTGGGAGACAAGGCAGCAGAACCGGCCGGCCGCTGCATCAAGGGTGAGGCCAACCAACGCGCCGCCACGTCCGGCAGGACGGGAACGGCGAGGATCGTGCGGACATGTCCAAAGACAAAGATCATCTCAGGATGGTAGAGCGCACTCCCAGCAACTGGGAGGCCTTGCCCACCATCATGCGCCAGATCAAGGACGACGCAATCACCGTTCTCGTGGCTGGACTCGACGAACTGTTCACGCACTGCGATGACCTGTTCTTCGACCTGTCCAGCCGCGCCGCCAGCAACAACGAGCAAACCCTTTATTTCGAATCGATGCGCGAACTGCGCGTCAAGAAGGCTGCTGTCATCAATGGCTTTCGCCAGAATCTCGAGCAGAGCTTCCTCGCACTGGGTCGAGCCAACGGCTCCCAGGCCGGCAAGCCCGGCAGCATCGACCCGCTGAACGCGGATACCTTCACCCTGGTGCAGAACGACGAGCTCGAGCGTGAGGTTGCGCTCTCCGGCATGATCGGCAAGGCCCGCGCGGCCAACCAGGAGTCGATCTATCACCTGACCCTGCGCCTGGACTATCTGGTCGCGCGCATCCAGGTCACCCAGGACAACAACCCGCTCGACCCGGAGACCATCTGCCGTGGCTTTGCCAATGCCTGCGAGCAGTTCGACATCCATATCAAGGCACGCATCATCATCTTCAAGCAGTTCGAGCGACTGGTGCTGGCCCGGCTGGTCAAGGTTTACTCCGCCGCCAACGAACTGCTCATCAACGCCGGCGTACTGCCCAAGATCAGCCATCAGGTGCGCAAGCAGGCCGATGTCGGCGTCGACGGTGGCAGCCAGCAAGCCTCCAGCGGCACCGATGCAGGCAGTGCCATGGGCAGCGCTGCGCTTGCTGGCGCGCCCGCCCATGGCTTCAATTTCGACTTCGGCGAGCTGAGCAACCTGCTCGCCAGCATGCGCCGCCTCGGCCTCACCAGCCTGCCGAACTACAACGCCTACACCACGAACCCGGGGCCGCTGATGCCCGCAACGGAGCTGCTGGAGCTGCTGTCGCACCTGCAAGCCAGCGTCGAGAGCCAGCCCAGCGGCCACGAGCCACCACCTGACCTGCGCCAGCTGGTACAGAACCTGCTGCGGGCAGCAGACCCGCAACAGCCACAGTCACTGCAGCAGCCCGATGAGGACGTGATCAACCTGGTTGCCATGTTCTTCGATTTTGTCCTCGATGACCGCAACCTGCCCGTCGCCATCCAGGCCCTGATCTCGCGCCTGCAGATCCCGATTCTCAAGGTTGCACTGCGGGACAAGGCGTTCTTCAGCCATACAGGCCACCCGGCACGCCGGCTGATCAACACCATCGCCAGCGCCAGTGTCGGCTGGGATGAGTCGGACCAGCCCAGCAAGGACAAGCTCTACGACAAGGTCCTGGAAATCGTCCAGACCATCAACGAGCACTACACCGACAACGAGCATGTCTTCATCGAGAAACTGGCCGAGCTGGAGCAATTCCTGCAGCAGGAAAACCAGCGCGTCGCCCTGGTGGAAAAACGCACCAGTCAGGCGGCGGAAGGACAGGCTCGTACACGCCAGGCCAAGACTGCGGTGCAATCCCTGCTGTATGGCAAGCTGGAAAAGCCACTGCTGCCAGCCGCCATCAGTGAGTTCCTGGTGGAAACCTGGCAGCAGTTGCTGGTGCTGATCCACCTGCGCCAGGGTGAGGACAACCCGGACTGGATTGCCGCCGCGCAACTGGTGGACGACCTGCTCTGGGCCTGCGGCCGGCACAGTGACGCACGCTCGCGGCAACGCCTGGAGAAGATCAAGCCGGATCTCCTCGCCCGCATCGCCAGTGGTCTCTCGCGAATCGCCGCAACGGCCGAAGAGTCGCAAGCCATTGTTGCCCGCATCGACCGCGTCCTCACCCGCCTGCAGGATGGCAAAACCGATATCGAGTTCCAGCCCCTGAGCAGCGCCCAGGCCATCGCTCTGGGGCATACCCCCGGCAGCGGCAGCAAGGACTGGAAGGAAATGACCGCACTGGAGCGACAGCAGGCGCGCTTCAAGGCACTGACCTACGACTTCATCCGCCAGGTCGAGGAGCTGCCGCTCGGCACCTGGATCTCCTATGAAGACAGCCGCCGCGGCAAGATCCTGCGCTGCAAGCTCGCTGCCCGCATCAGTGTCACCGACAGCTATGTCTTCGTGAATCGCTTCGGCTTCAAGGTGCTGGAAAAATCCCGCCGCGAATTTGCGTATGACATGCAGCAGCGGCGCGCCAGCGCTCTCGACAGCGGCCCGCTGTTCGAGCGCGCGATGCAGGGCATCGTCAGCAACCTGCGCAACCTCGGCCGGCCGGAACCACAACCGGCGGGCTGAACGGCCCGCCGATCTGCCTTTTCATACCCGCACGCGGCCCCTGGCCCCCATCCTGCCGGCTCATTGCAGGCACGGGGCAATCCGCGCCAGACTCGTCTATCCTTGAAGGCTCGCACGGGGGGCATGCCGCCCGCCACCCCGAAACAGCAGCCACACGACCTGTTGGAGCCGGCGCGCCCAGATGGAACCCGACAAGATCGCATTTCTCAGCTTCATCAGCAGCGGCACGTTTTTCCTGATACTGGGTGTCGTCTTCACCGCGCTGTGGCGCCGCGGCATGCTGCCCCCGATGATGATTGCGGCGGCCACAATCTCCGCCGCCTGGGGGTTTCTGCTCGCGGCACATTTTCACCCGCAACTGAACGTCAGCCTGTCGCGGCCCTGGCTGCTGGTGCTGGAAAGCCTGCGGGGCGGGTTGTGGATCAGCGCACCATTGCTGCTCCTGCATTTCGCCTCGGGCGGGCAGCTCGCAATCCGCTTTCGCGGTATCCTGCACGGATCCTGGCTACTGGCACTGGCCGGCAGTACCCTTCTGGCCCTGCTGGCACCCACCCAGATCAGCGGCAGCCTGCCCCTGATCTGGGTCGGGCTGATCCTGTCCATCATGGGGCTGGTCGCGGTGGAGCAGCTCTACCGCAACGCCTATCGCCTGCGCCTGGTCAAGCTTCTCGGTGTCGGCATCGGCGCGCTCTTCATCTATGACATCTATCTGTTCTCGCACGGACTCATCTTTGCCCGCCTGGATCCGGATCTATGGCACGCCCGGGGCATCGCCCACGGGCTCGCCGCCCTGCTGATGGCCACCGGAGCCGCAGTCATCGCCTGGCGTGGCGGCCATCCCTCACGGCTGTCGATGTCTCGCCCTGTCATCTTCTACACCACCAGCATGACGGTCGCCGGTGTGTTTCTGGGACTGATGGCGCTGGGGGGCTACTACGTGCAGCTCTACGGCGGCGAGTGGGGCACGGTGCTGCGCGTCATGCTCATGTTCGCAGCACTGCTCGCCGTCGCGGTGCTGTTTGTTTCCCACACGGTGCGCTCCCGGGTCAACGTCTGGATCAACAAGCACTTTTTTCACCACAAGTATGATTACCGGGTGGAATGGCTGCGCCTGATCAACTCCCTGTCCCGCCCCGCCTCGGGCAACGAAAACTTCTTCGAGCGCAATATCCGCGCGGTCGCCTCGATCTTCAAGAGCCCCAGCGGCGGCCTCTGGCTGCGCCAGGGCGACCAGTATCTGCCGGTTCACACGGTCAACCTGACCCTGCCGGCGAGTGGTGCGGCCGAGCCGGTCGATACCGCGTTCTGCCAGGCCCTGCGCGAGCGCGAATGGGTGTTCTCGCCGTACTCACCGGAGAACAACAAACTCTCGGCCTACAACGATCTGCTGCCGGACTGGATCTACCAGATCGAGGACCTGTGGCTGGTGCTGCCGTTGCTGACCGAGGAATCCCTGCTCGGATTCATGGTGCTGACGGAGCCTCCCACCGACAACTCGCTGACCTGGGAGGATCTGGACCTGCTCAAGACCGTGGGTCGTCAGGTCGCCAGCTATCTGGATCGGCAGCTGGCCGCGGAAATGCTGGCCGAATCCCGTCAGTTCGACGCCTTCAACAAGCTCACCGCCTTCATCATGCACGACCTGAAAAACCTGATCGCACAGCAGGCACTGGTGGTCGAGAATGCGGCGAAGCACAAGGAGAATCCGGCGTTCGTCGAGGATGCGATCAAGACCATCGAGAATTCGGTGGGGCGCATGAGCAACCTGCTGCGCAAACTGCAACGGGCCGAACCGGCGGAGTTGCGCAACTTGTCACTGCACAAGATCCTGATGGAGGCAGTCAAGCGCTGTCAGACCAACAAACCCACTCCATCGCTGCGCCTGGAAGACACCGACCTGCGCATCAATGCGGATCAGGACCAGTTGATCATGACCTTGACCCACGTCATCAAGAACGCCCAGGAAGCAACGGAGAGCAGCGGTTTCGTGGACGTGACTTTACGCCGGGACGGCAATAATGCCATGATAACTGTTGAAGATAATGGCGTCGGCATGGATCCTGACTTCGTTCGCAACCACCTGTTCAAGCCCTTCGTGACCACCAAGTCGAGCAAGGGCATGGGCATCGGCGTATACCAGACCAGGGAAATCATTTCATCACTCGGCGGCACGGTCACGGTCGACAGCACCCCCGGTGAGGGCACTACCTTCACCATCGCCATACCGGCCAGCAAAGGATAGTCGAAGCCAGCCATGACCAAGCACAACCCCGCAGAGACGCTGTTGATCATCGAGGACGACGCCGGCCTGCAAAGCCAGCTGCGCTGGCACTTCGATCAATACCATGTCATCACCGCCGGTGACCGCGAAAGTGCTATCGCCGCGGTACGCCAGTACGAGCCGGCCGTGGTGCTGCAGGACCTCGGCCTGCCGCCCGATGAAGAGGGGGTCGAGGAGGGCTTTCGCTCGGTGCAGGAAATCATGCGCCTGGCACCCTCGACCAAGATCATCGTCGTCACCGGCAACCACGACTATGAGAACGCGGTCCGCGCCGTGGCCCTCGGTGCCTATGACTTCTATCAGAAACCGATCAACGCCGAGACCCTCGACCTGATCGTACAGCGCGCCTACAACATCTATCGGCTCGAAGAGCAAAACCGCAAGCTGCAGGAACAGAAGCAGTCCCCACTGGCCGGCGTGCTGGCTTCCGACCCCGCCATGCTGCGTATCTGCCGCACCATCGAGAAGGTGGCCCCCACCAACGTGACCTGTTCACTACTGGGGGAATCCGGCACCGGCAAGGAGGTTCTCGCCCGCGCCATTCACAACCTGAGCCCGCGCAAGGACAACCGCTTCGTTGCCATCAACTGTGCCGCGGTGCCCGAGAACCTCATGGAGAGCGAGCTGTTCGGCTATGAGAAGGGCTCCTTCACCGGCGCCAACAAGCGCACCGTCGGCAAGATCGAATACGCCCACGAGGGCACCCTGTTTCTGGACGAGATTGGCGACATGCCCCTGGCCCTGCAGGCCAAGCTGCTGCGCTTCCTGCAGGAACGCGTCATCGAGCGGGTCGGTGGCCGTGAGGAAATCGCCGTGGATGTGCGCGTGGTCTGCGCCACCAACAAGGATCTGGAGGCCATGGTCGCCAGCGGCGATTTCCGAGAGGACCTCTACTACCGCATCAGCGAGATGGTGATCCTGATTCCGCCCCTGCGTGAAAGGTTGGGGGACAAGATCCTCCTCGCCCGGCATTTTCTGCAGATCTTTTCCAAGGAACAGGGGCGCAAGATCAATGGCTTCTCCCCGGAGGCGACCGAAGCCATCGAAGCCTACCACTGGCCGGGCAACATCCGGGAGATGGAGAACAAGATCAAGCGCGCGGTGATCATGTGCGAAGACAAGTACGTGACGCCCTTCGACCTGGCCCTGGCCGTGCCGGATGCCCTGTCGATCAACTTGCGGCAGGTCCGGCACGACGCCGAAAAGAGCGCCATCAAACGCGCCCTGTCGATGACCGAGGGCAACTACTCTGCCGCGGCCAAGCTGCTGGGCATCACCCGGCCGACGCTGTACGACCTGGTCAAGAAATACGATATTGCCACCTGATGACAACATGGGCCGGCGCAGACCGGCCGTCCACGAGGAGCCTATGGACGCTCGCCAAATATCCCGCTTTACCCGTCTCAACATCCCGCCGGTCAAGGCCCTGCTGCTGGCCTCCGGTATCGCTCTGCTGAGCGCCTGCAGCCCCGGCGACGGCACCAGCCCCGAGCAGGCAGCCATTCACCTGCGCTCCAGCGAGGCCTACTCCCAGCAGGGCCAGTTCCGGGCCGCGCTGATTGAGGCCCGCAACGCGATCAGGATGGCGCCGGACCGCATCGATGGACACCTGCAACTGGCCGGTATTCACAACCGTCTGGGCGATGGCCGCTCCGCGGCGCGGATTCTCGAGCCGCTGCTGGAGCAGGCTCCCGGCCGCACCGCCCTGGAGCTGGCCAAGGCCTGGAACCTGCAGGCGAAGTATCGCTCCACCCTCGACCTGCTGCAGCGCGACGACCTGCCCACCGGAGTGACCGGACAACCCCGCCACCGGCTGCTGCTGGCGGAGGCCCTGGGTGGTGTCGGCGAGCACGGGCGCGCCCTGGAACTCTACGAGCAGTTGCTGGCCGAAGACGCAGAAAACCACGAGGCGCGCCTGGGCATCGCTCGCGTGCATCTTTTGGCCCAGGATATCGAGCCCGCCGACGCGGCCCTCGATGAACTGCTCGAACTGCAGCCCCGCAACGTCGAGGCCCTGTTCCTGAAAGCCCAGATTGCCTTCTTCCAGAACCGCCTCGAGGATGCCGAGCGCCGTCTCACCGACGCCCTGTCCTATCTGCCCCAGACCGACGTCATCACACCGATGAAGGCCCGCGTCCTGCGCCAGCTGTCCGATACCCTGACCCAGCTCGGGCGGCCCAGCGAGGCGCTGATCTACAGCCGCCTGCTGGCGGAGGCCACCCCCGGGGCCCAGGAGGCACGGCAACGTTTCAATGACGCCCTGGAACTGTTTCAGGCTGGCGACCTCGAGGGTGCCGAGCGCATCCTGCTGGACCTCTACCAGTTCAACCCGGACAACGATCTCAGCGGCATGCTGCTGGGCCTGGTTGCCTATGAAAAGGGTGAATTCGATTCGGCGGGGCAGCTGTTCCAGCAGCACGTTGACCCGGAAACCGCGGCACCGCAGATGGTCGAGGCGGCCGCCCTGGCACAGCTGCGGCTGCAGCGCCCAAGAGAGGCGATCGACCTGCTGCGGGAGGCCCTGCGCGGGCATGAGCAGAATGCCAATCTGCAGGCCATCTTCGGCATGGCCGCCCTGCGCTACCCGGATACCCGCGAGGAAGGCGCGCTGGCCTTGCAAAAAGCTCTGGCCATCGACCCCTCGCGCTCGCGCCTGCGCATTCCCCTGGCCAACCACTATCTGCAGGAAGGCAAGATCGAGCAGGCGGAGGCACAGCTGCAAACCGCCGCCAGCAAGTCCCCCGGAGACACCCGTGTGCAAGGCGGCTACATCACCTATCTGCTCAACAATGGTGATACCCAACGCGCCCGCCAGGTCATGCAGACGTTCCTGCAGACCACACCCGACGAGGTGGAAACCCAACTCCTTGCCGGGCAGGTGGCGATGGTCACCGGGCAGCTCGATACAGCCCGCAGGCACTACCAGTAAGCCAGTGAGCTCGACAGTAGCCTGGCCGACCCCCTGTTTGGTCTGGCCCAGGTCGCCATTCGCCAGCAGCGTTGGGATGATGCCACGGAGTTCTACCAGCGCGGTGCCGGGCTGGCGCCAGAACAACCCGCCGCCTACAAGGGGCTGATCACCAGCTTCGAAGCCCGTGGACAGGGTCCGGCAGGGATCGCCGCCGTTGAAGAGCAGGCCCGGCACGAGGACCGCGCACCGGTGGCGCTGGCGGTGCTTGGCGAGTACTACCTGCGCAACAATGATATCGAGCGCGCCACAGGGCACGCACAACGGGCCTTGCAGCTCAATCGCGAGCATCCGTATATCCGCGAGACCTTTGCCAACACCCGGCGTGCGGCGGCCAATGCGGCACTGGGTGCCGGCCAGCATGACACGGCCCGCGACGCCATCATGTCCGCCCTGGAGCTGTTCCCGGAGAACATTCCCCTGCTGTCCGACCTGATTGGCATCGAGACCGCTGCCGGCCGCACCGAAGAAGCCCAGCGCATTGTCGAGCGCATCCGCAGCCAATCCGGCGGCGAGGAGCAGGCGCGCATCATGCATGCCTACATCCAGGAGCAGCAGGGTGATTTCGAATCCGCCACCCGGACCCTGCAGGAACTCTGGCAAGGGCAGCGCAATGCCGCAGTTGCCGACCGCCTCTACCAGTTGCACCAGCGCGCCGGTACCGACGCCACCGGGTTGCTGACGGATTGGGCGCAACGCTACCCGCGTGACCCGCGCCCGGTCACCTACCTGGCCCTTGCCGCACAAGTGGACGGCCGCCAGCAGGAGGCCATCCGCTATTACCAGCAAGCCATCGAGCTGGCGCCCAATAATGCCCTGATCCTCAATAACCTGGCCTGGCTCTACCACGAGGTTGGCGACGACCGGGCCGCGGAGCTCGCGCGGCGGGCGGTGGAACTCGCTCCGAACAACCCCGCCATCCTGGATACCTACGGCTGGGTGCTGGTGAACACCGGCTCAGTGCACGACGGCATCCGCTATCTGGAGCAAGCCGCTGCCCTGGCACCGGAGGCGGAGGACATCCGCAAGCACCTGGAACACGCACGCACCCTGCTCTGACCCGGGCGCGGGCCGGGGCTCAGCGGCCCCGGCCTGGCACCGCCGGAAACCCCTCGCGGCCCCGGCACGTGTTCACCCGGGGAATCGTCGACAAACTTGTCACCCCGCGGAATGACACCACCTGCCCGGGCAGGCGCCACCACCGCGGACGAGCGCCGGAAAAGCCACCAACCCGATGACCGCGGGGCGCCATAAACCCGGCAAAACAGCCCATTCTCCGTGCTGATGCACCGGCGGCCAGGCACGGGCCCGGCCATGCTCCCATCGAGGGGCCCTGCGATGCCGTTCCCGATGCCCCGGGGACCCGTGGCACCCGAGGGAGAGGGTGTCGACATTCTTTGCACATATTCTTTTGCACGCGGCACAGAGATCCATAACCGCATGATTCAAAAGAGAAAAAAAAGATGGCACGGAACCTGCTCTATACAATCTCAGAGTCGCTCGAGTGCCCGGCAAGACCTCTCGAGCTTCCTGAATGAACACCCCTGAGAAGGACCAACGAGGGCACACACATGAAACACATCAAAACACTGGTAGCGGCAGTCGCGCTGGTCGGCAGCGGCTCCGCTCTGGCAAGCGTTACCGAGATCAACCCCAGCACCTGGGGTGGCTGCCTCGGCTCCAATACCTGTAACATCGGCAGCGCTACGCTGAGCACCGACCCCAGCAACCTGCTCTTCGCCCAGAAGACCTACGCTGGTCGCACTGGCCTGGGTACCAATGAAGACACCAATGGCGAGATCGATCTCGACCAGTATGTCAACATCACCTTCAGCAACCAGAATGGCGTCTCCGTTGACCACATCGAACTGTTGTTCCTGTACAACGGCCCGGAGTGGGATGACGTCGCCGAGATCGCCCAGATCAGCTTCACCGATCTGGATGGCATCGTGCACAGCTACACCCTGTCGCTGAGCCCGACCACCGACAACGTGGCCACCTGGACCGGTGCAGGCACGCTGAGCAACTGTGGCGGTACGGTCACCGGTCAGTCCGGCTGCTTCCGCATCGACAATCCCTTCGATGGCCGCATCACCGACCTGAGCTTCACGCCCATTCCCGGCCCGAACTCCGAGCTGGGTGGCGCCAACACCAACCAGTCCGACTTCGCCATCGGTTCGATCGCCGCGGTACCGGAGCCCACCACCCTGGGCCTGCTGGGTGCCGGCCTGCTGGGTCTCGGCCTGGCGCGTCGCCGCCGCGCTGCCTGATTCCGGCAACGGCCTTTCAGAGCCCCGCTTCGCAGGCTGTGTAAAAACAGCCGGGGGCCCTCTCAGACAACGCCCCGCTTGCGGGGCGTTGTCGTTTTTTGCGGCTGCCGGGATGAATTCGACCTGAGCCGATCAGGCATTCACCAATCGGCGGGTTATCTCGCCTGTTCCGAGCACCGCCAGGGCCCGTTTCATGTTGTAGGCCAGAACCGCCAGTGCCATTTCTGTCCCCGCACCCCAAAGCCCCCGCAGCAGCAGGCGCGGTTGCTCCAGCACCTGGTACTTGAGGACGCCGAACGGGTATTCCACCGTGCTGCGACGCAGTCGCATCAGCTGGGGTGTCGCCCGGGCGTTCATGCGCTCCAGGGCTTCGTCGTGCTGGTGGCGACTGACCAGACGACGCGCTCGCGTCGTGCATCGGGCCTTGAGCGGACAGCCGCCACAGTCGCTCTCCCGGGCGGCATAGATGACCGTCCTGTCCTTGTTGTGAATCTGTTTGCGCTGAAGACGGTGGCCAGCCGGGCAGCTCAGGGTGTCACTGTCCGCGTCGTAAGTGAAGCGCGTGCGATCAAACAGGGTGCCGTCTCCCTGGTTGTTCACCGCGCGGTTGGCCGGCACGTGGGCCAGAATGCCCTGTTGCTCCAGTCGTGCAGCCTGCTCGCCATTGGAGTAGCCGGCATCGGCCACGACGTTCAGCGTCTCCTGCGCCAGCACCGCTCCAGCCGCTTCCGCCATGGGCTGCAGCTGGCGGTTGTCAGCCGCCTCGTCCGTCACCTCGTGTGTAATGATCAGTCCATGCCCGGTGTCCACGGCAGTCTGCACGTTGTAGGCCGGACCGAGGCCCTTCATGGAGCGTGCCTCGGGCTCGGTGAGTGTCAGCTGTGCCTTGCCCTCAGCCACCAGGACCCCCAGTGTAGCCTCCACGGCAGCATGCTCCTGACGCAACAGCGTCAGCGCCGCGCGGATCGCCTCGGGGTCGAGCTCCGTCTCCCCGTCACTGGCATCCGACGCATCCAGCATCGCCAGATACTCCGCCATCTTCCGCTCCAGATGCGCTTGCTGCTTCAGCAGCTGATCGCGTCGCCGTACCGCCTTGCGGCTGGCCACTGCCCGGAACTTCGAACCATCGATGGCAACCCAATCCCCCTGAACCAGTCCCACGTCACGACAGAAGCCCACAAAGGCAGCACCCGATCGTCGCAGTGCCTGGCCGTTACGACGCCGGAACTCGGCAATCGTCTTGTGATCCGGGGCCAGCCGGTTCAGTAGCCACATGACTTCAACGTTGCGCTGGCATTCACGCTCCAGTCGCCGCGAGGAGCGCACCCGGTTCAGATAGCCATACAAGTAAAGCTTGAGCAAATCGGCAGGGTCGTAGGGCGGACGGCCCGTTGCCTTCGGACAGGCCTTGGCAAACCCCAGCGCCGACAGGTCCAGCCAGCCCACAAACGCCTCAATCACTCGACAGGCGTGATCATCGGGAATCAGCTCATCCAGCGACACCGGGAACAGCACGTTCTGACCCCGATCCTCTCCACGCACATAGGCCATAAGCAAAAATGCCCACAACTCTCGTTGTGGGCATTTTCTCTTCTGGCGTCTCAGGCTTCCAGGGTTTTTACACAGCCTGTTCGGCGGGGCTTTTTCGTTTTTCAGCCCCTGTTCCCTGCCTTGAGTACAGCCAGCATCCGCTCGATGTCCCGCTCGCGCACGCCCGCATGCAACGGCAGTGTCAGCAGGCGCGAGGCCAGTTCTGCGGCTCCGGGAAGTCGCTCGCGGGCAGCAACACTGGCAGGCCAGGCTGCCGCCACGCCCGCCACCTCCGGGAGTGGCTGGCGGTACATCGCGGTCGCTCCCAGCCCCTGCTGGCACAGCGCCTGCAGCAGCTCATCACGATGGGCGCGATTTCGACACAGTAGCGGGTAACGCAGCAGACGCCCGGCCCTGGCAGCACTCAGCCGGGGCAGATCCAGGAGCTCCGGTGCCAGGGGCTCCATCCCCCGGGACAGCGCCTGCTCCCGCCAGCGCGGCTGGGCCAGCCAGGCCCGGGCGTTGCTGCCCAGGCTCGCCTGACGCTGCGGCCCCATCTCCACCAGGGCGGACAACGACTTGAAGCGCGTCTCGCCAATCGAGAGCAAGGGGTTGCGACTCAGCAAGGGGTACAGCCGGGGGTGCAGCAGGCTGTTCAGCAGCCTGCGCCGAAGCGGGAACAGCGGATCCCGTTTTGCCGGCTGCAGCGACGCCCTGGCATCCTCGTCAGACCCACCCGCCGACACACTGTTCAGCAACAGGGCGCCACCACCGAGTAGATTGACCGGTTTGCCGCGGCCGAAGCTGAGCACCATGGCATCCCCCTCACCGCCTTCGCCACCCTCGGGGAACCACTGGGCGTTGTCCTCCACCAGCCAGGCGTCCAGTTGGCTGGCACGCATGCGCAACTCGGCGAGGCGCTCACGGATACCCATAAAATTGACAGCGACCACAGCCACAATGCTGGAGTTTCCGTCATCACCTGCCGATTCGCTCCGCAGACAGGCATCCAGTGCATCGAGGTCATAACCCGGATCTGTCGCGCCGATGTCCACCAGCAGGGGTTCAAGGCCCGCGTGCAGGGCAGCCGCCAACAGGTCCGGGCAACCGTATCCCGGCAGAATGACCCGGGGCCGGCTCACCTCGGGACGCCGGGCCGCCGCCAATCGCAGAGCCAGGGCCAGGGCGGCCGTGCCGGACTGCAGATAGAGTGCTCGCCACCCGGGAAAATCCGGCATCCCGTCGCCCGGAGCCGCCGAGCGGACGCGCTGCCCGACCGGGGGCAGGTCGCGCCAGGCCCTCATTCACGCATTCCCTGAGTCACTGGCACTATTATTGGTGGCACTGGCACTGGCACTGACGATAATGACAAGGGCGCCATCGGGTTCACCGGCTGGAGGGCTGCCAGGTGGTCATGCGCGTGCCGCGCAGAAAGCGCAGCGTCGCCTGGGCAATGGCCACGTTCACCTGCACAAAAAAATACACGATGCGTACCAGCCCCTGCTCACGGAGGCCAGGGTTCAGATGGGCCGCCAGGGCCAGCCCGTAGAAGGCCAGCTGCCCCAGAAGGGCGACCACATAAAGCCAGCCGGAGCCGATAATCACCAGGTTGCTGACAAACAGCCCCAGCAGGAACCAGGGCACCGCCCAGCGCAGGATCTTGTGGCTCCAGACCTGAAAGGCAAACAGGCCAAAGCGAAAGGGGTTCAGCACATCCGGATGCCGCGCCACGGCGGTAATGCCGCGCAGCACGGTGCGCAGTTTGCGCTGGTACTCCTTGCTGGCGTCGCTGAGATCCCGATAGAAGCCGAGCACATCCGGGGCGGTGACCGCCCTGACCCCCAGGCGCGCGCAGTTCAGCGCCGTATTGAAGTCGCTGGGAGAATGAATATCCCACTGGGCACAGACCGATTTGCGCGCGGCGAAGAAGGAGCCGGACAGCCCCACCACCCCGGCCAGGCGGGACTCCATACGGCGCAGCCACATCTCATAACGGACGTAGGCCCCCTCACCCACCACACCGCCATCCTGGCTGATGAAACGGTCCTCGCTCGACACAGCACCGACAGAGGGGTCAGCGAAGCGCTGCACCAACCGCTGGATCGCATCCGCGGGTATCCGCGTGGCGACATCCGAGAACACCAGGATATCCCCCCGAGCCTCGCCAATGGCACACCACTGGGCATTTTCCTTGCCGAGGCGCTCGCCTGCCCGCACCAGACGCACCCCCTGCCCGGCATACTCGCGCACGATGTCGTCGGTGGCATCGTCGGAGCAGTCCGAGGCGACGATGATCTCCAGTTGTTCACACGGGTAGTCGATGCCGAGACTGTTGTCGATCTTCTCCCGGATACGCGCCTGCTCGTTATAGGCCGTGACAATCAGGCTGACCGATGGCAACGCGTCCTGTGGCGCCACCGGGGCCGACTCCGGCCGGCGCGTGGCGAGCAGCAACAACAGCAGTGGATACAGGAAATAGCTATAGCCCGCCAGGAACAGAAACAACCAGAACCAGAACTCCACTACAATGACTCCAGACAAAATCCGTCGGTGTGCCCGAGGCATCAGGCGGCTTGATACAAACAATGCACTCCATTCTAGTCGGAGCCTGGCACCTTGTCGCACCCGGTACCGCGATCCACCACAGAGCGTGACCTGCAGGTCCTGCACATTGCCTCAGGGGACCGCTGGGGTGGCGCCGAGGCACAGCTATGCACGCTGCTGAGTCACCTGCGCGACCTGCCAGGCGCCCGGCCACGCGCGGTGCTGATGAACGACGCGGATACCGCCGCACGTCTGCGCGAAGCCGGTATCCCGGTCGACATCCTCGACGAATCCCGCCTTGGCGCGGTGGCTATCCTGCGCGGCCTGCGCAGCCTGTTGCGCCAGCACCGGCCAGACATCCTGCATACGCACCGGCTCAAGGAAAACGTCCTGGGCAGCCTCGCCAGCCTCGGACTGGGCGTACCCGGCGTGCGTACCAGCCACGGTGCTCCGGAACATCGGCCCGGATGGGGAAAGCCCCACAAGCAGCTGATTCATGCCCTCGATCGCTACTGCGGGGCCCACCTGCAACAGCGGGTGATCGCCGTATCCCGGGACCTCGGCCAACAGCTGGCCACGGTATTCCCCAGCGGGCATATCGCCGTGATCGAAAACGGCGTCGATATCGCCGCCCTGCAGCACCGCGGGGCAGGGGCCAGCTTTCGCGAGGCGGCGCCCGAGGCCGTGCACATCGGCCTGGTCGGTCGTCTCGACCCGGTCAAGCGCGTCGACCTGTTCCTGGGCATGGCGGCCCGGTTGCTGGAACAGCCACCCGTGCAGCAGCGCGGCCTGCACTTTCATGTGTTCGGGGACGGGCAACTGCGCGCCAGCCTGGAAGCCGCATCGGCCCGCCTGGGCCTGACTCAGGCGGTGACCTTCCACGGCCATCGCCAGGACATCGGCCGCTGCATCGCCAGTCTGGACCTGCTGGTCATGTGCTCCGACCATGAGGGCCTGCCGATGACCCTGCTGGAAAGCATCGTGCTCGGCACGCCGGTCATCGCCCATCGCGTGGGCGGCATGGTGGAAGTGCTGGAGGGCAACTGCGGCGGCCTGCTGGTCAGCGGGCACAGCGCCGATGACTACGCTGGAGCTGTACGCGACCTGCTGCAGCACCCGGACCAGGCTGGAATCATCGCCCGCGGCCAGGCACGGGTAGCGGAGCGCTTCAGCGCCCGCGGCAATGCCGAGCGCACCCTGGCTCTGTACCGCAGTATTCTGGAAGGCACCTCATAAGTGGCTGCCGGCGGGGAGGACGCCGGGTTACGCGCATTCGCGCTAACCCAGCCTACCTGCCACATCATGCTCGCTCACTACGACACCGAGCGCAGCCAGGGTCGAGGGAAAAACCTGACGTAGGCTGGGTTAGCGCGAATGCGCGTAACCCAGCGCCCTTGACGCGCAGCTGGATGCCGGGACACTCAGCGCCAGAGGCGATCACGCACCCAGACGAGCTGTGGACAGCGTGCGTAAAGCCGGCGCTGCCAGGACCGTGCCAGCACCCGGGCATCACGCGCCATCAGCGCATCCCGCTTGCCCTTCAGGCCGGCGTAATGAATAAAGTTCTGGCCGAAGCGACGATGAAAATCGCCCCAGGCACGGGTAAAATTGAAAGCTCGCCCGAGGTCGTGAAACGGCAGACCCAGTGCATTCAGCCGGTAGTTGAACAGATCCTGGTCATGAAAACTGCCTTCCCCCAGGGCGGCCGCGCCCTCGTGCCAGTGCCGCATCATGTCCTCGCCCGGCATGAACAGGGCCTGCTGCCCGCGGGAGACCAGCATCAAGCCGGCATTGAAATAGGGATAGCGCCAATCCACTGGCCCCAGCACCTGCTGTGTCATGCTGCGGGAGCGCTCACCCCGCCTGAACACCGGGTCCACGGACACCGCGGCAAAATGGTCCTCCGGAGCCAGAGCAAACACATCGGGGCTATCCGGCAGAATCAGGATATCCACATCCACGTACAGGATTCGGCGATAGCGCTCCAGAAGCGGCCCGAGCTGGAACTTTTCATAAAAGATATTGAAGTCGCCACTGAGGGAAGAGGCCTGCAACTGCAGAAGATCCGCCCCGCAGCGCCGGGCATAGGCCTCGATCAGGGGCAGGGAGTAGCGCGCGATACTGTTGGCCTCGTCGCCCACGGCGAGGGTTGCGATGAGCCGGTCCTGCATGAAACAACCTGTGTGTCGGGGGTCGGGGCGGGAAGGCCACCGCGCCCAGCGGGCGGCAGCCAGGCAGCATCGCGCCCCAACCGGTTACGCAATGCCCAGTGGCGGCTGATAGCCATGCTCCTCGATGATCAGCGCCTCGCGGCGGGCCACCAGCTCAATCGAACTTTCATCATAGTAGAAATCCGTGGAGCGACGCCTTGAACTGTTCGTCTTTCTGGAGCGCGCCTGCAACAGCGCCTCACGCTGCTCGGCCCGCGGCGGATACCCGGCTCGCTCCAGCGCCTCCAGCAGGTCGTCCTCGAGATGCTCGTTGCGCACCAGATAGCTGACCAGACGGCTATCACGCCAGGCCTCGCGCAGCCCCTGCGGCCTGGCCAGCCGCTCATCCCGGTACAACGAATCACCCAGGCGGGTAAAGAGCTTCAGGTAGCGGTAGGTCATCAGGCCGCCACAGTGAGCAACCGGGCTGAAGCCGTAGCCCTCGGCCATATCGAAGCGGCGCGCCGGGTCAAGCAGCATGTGCAGCCAGCGCCGAAACGCCCGGGCGTCATCGGCATCCCGGTAGCAACTGCGCCAGGCTGCCACCGGCTTGACCAGGTCATGGCCACACTGCAGCAACCACTCCCGGGGCCCGGCACGATCACGCCCCATCTCGGCGGCAAGCTGCTGATGGCAGTAGCGAAAGCTCAAGCGCCGGGTCGTCTGCACGTAAACACTGCCCTCCCCCCCACAGCCATAGGCCCAGAGGGAGACATACCAGTCCCAGGGGTTGCGCACAGAGCCAAGGATGAAACGGTCCGCCAACGCGGCGGGCAGGCGGTTATGCTTGCCGATCTGCTCTCCCCCGACCAGCTCACCCAGCCAGCGGCCGATATGGGTGCCGCCAGTCTTGTGCAACTCGAGGAAGACCAGCCGGTCAGCGACAAACATCCTGCATACTCCGAGGCGCCCAAAAGCGCATTGCCAGTGTGTAGGCTATTATAGCCAGCGACTGGCGAACGGCCGCCGCAGCTGCACAGTGGAATAACGCAAGCGATGAGAACGCTGTACCGGGCCCTGGTGCCCTACGAAACCCGGCTCTGGCTGTACAAGCTGCGCCATCCGGCCCAGTACCGCCGGCTCCGCACCCAGGTCAACCGGCATGACAAGGCGAACTTCTCACTCAAGCCGTTCGACGACCATCGGGCTATTTTCGTCCACATCACCAAATCCGCCGGCACCTCGGTCGCCACCGGCCTGTTCGGCGCCCTGCCCTATCACTATACGGCCATCCAGTACCGAGTCATCTATGGCAGAAAGACGTTTCGCGAGTATTACAAGTTCGCCTTCGTGCGCAACCCATGGGACCGCCTCTACTCCGCCTACAGCTATCTGAAAGGCGGCGGCTGGGATGACAGGGACAAGGCCTGGGCCGGAGAACACCTCAGCGACATCGAAGACTTCAATCAATTTGTGCTGGAGTGGCTGACGCCGGAGCGCCTGTACAGCCACATCCACTTCTGGCCCCAAAGCCGGTTTATCTGTGACCGACGCGGCCGCCCGCTGATCAATGACCTGGCCTGCTTCGAGACCATCAGCGAGGACTTCAACCGCATCGCCGCCACGCTGGGTGTGGAGGCGCGCCTGGAGCACGTCAACGCCTCGAGGCGCGCCTCTTACCGGGACGCTTACACCCCCGCAGCCATTGAGAGGGTGCAAGACCTGTATGCCGATGATATCGAGAGGCTGGGCTACAGCTTCGACGGCTACCAACGCATGTGCATACAGGACGGACGTTTCACACCCGCGTAAGCCGGATTACGGTGAGGAGAGGGCAATAAAGGCCCTCTGGATATCGAGTTCGTCGATGTCCTCAAAGGCTTCGCGCAGCGCTTCGGAAAAAACCGGAATCTGTTCACGCCACCCCACATAGCGAATACCCACACCACCGCCCTGCAGCGAATAAACACCGGCAAAGGGCCACCCCATGGCCGGTAGAATCTCATAGCCAATAGGCACGCAGCCGAAGTCAATTCCACTATTGCAGAGATGGCGCATGTCGTTGACATAAACGCCTCTGCCTTCCAGGCAATCCACGACGCTCTGACGCATAAAGCCATCGAACCTGCCAGTACGTGTATCAATCCGCCCCATGCGCAACTCTCTACGGAAAAATGCAATATCCCGACACACGTCATGGGAGGAAAGCGGCTTCGTCTGTTGCCTGAATTGCATCGCGGCTTCCCCGGATGAACAACCGATAAGTCCGGACAAGGAATATGAAGCCCGCCGCTCCATCAACGCATTCCCGGAAAAATCCGGCGGTATACCAAGGCCCTCTACTCGCCTGAAATCAAAGATTGAATAGATTCGATACACGCCTTCGCAGGCATAGACCGAAGCCTTTGCGCTGCCACGCCAGAGCAGCCCATGCAGAACATCCGAGCTGGACAGTTTCATTGCTGCCTGCCTGCGAGCACGCTGAACCAGCGCCGACAAGGCTTCCGCAGGGATCTGTATCCAGACCGATGAAAAGTTGTCCTGACGAGAGCGAAGACACTCCCGGACGTCAAAGTTCGGACTGGGTGCCACGTGAAGCGCTGAACTGGGCTGCATGCCAGAGCCTTTGGCCAAAGCATCAATGGTCGCGCGGCTGTACCAACCCGGAAGTGCCGGCCTCTCCCCGCGATAAAGAGCACTCCAGGCAGAAAGAAAGCGTGAGAAGCCCACCCCATCCGCAATACAGTGCACGTTGCGCACTCCCAGGGCAAAACCGCCATGGCGCATTCGCGTTACCCGTATGAACGTCAGCGGCGAGTCGCCATTGACAACATCGTGGGCATCTACAGCGGCATCGACCAGGCTCATGGCCTGCCCAGGCTCCAGCATCAAACCCGCCGAAGGTGGTTCGGCATCACCATCCGACAGAGTGAACATCAGGCCATTACCTGGATACTGCACCTCCAGGGAATGGCCCTCACTGGCAAGTCGTCCCGCAAGCCACGGGTACAGATTCAACGCTTCGCGCAAAGCGTTCTTAAGGCGGGGAAAATCAGGCTGACCACTGAAATAGTAGATGCCGCCGATACAGACCGGGCCGGTCAGGCGGTCGATCACACTCAGGGGTTCAGAAAGCCTCGGGGTTGATGAAGGGTGAAAAAGGCACTGCTCCAGAATAGCCATTGCTGCGTCTCCGTCCCTGGATACGAGGAATGATTCAGAACCCTGAAGCTACCACAGGCCATCCCGGCCTGTGAAGCACAGATTCAGCCCACTCCCGGATTCATGTTTTCACGGCAATCAACCCACGCCTTACCGCCTCGACAACAGCCGCCGTCGTGGTGCGGGCGTTCAAGGCCCGTTTTGCGGCGGCAACATGCTGGTTGGCCGTACTGACACTGATGTTCAGATGCGAGGCCGCCTCATAGAGCGTCATATTCTGTGTGGCCAATAGTTCGAGCAGCTGCAAGGGTCGGCTCCCTGGCGTCATCGCCTCGGATCGACCTTGCGGCTTGACCGCTTTCCCCATGATCAAACTCCTCCCTGATGCGACCTGAGTCGCCCTGCGTGATCAGAAAACGTCTCTCTGAACAATTACCATTCGGAGACTTGATTTGTTATATATAAATCACTAAAAGCAAAATAAAAATGAAAACAAGGCATATTTATATCACAATGATGGCCGACGTCGCCGTTGCGTCACGGCGATTTTTCTCGAACGGAGATTGCAGCGGATAGGAGAGCTGGGATAATGCAGCGGCCAGGCAAGGGATCAGAACACGCCCATCACGATGATGAACCTGTAGAGCCAATGACCCCCGAGCATTTCGAAATCACCGTCGCCTCGATGAAACTGCAGAGCCAGGCGACCATTGAGGCCGCCCGATCTGTACTGGTCGAAGGCTTGAAACATAAGGAAGCGAGCGCGCGGTACGGCGTCACGCAGTCGCAGATCTCCAGAGCCACCTCCCGCATCGAGAAGAAATGGCAAGAAATCTGTGAACGCGAAGACTGGCTCTATGAACCCATTGCGCTGCCAAAGGAGATGATGGAACTGGTTCGTGCGCTCCAGTCCACCACCATGGCACCACTGAAAAAGCGACTGGAGAGCCGCAAATCGAGAAACGCCCGCAAGAAAATCCAGGACAGCTAGTCAGGCTACCCCACCGAGATTCAGTACTCAAACGTCAGGTCGATACCGTAACTCCTCGGCTCCCCGTAAATGTCCGCACCATAGAGCCGATACATCAGGTAGTCCTTGCCCAACAGGTTCCTTCCCCATACCGCAACGTTCAGCCCTCCTTCGCCACGAACCGGAATGTCCACAAGTGCGACCCTGGCATCCAGAAGTCCATAGGACGGCTTGGGTTCCAGGGCAGTTCCCGGCCCGCCATTGGTCGTCTGTTTCGCTTCCCAGCTATATGACACCCAGGCCAGGGGCTGCCCCAGCCGCCCACGGGGCATGCGATATTCGCCGGTTACATGTACTTTGTGGCGGGGTGAGAATGGCATGGACAGGTCTTCCAATACTTGTCCGGAAAACGGATTCACGACCTCACCGTCTCGCCGCGCCCGCAGATAGGCGTAGCTCAGCCCCAGCTCAATGCTTTCACTCAACAACAACCGGCTTTCCAGCTCCGCGCCTTCGAGCCTTGCCTTGCCCGCGTTGACTGTGCTGATTTCGTTGGTCAGGGGCTGGATAAAGTCCAGCTGGATATCGTCGTAAACACCTCGATGCACGGCCAGATTGGTGCGCACGCGATGGGACCATGACGCCTTCAAACCTGCCTCCCAGGTTACGAGGTCCTCTGGATCGAAAGGGTCGCTCCCCGCGGGAGAGCGCAGGTTGAAGCCTCCTGTGCGGTAGCCCTGGGACCGCGACAGATAGGCCTGAATGTCATGGGACCAACGGAAATTGAGCGTAACGCCGGGATCGAAGCTGGAGTAGCGAGCGCTATCCGCATCGTAGGGCATGCCCTGGAACGAACGCTCAATCTCTCGCCGATCCCTGGAGTAACGCCCACCCACGGTCAGGCCCCAGCGCCCATCCATCAACGCGGGCGTCCAGGTCACCTGCCCGTAAATGGCCTGCGCCCGGTTGACGACTTCTGCCCTCGGGTTCGGCAGAAGGTCCGCCATCACCGGAGGGCGAAACACATTCACCGGATTCATCGGGTCGACCACCAGTGAGAAGGGGTCCTGCAAGGACCGCGTCGCCTGACTGGCCTTCTCCCGGAACCAGAACAGACCCAGGGAGTAGTCGAGATCCACCCGTTGGGTGAAGCCGCTGAGCATCAATTCCTGCGACCACTGCTCCTGGTCGGTGTCGCTGCTGAAGGCCGCGGGAATGCCAAAGGCTTCGAGGGTGTCATGCACACTGCTTGCCTCGGTTTCGCGGTACGCGGTCACAGAGCGCAGGCTCATCTGGTCGGAGACTTCCCACTGCAGGGTGAGTGCATGGCCGTCGATCTCGAAGTCATCCCGCAGGGGCAGTTCCGAGGCGCGAATGGCGGTACCGCGGCGCGAGCCAGAGAGCGGCGTGGTAAAGAGGCCTCCAAACAGCCCTGGCCCACCCCGCTGCTGATAGAAACTGACCCCTTCCTGGGTGGCGTGGTCGTGGGCATAGTCGACCTGGACGTCGGCATGGGGCCGCCAGCGCAGGGCAATGCGATAGCCTTCCTTGTCGCGCTCGCCGAAGTCGGCACTGCGGCCAGGCTGGTTGACCCAGCCGCCCTCATGAGCCATCAGGTAAGTCAGGCGGGCACTCACTCCGGCGGCCTCGGGCAGGTCAATGCGCGTGACCGAGCGGCGGTTGTCGCGGTTGCCCACGCTCAGGTGCTGACGAAAACCGAACTCGCCCGTCGGGCCGGCGGTCAGGAACTTGATGGCCCCGCCGATGGTATTGCGACCATAGAGCGTGCCCTGTGGCCCGCGCAGCACTTCGATACGTTCGATATCCGCGAGATCCCCCGCCAGGCCCTGGGCCCGGCCCAGATAGACGTCATCGAGATAGATACCGACGCCGGGGTCGCGGGCGATCTGTTCCGAGTCCACCGTGCCGACGCCGCGCATGAACACCACCATCGCGGAGCTGTTGTTGGGATAGGGCGCCATTGACAGCGAGGGCACCTTCTCCGCGAGGTCGGTGAGATTGCTGAACCCGATGCGTTCGAGAAGGTCCTGATCGAGTGCGGTGATCGCCATCGGCACTTCCTGAATGGTCTCGGCGCGCTTGCGCGCGGTGACCACGACCTCGTCCAGAACCAACGAGCTGCCCTGTGCCAGGGCAGGGGGTGTGGTCGCGCAAAGTGCCGTCAGACCGACGCAGCCAAGCCATGTGGACCAGACAGCCCTGCCCGGAGGTGCTGGCACACGATACTGGACGCCGCGCAAACCCGGAATTTTTTTATTCAACATGATTCATCTCCCTGATGATCACCCGAAGCGGGTGGACACAGGGAGAAAACTAGAGGGCAACGAGCGGCAGGTAAGTACCCAAATGGAGAGTCCGGGTTGAATCCATGGTTGCCGAGCGCGCAATGCGCGCAAGCTTCGAAAGAAAGGCATTTTTCTTCTATAGGACGGCGCGGAACGCTTCACCATAATCAACCGAAAGACGCCACCCAAAGCCGCCCGGTCATGACACTCAGCAGCACCGTCGACGCATTGATTCACACCATCTACCAGGGCACGCTGGAGGATCAGCCCTGGCAAAGCTTTGCCAGTGCCTTGCGCGAGGTCTGCGACTGCGATATTGCCGGGCTGTCCCTGCAGCCGGCGCGCACGGACATGCGTTCCGTATCGATCTGGATTACCCGCGAGCCCATGGAGAGCGAAGCGCTGGAGCTCGCCGCGGCGCGGCGGATGGAGCTGGGGCACCTCGATCCACTCGCCAGGATGCTGCGCCACTCGGGGGATCTGTACACCCTTTCGGAAATCGTGGATATCGAGGCGTTTCACGCCTCCGAGTACTATCAGCGCTTTGCCTCACCCTACCGGCTCGAACACCAGCTCGGGCTGTGCATTGTCGAGGCGGGCGGCTGGAGCTGCCAGCTCGGCCTGATGAATGGTCCCGACCGTGAGGATTTCGGCGAGTGGCATCGACAACTGATGCGGCGGCTGCATCCGCATCTGGAAAATGCCCTGGCGCTCTTCGCACGCATCAAGTCCAATGAACTGGAGAAGGCGATCTACCGCGATGTGCTCGACAAGCTTGGCATCGGCGCGGTGATCCTCGACGGCCAGGCACGGGTGATGGACTGCAACGACGCCGCCCGCCACATCCTCGCCGCCAACCCCTGCCTGACCCTGCGCGACCGTCGCATCAGCGCCACCGGCAGGGAGCAGGCCCGGCGCCTGCGCGAGCTGATCACCCTGGGCCTGCAACAGGATTCGAGCCGTTCCGGCGCGGCATTCTCCGAGGTCATCCGCCTCAGCCATCAGGGTGAAAGCATGGATGTTCTGGTGCGCTCCACACCAGGCAGCCACTGGTACCGGCACCCGGCACGACCCCGCCTGACGCTCTACTTGAGTGGTCAGACACCGGTCATTCCACCGGCACACACCCTGGCGCGACTGCTGGGGCTGACCCCATCTGAAGCGCGACTCACCGTGCTGCTGGCACGCGGCCTGTCACTGGCCGAGGCTGCAGTGGCCATGGGCATCACGGAAAACAGTGCCCGAACCTACTCCAAGAAAATCTATTCCAAGACCGGCGCACGCCGCCAGGCCGAGCTGGTACGCATTGTGCTCAAGAGCGTCGCGCTGCTGGACGACAGCGCGACAGAATGCGAACACTGAGTCAGTGGGTATCACACATCGGTGAGCGGTGCCGCACAAAGGTATCGTCGGGCAGGCCGACAAAGCGCCCCAGCTGCTCGATGTCCCGCAGGAATTCGCAATGCCGCTGCAGCCCCTGCTCCCCTTGCAGCCGCTGCAAGGTTGCCGGGAGCGCCGGTACCGGGGGCGTCAGCTCCACCGCCAGGCCACCGACACCGGAGCTGGGGCCAACTTCAGCACCAGAGCCGGGATCATCCAACCGCATCCAGGCACCGCCTGAATCACCGTGCCATCGCGGCCACCAGGGCCAGTGGCCGTGCCGCCCACTCCCGGGCAGTCCTTCCGCGGCGAAGCCGGCCCAGTAGTCAATCATGGCGCTGGACAATCGCGTGTAGCCGGGCAGGCCATCCTCACCCAGCAGGTTCATCTGCAGATAGTCCGGCCCGAGATCCCGGCTGCCAAACACAAAGGCGACGTCGAGCCCATGGGTTGCACCCAGTTCCAGGCCACCCAGCCAGGGCGCCGGCCGCAGCTGATCCCAGTCGAACCGGTACACAAACACGGGAGCATGCCTGCCAATATGGCGAGCGGGCGTATCCACCGCATAACGCCAGAACTGCTGGCTCAGCAGTGCCGCGGCAAGCTGGTAATCCCCGGGGTCGGTGACCCGTGGCCAGCCATCGGCACCCGTCTCATAGAAGCGGGTGCGCGGTGTGATAAACGGCAGCAGGATGGTGAATTCGTCACGGGTGGCGCCGATCATCACCGGCACCCGATGAAAACGCCCCGCCGCGATGGCCGCCCGGATGCCCTCCTCCGGCAGCGCCTCGCCATCGCGCAACAACACCGGCAGCGAAGCCGGCGCGCCGGTGGCGTTCATGTGCTCCGCGGCAAGGGAGGCGAACGCCGACATCAATGCCGCCACGGGCTGCTGGCGTAACCAGGGCGCAAGACGCGGCCCCTCACGCTCGATCATTGCCAGAGCCTGGCCGCGGCTCTCCGCCCTGCCGGTATCCTGCAGCAGCCGGGCAATGATTTCCGTGCTGCTCAGGGGCAGGCCGGCGGGGTCTGCATCCACCGGGTTCGCGGCGGCCTGAAGGTCAACGCTGCGGCCGCTGCCGCTCTGGATGATGGCGCGATGGAACAGGCCCCGGGACCGGGGCGACACCAGCAGCGCCAGCACATTGTCGCCCCCGGCAGACTCGCCAAACAGGGTGACCCGGTCAGGATCTCCCCCGAAGGATGCGATGTTGTCCCGCACCCATTGCAGGGCGGCAATCTGGTCCAATGTACCGAAGTTGGAAGAGCCAATGCTGGACGAGCCGACGCTGGCGCTGCCGTCCACATCCGGCGGCGCCTGCAGCAGGGGATGGTGCAACCAGCCGAACAGGCCCAGGCGATAGTTCAGTGTCACCACTACCACGTCGCCCCGGGCCGCCAACCCGCCGTCGATGCTGGCACGGTCGGCCTGCGCCAGCGAAACCTGCCCCAAAATCTCGCGCTGGGCCGGGTCGCCGATTGGAAACGGCATGTCCGAACC
>JBJHBY010000002.1:0-45008 GCA_050485745.1 Gammaproteobacteria bacterium | reverse complement strand
ACTTGATACCGCCCGTCACCTGCAGATGCCCTGCCGGTACACCCAGTGCCAGCAGGCGCCGGGCATCCTCGCGGGTCTGGGCCGCCACCGCGGACAGGGCGCCCAGCATCGGGCGCGACAGCGCACCGATACGCGCGTACCCACGTGCGGAGCGCCTCGAAAGGCGGGCATTGGCCAGCAATACGGGAAGGCCCCGGTGTCGGCAGGCATGAATCACGTTGGGCCAAAGCTCGGTTTCCATGACAATCACCAGCCGCGGCCGCGTGCGCCGCAGAAATGCGGCGACGGCCCAGGGCAGATCCCAGGGCGCATAGACGTGGAAGACGTCATCGGCGAAGAGCTCACGCACCCGCGCCGAACCGGTGGGCGTCATCGTGGTGACAGTCAACGCCAGTTCCGGGTACTGCCGGCGCAGGGCGCGCACCAGGGGCAGCGCGGCCTGAACCTCGCCAACACTGACCGCGTGCAGCCAGATGCCACCGGGGGGAGGTGCGCCACGAAAACGGCCGAAACGCTCACCGAGACGACGTCCGTAGCCCGGCGCACGCAGGGCGCGCAGGGCCACGCGCATCAGGACCAGGGGCAACAGGGCATGGAATAACAGGGTGTAGAGCAGGCGCGCCATCGCGGCTCCGGCAGCGGGTGGGGCCGGGTCATCGGCCCGGCGGGCAACCCGCGTATACTAGCACCCGGCGGAAAATACCACCGGATCACGCAGCAGTAACCGCGCAACCCAGCCCGGCAACACCCATCAGGGGACACAATGCCATGCCCGCAGCACGGGTCGACATCGCGATTTTCGGCGGCGGCATTGCCGGACTGTGGCTGTTGAACCGCCTGCAACAACTCGGCTTGCAGGTGGTGCTGCTGGAAAGCGGGCAGCTCGGGGGCGGCCAGAGCATCGCCTCCCAGGGCATGATCCACGGCGGTATCAAGTATGCCCTGGGCGGCAGTCTTACCGGCGCCTCCGAGGCCATTGCGGCGATGCCGGAGCGCTGGCGCCAGTGCCTGGCCGGCAGGGGCGAGGTCGACCTGCGCGGTGCGGGCGTCCTCGCCGAACATTTCCACCTCTGGGCCAGCGGCGGCCTGGGCTCCCGGGTGACGACCTTCCTGGCCAGCCGCCTGACCCGGGGCCGCGTCGACACGCTGGCCCGCAGCGACTATCCCCCGCCCTTTGACGACCCCGCATTCCGCGGCCAGGTCTACCGCCTGGTCGACCTGGTGCTGGACATCCCCGATGTCACGCGACGCCTGGCCGCAAACTGCCCGGGGCGCATCCTGCATGTCCCCGCGAATCAGTTACAGATGCAGCTTGGCCGAGATGGCCTGGAAAGCCTGAGCATCACCACGGCGACGGGCGACGCGCTGCAGTTGCACGCCCGCTGCTATGTGTTTGCCGCAGGTGCCGGCAACGAGGCTCTGCTCGCCGCCGCCGGCGCCAGTGCACCGGCCATGCAACGGCGCCCGCTGCACCAGGTGCTGGTGCGACACGATTATCCACACCCGCTCTACGCCCACTGCCTGGGCGCCAACCCCAGCCCGCGCCTGACCATCTCCAGCCACCGCGGTGGTGACGGCCGCTGGGTCTGGTATCTGGGTGGGGATCTGGCCACCGGGGGGGTCGACCTGTCCCCCGCGGCACTGATCGATCACGCCCGCGCGGAGCTGGCGGCACTGCTGCCCTGGGTCGACCTGGGTCGCAGCGAGTGGCGCACCCTGGCGATCGATCGCGCCGAGCCCCGGCAACAGGGGTTGGGCCGGCCGGACCAGGCCTTCGCCGCCTTCGCCAGTGCCCGGAATGCCACCCTCGACAATGTCATCGCCGCCTGGCCCACCAAGCTGACGCTGGCCCCGGATCTCAGCGACCGGGTCTGCGCCCTGCTGCAGCGGGCCGGCCGGCTGCAACCCAGGCCGGACGCGGAACTACGACCGCTGGCGGCCCTGCCCGGGCCCGGCATCGCCAGCCCGTGCTGGTACACCCTGTTTGACTGAGGCTTCATCATGCAGCTGCGCTCCATTGCCCGCACCGATATCGCGGTCAGCCCCATCGGCCTCGGCACGGTCAAGCTCGGCCGCAACGAGGGGGTCAAGTACCCTCAGGGATTCCATCTGCCCGACGATCGCGCGGCCACCGCACTGCTGCACCTGGCACGGGACCTCGGCATCAACCTGCTGGATACGGCGCCCGCCTATGGCAGCAGTGAAGTGCGCCTCGGCAAGCTGCTGCGCGGACAGCGGCGGGACTGGGTGATCTGCACCAAGGTCGGTGAGGAGTTCGAGGCCGGCCAGTCACGCTTTGATTTCTCGGCGGAACACACCCGACACTCCGTCGAGCGCAGCCTGCGCCGGCTGGGTACCGATTACCTGGACCTGGTGCTGGTGCACTCGGACGGCAACGATCGCCACATCATCGAACAGGAGGCAGTGCTCGACACACTGGCCAGCCTGCGCCAGGCCGGCTGGATCCGCAGCTTCGGCATGTCCACAAAGACTCTGGAGGGCGGCCTGCTGGCCGCACAGTGCTGCGACGTGGTCATGGCCACGTACAACCCCGGGTACCGCGAGGAGGAGCCTGTGCTGGACTACTGCGCCGCCCACGGCAGGAGCGTGCTGGTGAAAAAGGCACTGGCCTCGGGCCACCTCGGTGAGACAGGCGGCGTCGAGGCCAGCCTGGCCATGGTCTACGCCCACCCGGGCGTCACCAGCGCCATCATCGGCACCATCGACCCCGGCCACCTGCGCCAGAACATCGCCATCGCGGCGGCCCTGGTCGCTTGACGCAGATCATGTGCAACGGCCAGCGGGTCACGGCATAATGGATTTGAACCGACACTTCGCAACAGGGGCAAGCGCATGTCAACGCTGACCACACTGGTCGTACTCGACCCGACCCATACGGTGCAACCCGCATTCGCCCGGGCGCTGATATCCGCACGCGAGACCGGTTCGCGTCTGCACCTGCTCACCTGTGTCTACCAGCGCCCCGACCCGGGCAGCCGGGTTGACCCCGAGGTGAGCCGTGCAGCGATTCTGCGCGAGTATCAGCAACGCCTGGAGTCGATGGTGGCAGCGGAGTCCGGCAGCGACGTCAGCATCAGCTACGAAGCCCTGTGGGATGCCGACCCGGTTCGCGCCATCACCCAGGCGGCGGCGCGCTGTGGTGCCGAACTCATCTTCAAGGAGGCAGAACCCATCCAGGTGGCCGGGCGCATGTTCAGCCAGCGCGACGACTGGGCCCTGCTGCGCACCAGCCCCTGCCCGGTGTTGCTGGTCAAGGGCCACCGCGGCTGGAAGAGTCGCCGCATCCTGGCCGCCGTCAACCTGCTCAGCGAGGATGACAGCCACCAGCGCCTGAACAACCTGATCATCAGCTTTGCCAAGCGCTTCGCCGAGGGGCACGGTGCCGAGGTGCATATCGTCCACGCCTACAGCGACTCGCTCAACTACCCGGATCGCTCCCGCCTGGTGGCGCAGACCGGCTTGCCCGGCGAACGCATTCATGTGCGTGCCGGCGCCGCCGACGAGATCGTCGTGGAAACCGCGCGTGCGCTCGAGGTCGACCTGGTACTGATCGGCACGGTGGGGCGCCGCGGCGTGTCCGGCCTGATCATCGGCAACACCGCCGAGAAGGTGCTGGACCAGGTGGACTGCGATGTGATGGTGGTGAACTGAGACGTCTCAGCCCGCGGCCAGGCAGAGGCGTGCCTCGTGGCCGGCCGCCAGTGCCGCCAGCACGCCTTCACGCAGCCCGCTGCGAGACAGGCTCATGGTGTCGAGATCCAGCGCGTCGAAAAGTCCGCAGACCAGCGCCAGCCCGGAGGCAAATACCGGACTCCGACTGGCGGAAAGACCCGGAAGGCGCACGGCGGACAGGATTGGAAAACGCTCCAGGACCTGCAGCAACTGCTCCAGTTCGTGACGCCGGATAGCGCCGTCCCCCAGCCCCATGCGCTGCAGTACAGCGGCGATCGCCAGCAGGGTGCCGGAGCAACCGATCACCCGCGGCGGTATCGGATCGCCAGCCCATGCGGCGCCCAACACCTCACTGGCCTGGGCACGCGCTCGCTGGAAGTTGGCGCGGTTCAGCCGGCCGCCGGGAAAGTGATGAAGCAAACCGATGCAGCCCACCGGCACACTGAGACGTCGCTGTCGCAGCATGCCACGCCCCGCAACCAGCTCCGTACTGCCGCCGCCAACATCGACCACCAGTTGTTCTGACGCCAGAGGGTCGGCGGCAACGCCATAGACCAGACAGGCCTCCTCCTCACCGCTGATCACCTCGACCGGGCATCCCAGCAACGCCGTGGCGGGATCGAGCAGGTCGCGGCGATTGCGCGCGACGCGCAACGCCTGCGTACCAACCGCACGCATGCAGCCAGGGCCGATGCCGTGCAGAAAGGGGGCAAAGCGTGCCAGGCAGGCCAGGGCGCGGGACATCGCCGCGGGATCCAGTTGCTCATCGCGCAGCCCCAGCGCCAGTTGCACCCTCTGCGCCAGGCAGACTCGCGGCCGGTAGCCACCGGCCTCCCACTCGGCCACCAACAGGTGAAAGCTGTTGGAACCGAGATCGATCGCGGCAAGGCGTGGTGGGGGAAGATCACCGGAACGGGACTGCGCTTCAATCACAGACGGCGACTCACGACACCCGGGATGGCCCTGTTGCCAGCCCGGAACAGAATGATATGATGCCTCCCATTGTAGACAGCCCCCACCGATTCACCACCCGATCCGGAGCAACCCCACCCATGAGCGAGAACATCCTGCACGTCACCGATGCCAGCTTCGAACAAGATGTCCTCAAGTCGGAACTGCCGGTTCTGGTCGACTTCTGGGCGGAGTGGTGCGGCCCCTGCAAGATGATCGCCCCGGTGCTCGCGGAAATTGCCAATGACTACGAGGGCCGCCTCAAGGTGTGCAAGCTCGATGTCGACGCCAACGGCGAAACCCCGCCCCGCTTCGGCATTCGCGGCATCCCGACCCTGATCCTGTTCCGCAATGGCAACGCCGAGGCGACCAAGGTTGGCGCCCTGTCCAAGACACAACTGAGTGAGTTCATCGACTCGGCACTGGGCTGATACCCGATACACGCCGCCCCCTCCCGGGAGGGGGCGGAAACCTCGAAACCCTTGATGCAAGCAAATACTGGACGACGCAACAACACGGTGCTAGAGTTGCGCTATCCCGACTCTCGCACAATTCCATAACACGCCAAGCCGCTTGTTCCACCCTGTCGCGAGTCCGTCACTGTTTCCTTAATCCCGCTCGTGCGCTTCCCGTGCGCGCGCTTCCCCGATTTCAACCAGTAACCATTCACCTTCCCCTATGAATCTGACCGAACTGAAGACCAAACCCACGGCCGAACTGCTCGACCTCGCCATTGGCATGGGCCTCGAGAACATGGCCCGCTCCCGCAAGCAGGACATCATCTTTGCCATCCTCAAGCGCCACGCCAAGGGCGGCGAGGACATCTATGGTGACGGCGTCCTCGAGATCCTGCAGGATGGCTTCGGCTTCCTGCGCTCGGCGGACTGCTCCTACCTGGCGGGGCCGGATGACATCTATGTCTCCCCCAGCCAGATCCGGCGCTTCAACCTGCGCACCGGCGACACCGTTTCTGGCAAGATCAGGCCGCCGAAGGAGGGGGAGCGCTACTTCGCCCTGCTCAAGGTCAATGACGTCAACTTCACCAAACCCGAACACTCCAAGAACAAGGTTCTGTTCGAAAACCTGACGCCACTGTTCCCCAACGAGCGCCTCAAGCTGGAAGTCGGCAACGGCTCCACGGAAGACCTGACCGGCCGTATCATCGACCTGGTCGCCCCCATCGGCAAGGGCCAGCGCGGCCTGATCGTGGCACCGCCCAAGGCCGGCAAGACACTGATGCTGCAGCACATCGCCAACAGCATCATCCGCAACAATCCCGAGTGCTACGTGATCGTGTTGCTGATCGACGAGCGTCCGGAAGAAGTCACCGACATGCAGCGCACGGTCGGCGTCAAGGGTGCGGAGGTCGTCGCCTCGACCTTTGACGAGCCCCCGGCGCGACACGTGCAGGTGGCGGAAATGGTCATCGAGAAGGCCAAACGCCTGGTCGAGCACAGAAAAGACGTGGTCATCCTGCTGGACTCCATTACACGCCTGGCGCGGGCCTACAACACCATCGTACCCAGCTCCGGCAAGGTGCTGACCGGCGGTGTCGATGCCCACGCACTGGAGCGACCCAAGCGCTTCTTCGGCGCCGCACGCAATATCGAGGAAGGCGGCAGCCTTTCCATCATCGCCACCGCGCTGATCGATACCGGCTCGAAGATGGACGAAGTGATCTACGAAGAGTTCAAGGGCACCGGCAACATGGAGCTGCACCTGGACCGCAAGATCGCCGAGAAACGTGTCTACCCCGCCATCAACATCCGCCGCTCCGGCACCCGCCGCGAAGAATTGCTCACCGGCGAGGACGAACTGTCCCGCATGTGGATCCTGCGCAAGCTGCTGCACGGCATGGAAGACACCGGTGCGGTCGAGTTCCTCATCGACAAGCTGCGCGACACCAAGACCAACGATGAATTCTTTGATTCGATGAAGAGGAAATAAGGCGAGACGCAAGACGCGAGACGCCACCGCTCCCGAGCCAAACGACTTCGGGTCGCGTCTCGCGCAGCGCGTCTCGCTTCTTGCTCAAATGAAACACTCCGACCTGCGCGAGTTCATTGCCTTTCTCGAGGCCCGCGGCGAGTTGAAGCGGGTCGGTACCGCTGTCGACCCGCACCTGGAGATGACCGAGATCAGCGACCGGGTACTGCGTGCCGGTGGCCCTGCGCTGTTGTTCGAGAACCCGAAAGGCTACGACATTCCGGTGCTGGCCAATCTGTTCGGTACCGAACTCCGGGTCGCCCTGGGCATGGGGCAGGAAAGTACCGAAGCCCTGCGTGAAGTCGGCGAGTTGCTGGCGTTTCTGCGCCAGCCGGACCCGCCCAGGGGCTTGCGCGACGCCTGGTCGAAGATGCCGCTGTTCCGGCAGGTGCTGAACATGGGCCCGAAGTCCGTGCGCAGCGCACCTTGCCAGCAGGTGGTGCTGCAGGGAGACGAGGTCGACCTCAACCGCCTGCCCATCCAGACCTGCTGGCCTGGTGACGCCGGCCCCCTGGTGACCTGGCCACTGGTGATCACCCGCGGGCCGGAAAAGGAACGCCAGAACCTGGGCATTTACCGCATGCAGCTGATCGGCCGCAACAAGCTGATCATGCGCTGGCTGTCACACCGCGGCGGCGCCCTGGACTTCGAGGACTTCAAGCGCGCCCACCCCGGGGAACGCTTTCCGGTCTCGGTGGCCCTGGGTGCGGACCCGGCCACCACCCTCGGCGCGGTCACACCGGTGCCCGATACCCTGAGTGAGTACGCCTTTGCCGGCCTGCTGCGCGGCGCCCGCACCGAAGTGACCACCTCGCTGAGCAATGACCTGCAGGTACCGGCACGGGCCGAGTTCATCCTCGAGGGTTACATCGACCCTGAAGAGAGCGCCGACGAAGGCCCGTTCGGGGACCACACCGGTTACTACAATGAGGTGGACCGCTTCCCGGTATTCACCGTGACCCACATCACCCATCGCCGCGACCCGATCTACCACAGCACCTACACCGGGCGCCCGCCCGATGAGCCTGCGGTACTGGGGGCGGCGCTGAATGAAGTGCTCGTGCCCCTGCTGCGCAAGCAGTTTCCCGAGATCACCGACTTCTATCTGCCGCCGGAGGGCTGCTCCTACCGGCTCGCCGTGGTGACCATGAAGAAACAGTATCCCGGACATGCCAAGCGGGTCATGTTCGGTGTCTGGAGCTTCCTGCGCCAGTTCATGTACACCAAGTTCGTGGTGGTCACCGACGACGATGTCGACGCGCGCAACTGGGAAGATGTGATCTGGGCCATTACCACGCGCATGGATCCCGCGCGGGATACGGTCCTGGTCGAGAATACGCCGATCGACTATCTGGATTTTGCCTCTCCTGTTTCAGGGCTGGGCTCGAAGATGGGGATGGATGCCACCAGCAAATGGACCGGCGAGACCACCCGCGAATGGGGTCGCCCCATCGTGCGCGATGCCGGAGTGAAAGCGCGCATCGACCTGCTGTGGCCGGAGCTGGGGCTGGATGACAGCTGAAGGGGCGCAGGTCGCGGCACTGCCGCCACTGTCGCTTTATATCCACATCCCCTGGTGCGTGCGCAAGTGCCCGTACTGCGACTTCAACTCCCACGAAGCGACGACCCTGCCCGAAGCGGATTATGTCGAGGCGCTGCTGCAGGACCTGGCCTCCCAGCGCGACTGGTTACAGGGGCGCGCGCTGCGCTCGATCTTTTTTGGCGGCGGTACGCCCAGCCTGTTTTCCGGCGCGGCCATTGCCCGCATCCTCGACGGCGTGGCGGCACAATGCACGCTGGACACGGACATCGAGATCACCCTGGAAGCCAATCCAGGCACCGCGGAACAGGGCCGCTTTCGCGACTACCACCACGCCGGCGTGAACCGGTTGTCCATCGGTGTGCAAAGCTTCCATGACACACAGCTCAAGGCCCTGGGGCGCATCCATGACGCGGAAGAGGCCCGGCGTGCGGTGGATGCCCTGCGCCGCGCCGGCTTTGAACGCTTCAACCTCGACCTGATGCATGGCCTGCCAGGGCAAACTCCGGCACAAGCCCTCGCGGACATCGAGCAGGCGCTGGCGCTGGGCGCCAGTCACCTGTCCTGGTATCAACTCACCATCGAGCCCAACACCGCCTTTCACAAGCGCCCGCCCACCCTGCCGCAGGACGATCAGCTGGGGGAGATTCTCGACCTGGGCCTGGCTCGCCTGGCGGCGGCCGGCCTGCACCGCTATGAAGTCTCGGCCCACGCGCACCCGGGAGAAGAGGCCCGGCACAACCTCAACTACTGGCGCTTTGGTGACTACCTGGGTATCGGAGCCGGCGCCCATGGCAAGGTCACTCTGCCGGCGGCCGGACGTGATACCTCCGTTGTGCTGCTGCGCTATCAGGCCACGCGCATGCCGCGGGACTACCTCGCCGCTGTCGCTGGCGCAGCGCCCGCCAGCCCCATCTGGCCCGGCCGCAACATCGCCCCGGAGGAGCGCCCCCTGGAATTCATGATGAACGCCCTGCGCCTGCGCGAGGGCTTCGCCATTGCCGACTTCGAGGCAAGCACCGGGCTGCCCTGGGCCCGAATCAACACCACGGTGGATGCGCTGATCGCACGCGGCCTGCTGTTGTGGCGTGGCAACAGGGTCACCACCACGGCTACCGGCTTCGACTTTCTGGACAGCGTTGTCGCCGCCTTCCTGCCCGGTGACGGCAACTGAACAGCGACCTCAGGGTACCCCGCGGCGCAGTTGCGCCGCACCGTTGATCGCGGGCAGATCCAGCGGTGTCAGCACGCCCGGCGCCGCATCGCAGACCGCAGGAATGGCATTGACCAGGCGATTCGCCGCGGTGGCGTTGCCGCCTGCGGCCGCACCGTGTTCACGGGCATCGTGGGCGTGCAGGCTGACGCTCAGGTCCGGACTGCCGCTGATCAGCACCTGGTGACAGCCACCCCCCTCCGCCGGCACTGGCCAGTCCGGTGCCACGTCGGGGTGGATGCGGGTAATGTGCTCCACCACAAAGCGCGGCTGGCCCGCGCACAGCCCGATGACCTCAAAACGGAATGCACCCTGGGTACCCGCCTCGAAGCGACCCATACCACCCACGTCGACCGACCACTGCAGCGGCCTGCGCTCAACCCGGGTCTGCACCGTGTCCACCGGTGAATCCAGGGCGTCGCCCATCAGGCGCACCATCGGCCCCCAGACGGTTTGCAGGGACTGATCCTGCAGCATCACCGGCAGTTCCTCCATGCTGCCGCCAAAACCGATCACATCACGCACCACCGCGGGGGCGTCGTACAGGCTGTAATCGAAGATCTCGCGGGCTCGCACCTCGCGGATGTCGGCGACCACGCCGCTGAGCAGAATCGGCAGGATATCCATGGCCCAGCCCGGGTCGACGCCGGAGATGAACAGGGAGCTGCGCCCCCGGGCACAGGCCGCATCGACCAGCTCGCGCAGGGCATCCGGTGCCGTGGCAGGGTAAAGCAGCGGATAGAACGACGCGGACACCACGTTCACTCCGGCCTGCAGGCAGGCCAGCAGTTCACCATAGGCGGCCTGGGGCCGGGTATCCGCGGTCGCGGCGTAGACCACGGCATCCACGTCGCCCGACGCGAGCACGCCGCGCCAGTCACGGCTGGCAGACACACCGGTGGGTGGCAAGCCAACCAGTTCGCCGACATCGCGCCCGCATTTATCGTCACTGGAAACGATCACCCCGGCCAGTTCGAGGTCCCGGTGGGCCAGCACGGCCCGGATCGCGGGCCGACCGACATTGCCACTGCCCCATACCACCACTCGCTTCATGCACCCTCCTCCTTCCGATCAGATGACCGATACCAAAGGCCATGGTACGCCCGGTCAAGGCAATCGGGTTAGCAGGTCTCGCGGGTAGCCGCGGCGAGTCTGCGGAGCTGCACCACGCATCCAGCCGCGGGCTTGTATCAAACCTGAGACACTGCCATTCTTTTACATTGCACCTGAAATGCTTTTCGGATCGGTTGCCGGAACCCGAATACCACTCCCGATGCGGCTCATGCCCCCACCGGGACCCACTACCTTCAAGGAGAGCACCATGTCCAATCTCGAACAACGCCTGGCAGCGCTGGAGCAGGAACTGCAACAGCTGCGGCACCGGGAAGCCATCAAGGATCTGCGGCATACCTACTGGTACAGCATCCTCGACAAGGACGTGGAGCGCCTGGTCAGCTGCTTCGCCGAGGACGCCGAACTGGAGTACGGCTTCGATATCGTGTTGAAGGGCAAGCCGGCCATCCACGCTTTCTTCGTGCAGCTGCTGGGTAGCGACAATCTGCTGCGGCAGATCCCCAGCGGCTCCAACCCGCTGCTGGAGATCGGCAACGACGGCACGGCCAGGGGGCGCTGGATGGTTCAGGTCGGCTCCCTGCCCGTGCACGAAGGCCCGGCGCGACGCATCCAGGTGCAGTATTTCGAGGAGTATCGGCTGCAGGCCGACGGCTGGAAGCTGAGCCGCATGAAGAACGACTACCTGTACTTCGAGAAACCTCCCCTGGAAACCGAAATGACCTGAACTCACCGCCGCAATCGCCGGCGCGGGCTGTGGTATTCTTCGGCCCTTGATTCCCGTCAGACAGGCAGAATCCGGCAATGCCCCAGTACCGTTCCCGCACCACCACCGCCGGCCGCAATATGGCCGGCGCCCGCGCCCTGTGGCGCGCCACCGGCATGAAAGATGAAGACTTCCAGAAGCCGATCATCGCCGTGGCCAACTCCTTCACCCAGTTCGTGCCCGGCCACGTCCACCTGAAGGACATGGGCCAGTTGGTCGCGCGGGAGATCGAAAAGGCCGGCGGCGTGGCCAAGGAGTTCAACACCATCGCCGTGGACGATGGCATCGCCATGGGCCACGACGGTATGCTGTACTCGCTGCCGAGTCGCGACCTGATCGCCGACAGCGTCGAATACATGGTCAACGCCCATTGCGCCGACGCCATCGTCTGCATCTCCAACTGTGACAAGATCACCCCCGGCATGCTGATGGCGGCCCTGCGTCTGAATATCCCCGTGGTATTCGTGTCCGGCGGCCCCATGGAGGCAGGCAAAACCAAACTGATCGACCATGGCCTGGACCTGGTCGATGCCATGGTGATGGCGGCGGACGACAGCGTCGATGACGAGCGCCTGGCCGAAGTCGAACGCAGCGCCTGCCCCACCTGTGGTTCCTGCTCCGGCATGTTCACCGCCAACTCGATGAACTGCCTGGCCGAGGCTATCGGCCTGGCCCTGCCCGGCAACGGCACCGTGGTCGCCACTCATGCCGACCGCCGCCGCCTGTTCGAGGAAGCCGGCCACCTGATCGTGGACCTGGCCCGCCGCTACTACGAGCAGGACGATGCCAGCGTGTTGCCGCGCAACATTGCCTGCCGCGAGGCCTTCGAGAACGCAATGACCCTGGATATCGCCATGGGCGGATCCACCAATACCATCCTGCACCTGCTGGCCATGGCCCAGGAGGGTGGTATCGACTTCGGCATGCAGGATATCGACCGCCTGTCGCGGCATGTGCCGCAGCTGTGCAAGGTCGCACCCAACACCCAGAAGTACCACATCGAGGATGTGCATCGGGCCGGCGGCATCATGGGCATTCTGGGCGAACTGGATCGCGCCGGACTGCTGCACACGCAACTGCCGACGGTACACAGCGCCAGCCTCGCAGACGCCCTGAGCCGCTGGGACATCATCCGCAGCAAGGACGAGGCGGTCGCGCAGTTCTACCGTGCCGGGCCCGGCGGCGTACCCACCCAGGTCGCCTTCAGCCAGGCGGCGCGCTGGCCCAGCCTGGATGGGGACCGCGCCGAGGGCTGTATCCGCGACCTGGCTCATGCCTTTTCGCAGGAGGGCGGCCTGGCCGTGCTTTACGGCAACCTGGCGGAGGACGGCTGTGTGGTGAAAACCGCCGGCGTCGACGAATCCTCCCTGGTCTTCGAAGGGCGTGCGCGTGTGTTCGAGAGCCAGGACAGCGCGGTGCAGGGTATCCTGAACGACCACATCGAGCCCGGTGACGTGGTCATCATCCGCTACGAAGGGCCCCGCGGCGGACCCGGCATGCAGGAAATGCTCTACCCGACCAGCTACCTGAAGTCCAAGGGGCTGGGCAAGGCCTGCGCGCTGATCACCGACGGGCGCTTTTCCGGTGGCACCTCGGGGCTGTCGATCGGGCACGTCTCCCCCGAGGCCGCCAGTGGCGGCAACATCGCGCTGGTCGAGGAAGGCGATATCATCCACATCGATATTCCGGCACGCAGCATCAATATCGCCATCGGTGACGCGGAACTCGCCGCCCGACGCGAGGCCATGCAGGCTCGCGGCAAGGACGCCTGGAAACCGGCGGCACCGCGCGAGCGCAGGGTCAGCACCGCACTCAAGGCCTATGCCTGGCTGGCGACCAGTGCCGACCGGGGCGCCGTGCGCGACCTGTCCCGCCTCGGAGACGAGTGAGGCGGGCCAACCTCACTATTAACCCGGCAATGAATATTGTCGGGTTAATCCGGCACGGGGAGGTGCCGCCGCCGGGCGAAACCCGGTCGCGAGCCCTTGAAGTACCAACAATTCCGCGCAATTGCGCCAGTATTTCAGGGGCGACAATCAAAATAGATCGGGACGATCTATTTGATTGCCTGGTTAATGGCAGACCGACAATCTGTGACCCGGTCGAGGCGGTCACAGCCTCACCCCGCTATACTCTTCCGGGCCGGCAGCGCCGGCCCGAGTCCACCTGCAAGCGGCCGCCGGCATGTTGAAGGCACTTCGCCAAACGACCCTGCACCGCTCGGTCGCCGTCCGACTGGCCGCCAGCATCACCCTGATCGTAGTGCTGGGCATGTCCCTTCTCGCCACCCACAACATCCGCAGCCAGAGTGGCCTGCTCCGGGCCCAGATCAATGAGACCGGGCACCTGCTGGCCCAGCAGCTGGCCCTGGCCAGCACTGAACCCCTGTTCACGGATCGCCAGTTCGAGCTCGATGCCCTGGTGCGGCGCTTTGCCGAGAGCCCGGTAGTAAGCGCGGCCGCCATCCACAACCACCATGGCGAGCGTCTGAGCTTCGGCGGCACACTGCCGGCGGATGGTGAGGGTGTCATCCTCATCGAGGCGCCGATCAGCTTCCAGGACGCGGTGGGTGGGCACGTCTTGCTGGCCCTGTCCGACCAGCCGATTCGCGCCGCCCAACGGGAGATCCTCGGCTCCAGCCTGATGCTGGCCGCCCTGCTCTGCCTGTTGCTGAGCGCGGTGGCAATCGTGCTCGGACGGCGCCTGGCACGCCCCATTCACACCTTGATGGATGCGACCCGGCTCCTGCAGCAGGGGCGCTACACCCAGATCACCGAACGCCGGGATGATGAGTTCGGCCAGCTGATCGACGTGGTCAACAAGCTGGGCGATGGGCTGGTCCGCAAGGCCCAGGTCGAGGATCTGGTGCGGCAATTTCTTGATCGCGATGTCGCGGGCCAGCTGCTGGCCTGCATGGAACCGGTGCGGCTCGGCGGCGACCGGGTCGAGGCCACCGTGATGTTCGCGGATATCGTCGGTTTTACCGCCATGTCGGAAAAGCTCAGCCCGGAGGAAGTCAGCCAGTTCCTCAACGAGTACTTCCACTACTTCAACATCTGTTCACGCTTCTTTTTCGGCACCGTCGACAAGTTCATTGGCGATGCGGTCATGATCGTGTTCGGCGCGCCACGGCCCGATCCACGCCATCGCTACCATGCGGTCGCCTGCGCGGTACTGATGCAGCGTCTGGCGAAGCGTCTCAACGTGGAGCGTCGCCGCCTCGGGCTCGAGGAAGTCACCCTGCGCATCGGCCTCAACAGCGGCGAGATGCTGGCCGGCATGGTCGGATCCGCGCAACGGCTCGAGTACACCGTTGTCGGGGATGCGGTGAACCTGGCATCGCGGCTGTGCAACGAAGCCAACGGCTCGCAGATCATCATCGAGGATTCCCTCTACCGCAGCCTGAGCGCCGAGCATCGCCTGCGCGTGGAATCGGAACGCCGCATCCGGCTGCGCGGCAAGCAGCAGCCCGTGACCATTCATGCCGTCGCCGATATCGACTTTCGCCACCCGATTGTCATCGACCAGTTGATCGACGATGTGGTGCAGGCCCAATACTCGGGGAAAAGCTCCCCATGAAGGCACTGCGCGTTCTCAGTCTGCTTGCAACACTGGTCGTCAGCGCCTGCAGTCATCTCGCACCGACGCCGCTGGAAACGCAGCTGGATGATCTGGTTGGCCGCGGCGACTTGCGCGCGGCGCTGGCTGCAGTCGATGCCTTGCCCGCAGACGACCCGCGACGACAGGATTTCGCGGAACGGCGTGCAGAGCTTATGGCGCAATCCAGAGCCCGGGAGGATGCACTGGAGCAGGCCGTCAATGCCCTGATGGCTGAGCGGCGCTGGGGCGAGGCCGCATCCCGGCTCCAGCAGGAGGAGCTTCAACTCCCTGACAGCGACCGCCTGGCACGGCTCCGTTCGCACTTCAACGACGAGCAGGAGCGCGCCGCCGCGGCCAGCCTGCTGGCATACCGGATCCTGCGAGCAAGACACCTGCTGGCAGAGCAAAATGCCCTGCGGGATGCCGTAGCCGCGGGCTATGACAACGCCCTTTTGCTGGCGAGGAGTGAAGCCCTGCAGGAGGAGCGACGCACGCTCGCCATGGCGCTGGCGGAAGCCGGCGCCGGAAAACTGCAGGCGGGGCAGCTGACCGCCGCCATCGCCACGCTGGAGCTCGCCGAAGCCCTGCAGCCGGGTGGTGATGTTGCCGCATCACTGGAGTCCGCACGTCGACAGCTGGCCAGGCGTGTCGCCCAGCAACGCCAGGCCCTGGCCGAACAGCGCCGGCAACGCCAGGAACAGGCTCTGGCAAGTGCGCGCAATGCCCGGGAAGCAGGAGAATTCGCGCTGGCGGGGGAAGCATTGCAGCGGGCCGCGGATATTCTCGAGGATGAGCAAGTACGAGAGGAACGACACGCCCTGGAGACAGCCATGGCACACCATTACCAGGCTGACCTGGAGCGGGGCGATCAGCTCTATGCCAGTGGTCATATCGAGCAGGCTCTGGCGCACTGGGAGCGTGCCTGGACGCTGCGCGCCGAACCCGCCCTGGCGGAACGCATCGAACGCGCAAGACGTTTTTTGGCCCGCTACCAGGAATTGCGCGAAGGCGGCCGGGAAGGCGACTGAAGAACCAGGAGCCCACAAAAAAGGGGCGCCCTGGTGGGGCACCCCTGTTGATCAACCGCCCTGAAGCGGTCGCAACCATCAGACCTCGCGCAGGCTGCGCTGCCGCTCGATCTCGGTTTCCATATAGTTCAGCCATTGTTCCGCGTGAGTTCTGGAACGATTGTCCCTGGCCGCCTCACGGAAAGCCCTGCGGGCCGCATCATACTGCTGGGTGTTGAACAGCGCCATGCCGAGCACCAGCTGCGTGGAGTCGGGGCGGCGCACTCCGCCCTTGCGCAGGGCCTCGCGCGCTGCCTCAATGGCCTTGTCGAACTCTTCGTTGTCGACGTAGATATTCGCCAGCCGCGCCCAGATCTCACCCTCATCGGAACGGCGGGCCGCTTCTTCCATGACCGGGATCGAACGCCTGAGCTCCTGGGAGGCACGCCAGGCGTTGCCCAGCAGCTCGAGGTTGCGGGCGTTGCGCTGCACCACGCCGTCCTTCATGCCCTGTTCGAGCACTCTCGCGGCCTTGTAGGGCACCTCATTGGCCAGCATCAGGTACGCCAGGTTGGTGATCTCGGTTTCGCGATCGAGCAGACCCTGGCGGTAAGCGGTTTCCATCGCCGACAGCTGCTTGCGCTCCTGCCGGGTTTCGCCATACATATGGGAGAGCTGGACCCAGTACTCCTTCTTCGGATAGTGGACCAGCATCTCCTCGAGGATCTGGATGACCCGCGCGTAATCCTCGCGGTTGAAATACAGGAAGCGCTGCAGTGCGTACCAGGATTCCGCCGGCACCCGCCCGCGGGACCGCTCCATATCCATGGCACGGTTGACATTCTCAAGGGAGCGGTTGAAATCCTCAAGCTGGTAGTAGGCCTGCCCCAGCAGCATGTGCGCCTGTGCCGTTGGGCTCTCCGTCAGTTCGAACCACCTGTTCAGCTCGGCAATGCCATCCCGCCAGCGCTCCTGCACAAAAAACAGCTGGGCAATGGTGAAGCGGGTGTTGGTCTCCATCGCAATGGGGATATCGGGCTGGGCCACCACCTGCCGATAGGACTCCAGCGCACGGGCGTAGTCCTCCTGGGTGTAGTGGATGAACGCATACATGTTGTACAGGTTCGCCAGCTCGTAGCTGTTCAGAGCGGCGGCCCCGGTGCGGCCGCGCAACTCGTTGAGGATACGTATGGCATCGCCATACTTTTCTTCCTCGGCCGCGGCCTGGGCCTCGGCCAGCCGCTCGTAGACGGGGTTGCGCAACGCCGGCGTGCGCCGGATTTCGCGCTCCTGGGCCTGGGCGACACCGGGCATGGCCACCTGGGAGCCGGTCAGCGCCTGCCAGGTAGCGGGCACCAGGGCCTGGGCCGCCAGCACGGGCATGGCAACCAGTGCAGCGCGGCTCCAGCGCCGCAGGCCGGCCAGTGCAGATTTGGGCTCGTAGATACTCATGGTCCGACCTCTGCTACTCCAGCTCGTAGGTAAAGCGGTTCTGGACGCCGGCGACTTCGACGGGCTCGCCGTCCACCACGCGCGGCCGGTACTTGAACTTCAGTGCGGCATCGACGGAGGCCCGCTCGAAGTAGCCCGAGGGCTGACAATCGATCGGGCGCGGGTCGCGCACGGAGCCACTGGTGGTCACCGTAAACTCAACGGTGCAGTAACCCTCGATGCCCCGGGTCTGGGCGCGACGCGGATAGATCGGCGCCACCCGCACGATCGGCAGGTACTCGCCATCCTGCCCCAGGCCAGTGCCACCCACATCGATGCGCTGCTCGAAACGACCCGGGTCCATGCTGATGCCGTCCGTGCGCAGATCGAAATCATCCATCTGCGGTTGCGGCATATCCGGCGGGGGCTGGTCTGCGTCAGGGGGGCGCTCCGGCTTCACTTCCTCGATGCGATCCTCGATCTGGCGCTGAGGCATGTGGATATCCGCGATACGCCGACGCTCGCGCTCGTCAAGGGACGTATCCGCCAGCTCGATCAGGGTGGGCATCAGAATGAAGAGCGACACCGTGACCAGCAGGCCGAGGCCACCACCGATAAAGATTCGGGTCCAGTTCATAGCGGTTCAGTCTTCATCCGTAGCCAGTGAAACGTCATAGACACCGGCGGCACGGGCCGCGTCGATCACCGTGATCACAGTTTCGGTATTGGAGGCCTTGTCGGCCTGCACTACCACTGCACCCTTCGGGTTCTCCGCATGCAGACGCTCGATGACCGAGCGCACCGAGCGCGGATCCACCCGACGGCGGTCGATCCAGATCTCGTTGGTGCCACTGATCGCCACCAGGATGTTCAGGTTCTCCTGCTGCTGTGCAGTGGACGCCTCCGGCCGGTTCACTTCGATCCCCGCTTCCTTGATGAAGGACGCGGTCACGATGAAGAAAATCAGCATGATGAAGACGACGTCCAGCATCGGCGTCAGGTCGATTTCGGACGATGTCTCGTCTGTCTTACTTAGAGCCTGTCTGCGCATGATGGTTCTCTTAGTGATCGGTTGTCAGGTGGTCTTGCAGCAACTGGGTTTCCCGCGTTGCGACCCGGGTGACGTAAGTGTTTGCAAAAACACCGGAAATCGCCGCCACCATGCCCGCCATCGTGGGAATGGTCGCCCTGGAGACACCACCCGCCATCTGCCGGGCGTCACCCCCACCGGTCACTGCCATGATGTTGAACACCTCGATCATCCCGGTCACGGTGCCCAGCAGACCAAGCAGGGGGCACAGGGCCACCAGGGTCTTGATCATCGGCAGGTTCTGGTTGATGCGCTCCGCTGACTCGGAAACCAGGCGGCGGCGCATCTGGTGTGCATTCCAGGACTTGCGCTCGCCGCGCGCCTCCCAGGCGGCGATGACCCGGTCGATGTCCTGACTCAGGGCAAAGCGGAAGTACCAGAAGCGCTCGAAGACCAGGGTCCACATCACGAAGGTGACGATGGCAATGAGCCAGAGCACATTGCCACCCGCCTCCATGAAGCGGCCGATAATGCCTATCGCTTCATACAGAAAGTACATTTAGCCTTTCCCCACCTGGGCCTCATTGTGTTCGGCAATGATGCCGGCCGACTGTTCCTCGAGGATATGAATGATCTTCTTGGCACGGCCGTTCACGACGGTATGCAGCAGAACCGTGGGGATCGCCACACACAGACCCAGCACGGTGGTCACCAGGGCGCTGGAGATACCGCCGGCCATGGCCTGGGGATCACCGGCACCGAAGATGGTGATGGCCTGGAAGGTGATGATCATACCGGTCACGGTACCGAGCAGACCCATCAGGGGCGCCACAGCGGCGATGATCTTGAGCAGGTTGTGCGCAAACTCGAGCCTCGGCACTTCCTTCAGGACTGCCTCATTGAGCTTCAGCTCAAGGGTTTCGGTGTCCATGCTCGGGTTCTGCTCATGCACCATGAGGATACGACCCAGCGGGTTGTCGCCGCGGGCACTGTCGCTCTTCAGCTGGGCATTGACGCGGGAGTTGACCAGGGTCAGGGCAACCAGGCGCCAGATGGCGATCAGCACGGCAATGACACCCACCGCGGTAATGATATAGCCGATCACACCACCCTGATGCCAGCGCTCCTGGATGGTCGGGCTGTCGATCAGTGCGGAGAGGTAGCTACCACCGCGCGGACCGGTGGGGTCAACGCCAAAGGGCGTGGTGCCGCTCTGCAGCGAGGCCAGGTTGGCCGCCCAGCGCAGGTAGGGGCCGGAAGGCTGACGCGCCAGCTCCACCAGGTTACCCGTGGAGGGCACGTACTGCATGTAGCGACCTTCATCCGTGACGATATTGAAGGTACCGACACGAATGACACGGCGGTCCTCGGTCTGACCACCGGGACGGGTGATTTGCGTCTCGAAGGACACGACACGGCCGGATTCGATGATCTCGCGACGCATTTCGTTCCACAGGCGCTCGATTTCCTCGATGCTGGGCAGACGCTCGGTGCCGCTCATCTTGGCAATCATTTCATCGAGGAACTGCTCGCGGCCCGGGTGCTGGGCGCTGATCAGGGAGTCGCCAAAGATCGAGCGCAAGTCACCGGAGGTTGCGGTCAGGTGACCAAACAGCTCGGTCAGGGCACCCATGCGCTCGCGCAGTTGCTGCCGCGCCTCGGCCACACGCCGCTCGTTCTCGTTGAACGTCTGCTCCAGTTGCTCGGAACGACGCTCCTGGCGAGTGCGCTCCTGGCGCGCTTCGTTGAGCAGGCGCTCCTGCTGGTTCTTGTCGGCGAGGAAGCGCTGCTCGCGCTCGCGGTTCTCACGCTGCTCCACGGTACGGCCCTGCTCCACCAGGCGGAGCAAATCACCCAGATTGCGCGCCTCCTGGGCCATGGTACTGCCGGCGGCCAGGGTCAGCATGCCGCCCACTGCCAGAGCGGCGGCCTTGATCAATGTCTTCTTCATCTCAGTTCACTGCCTCCGGCGCGGAAATCGGGAGTTTCAGGATATCGATCGCAGCCTGACGGCGAGCGATGCGCAAGCCTTGCATGACGGCATTGCGGTACTCGCGGGAATCCAGCTCGACCCATTGGCGCTCGGCCTGATCCCAGGCTCCGGTGACCTCTGTGTCGGTGGTCTGGTAAAGCAGCGCAATGCGCCCGACGCGGAAGAAGTTCACTTCACGCTCAACACCACCCACCTCGACAGTACCCTGGTAGGTATCGATGCTGCGGCCGTACTCGAGCTCGTACTTGTAGGCCTCCAGCACCTGGCGGAATTTCTCGGCGACCGTCAGGTCCGCGCGGTCGACATTGCGGCGCAGTCGCTGCACCTCGCGCTCGCGGTCGGAGAGGTGAAAGGGCACGTCCAGCGAGATGAACTCGTCGAGGCCATCGATCATGCGGATCATCAGCGGCATCATCTGACGCTGGATCACCGTCACGCCCTGAATGTCGGACTCGTAGTCGGCGATGCGACGCTCCTGGTTCGCAATTTGCCGCTCCAGACGCTCGTTGTAGACACGCAAGCCGTCGATCTGCTTGTTGACCTGGCGATAGTCGGTCAGCAGCGTGTTGGTTTCGCCGGCAAGCCGGTCCACGCGCTGCTGGGATTCCCTGGCGGCCTGAGTGATGGACTGGCCCACGTTCAAGACGGCATCCACCGTGTCGGCATGGGCACTGACCGTGCCCACGAGCGCGCCGACTGACATGGCTGCAGCGAGCACGAGCGTTTTCAATCGATGCATATTCATGGGGAGTGCATTTCCTAAGTTTCGGGACAATGAGTGTGGAGCGATTGCAAGTTATGCCGTTACCGCTGGCTGCGGGAGATCAGCCCGGGAGCTGACTGTACAACGGACCGGCATTTTAATATTAACTTTTTGCATTAATCAACGAGCCTGGATGATGCCTTTGGAATCGATACAGATCGCGACAAGATACCGTTTGTTCCCCACTTTTACCTGAGTAGAAAGGTATCAAATCTACACCTCCCGGTAACAGGTTGGCTCGATTCCCGTTTGCCCCGCACCGCCCGCCCGGTGTCACCTGCACACTGGAAAACGCCGCTTTACCATGTAAAAGAGCGCCTCAACTGGCAAGCAGACGCTAACCGGCCAAATGATTGAATCAAGATTCAAAGTGTTACCGGGCACGTTCGAAGACATCGAAACTGAGGGCAAACGGACGCTCATCACTGGCTTCCAGGCGCTCCGAAGCGACCTGATGCCACTCCTGAAGAGGCAGTTCCGGGAATAATACATCTCCCTCGAACACCGCGTGCACCCGGGTCAGGTACAGGCGTCGCGCCAACGGCAGGGCAGCGGTATAAAGGGTTGCACCCCCGATCACCATGATTTCGGCAGCGCCGGTTTCGATAGCCACACGCCGCGCTTCCGCAAGGGCATCCGCCAGGCCACGACATACCGTGACCCCCTCCGGCGCAAAGGCGGGGTCACCGCTGACCACGATATTGCAGCGTCCCGGCAGCGGCCGCCCAATGGAATCGTAGGTCTTCCGCCCCATCACTACCGGTTTGCCCAGGGTGACCTGCCTGAAATGCCGCAGGTCCTCGGGCACGCGCCAGGGCAGCTGGTTATCCCGCCCGATTACACGGTTCTCGGCCATGGCGGCAATCAGGGCGATGGGAGCTTGCGGATCATTCACGCTACTGGACTCTCGCTGAAATCGGGGGGCGGGTGCCGGGGCGGGCATCAGACCGCAATCGGCGCCCTGATGGGCGGGTGCGGCTCATAGCCCTCGAAGTCGAAATCCTCGGGCTCGTAGTCGAAGATCGTCGGCGCTCGCCGGCGGATGCGCAAGCGGGGCAGGGGCCGCGGTTCGCGCGCCAGCTGCTCGAAGACAATCGAGTCGGTGAGGTGGTTGCTGTAGAGATGGCAGTCGCCAAAGGTGTGGACGAAGTCCCCCGGCTGCAGGTCACATTGCTCGGCCATCATATGGGTCAGCAGCGCATAGCTGGCGATATTGAAGGGGACTCCGAGAAAAAGATCGGCACTGCGCTGGTACAGCTGGCAGGACAGGCGCCCGGCGGACACATAGAACTGGAACAGGGTATGGCACGGCGGCAGCGCCGCCTTGCCATTGCGGGCATTGTCCTGCGGGCTGACGCCCTCGTCAGGAAGGTCGGCGGGGTTCCAGGCACTGACGATCAGGCGTCGCGAATCCGGGCGCCGCCGGATCATCTCCACGACCTGGCTGATCTGGTCGATGGTCCTGCCATCCGGACAGGCCCAGCTGCGCCACTGCTGGCCATAGATGGGCCCCAGGCTGCCATCCTCCAGCGCCCACTCGTCCCAGATACTGACGCCACGCTCCTGCAGCCAGCGATTGTTGCAGTCACCGCGCAGAAACCAGATCAGCTCGCAGATGACACTTCTGAGATGAACGCGCTTGGTGGTCACCAGGGGAAAACCTGCGGAGAGGTCAAAACGCAACTGGCGGCCGAACACGGAGCGCGTGCCCACCCCGGTGCGATCACCGCGGTCGACGCCGTTCTCGACCACATCGCGCATCAGATCCAGATACTGCTTCATGGCTTGACTCCCCCCACGGCGACATGTCGCTGGCGCCAGGCGTAATACAGCGCAAAGGCGCCGATCAGAATCATCGGCAGCGACAACAGCTGGCCCCGGGTGAGCCAGCCGAAGGCATCGAAGCCGATATGGGCATCCGGCTCGCGGGCGAACTCGACGACGAAGCGACAGATACCGTAGAGCAGCATGAACAACCCGCCCACCGCCCACTGTGGCCGCGGACGCCGCGAAAACCAGTAGAGAACGACAAACAGCAGCACGCCCTCGAGAGCAAACTGATACAGCTGCGAGGGATGACGCGGCAGCATCAGTTCATCCCGGGGGAACACCATCCCCCAGGGCCCCTCCGTGGGGCGGCCCCAGAGTTCCTGGCCTATGAAGTTGCCAATCCGCCCCAGGCCCAATCCGATTGGTGCCAGCGGTGCGACAAAATCGAGCAGGGCGCCTGGAGCAATCCCCTGGCGGCGGGCATACAGCAGCATGGCCGCGATCACCCCGAGCAGGCCACCATGGAAGGACATACCGCCCTCCCAGACCCGCAACAACCACAGCGGGTCAGCGGCAAACTGGCCAAAGTTGTAGAACAGCACATAGCCCGCACGACCGCCGACGATCACCCCGAGCGCACCGTAAAAGATCAGGTCATCCACCTGGGCGCGCTGCACCGGTGCCCACGGCAGGGCACTGCGGCGTCGCGCCAGCCACCAGGCGGCGGCAAAACCCAGCACGTACATCAACCCGTACCAGTGCACAGCGACCGGGCCGACAGCAAAGGCAACGGGGTCGATCTGCGGATAGTTCAGCATGCGCGGCACCCCCACGGGGTGGCAACGACTTGCTCAGAGGTTACGGACAATGAACTGCACTCCCACCAGACACAGAAACAGGGCAAACCCGCGCTTGAGGCGCTGCGCCGGCCAGCGCTGCGCGAGCCTGGCGCCGACGCGGGCACAGGGAATACTGGTCAGCACGATCCCCAGCACCGCGGGCCAGTATACGAAACCGGTACTCCAGGCGGGCAAGCCTTCGCGCCCCCAGCCCACCCAGATATTGCTCAGCACGCCGGCCACGGCGATGGGCAGGCCCAGGGCCGCAGAGGTACCCACCGCGCGCTGGATCGCCAGGTTGCACCAGGTCAGGTACGGCACCGTCATGGAGCCGCCACCGATACCGAAAAGGGCCGACACATAGCCAACGCCGCCCCCGACCACACCCAGACCCAGCGGCCCCGGCAGCTGCCGTTCCGGACGCGGCTGCAGACCCAGGCCCATCTGCGCCGCGACCAGGAGGGCGAACACTCCGAAGGCCAGCTGCAGCACCCCGCCATCCAGTCGGCCCGCGGTATTCACTCCGAGCCAGACGCCGACCACCACGCCGGGTGCCAGCACGCGGAAAACCGGCCAGACGACGTTACCCAGGCGCTGGTGGGTCCAGGCCGAGCTGACCGAGGTCAGCACGATGGTCGCCAGGGAACTGCCCACCGCCAGCTGGGTGAGCACGGCGGCATCAAAGCCCACGGATACGAAACTGAGCACCAGCACCGGCACGATCACCAGCCCGCCACCGACACCGAACAACCCTGCCGCCAGCCCCGCAAGCGCACCAACCGCCAGATAATACAGAAGCAGCGTGAGCATGGAGCCCCCCGGCGAAAAGGCGCTATTATGGCCCTGGCGCGCCGCTGCGTCACCCGCACACCGATCCGACGACCCCGGCCATGTGTCTGATCCTCCTCGCCTGGAATTGCCACCCGGAGTACCGGCTCATCCTGCTGGCGAATCGCGACGAGTTCTATCAGCGCCCCAGCGCACCGCTGTCCCCCTGGCCCGAGCGGGAAGACATCCTCGCCGGACGCGACCTGCTCGCAGGCGGCACCTGGCTCGGGCTGGCCGCCAACAGCCGCTTTGCCGCGATCACCAATGTGCGCCGTCCCGGGATGGATGCAGCAGTGCACACGGAGGGCCCGGCACGCTCCCGGGGCGACCTGGTCGCCAGCTACCTGCGGGATGGCACTCCTGCTCCCGAGCACCTTCGAGCGGCGCTGGCACAGGGCGGGGAATACGCCGGTTTCAACCTGCTCGCGGGGGACGCCGAACACCTGGTCTACGGCAGTAACGCCCTGCCGGAGGGGCCTCGCTCACTGCCCCCGGGGCTGTACGGGCTGAGCAACGCCACCCTGAACACGCCCTGGCCCAAGGTCGAGGGCGCCAGGGTCGAGCTAGGCCAGTGGCTGCGCAGCGGCAGCGACCCTGAGGCACTGCTCGACATCCTTCTGGACGAGCGCAGGCCAGCGGACAGTCAGCTGCCGGATACCGGTATCGGCATCGAGAGAGAAAGGGTGCTGGCCAGCCGTTTCATCCGTACCGATGAGTACGGCACGCGCGCCTCCAGCCTGCTGCTGATTCACCACAACGGCGATGCCAGCTTCCGGGAATGGCGCTTCGCCGCAGGTGGGGAGGCAGCGGGCACGGACCACTACGTCTGGCCGGCGGGAACCGCGCCCAGGCGACTGCAAGCCCCGGCAGCCACGCCGTCCGGGGCCCTCGCCCGAACCGGCGACAACGGAACCCCCCGGGCATGATTCCCTACCAACCGAGGCTGGGCGGGCAACCGGCGCCACACCCGCTGGGCAAGATCGTGGCGGTGGGTCGCAACTATGCCGAGCACGCAAGGGAGCTGGGCAACCCGGTTCCCCCACACCCCCTGCTGTTCATCAAGCCCGCCACCGCGGCAGCCGACATGGCACAAGCCCTGCGGCTGCCCGAGGGGCTTGGCCCTTGTCACTTCGAGCTCGAACTGGCGCTGTTGATCGGACACCCCCTGCGCCACGCCGATGCCGCCGACTGCCGCGGAGCCATTGCCGGTATCGGTCTGGCCCTGGACCTGACCCTGCGCGACCTGCAACAGCAGCTGAAGCGTGATGGCCACCCCTGGGAACGGGCCAAGGCCTTTGACGGCGCCTGCCCTCTGTCAGAGTTTGTTCCAGCGCAGGACCTGGACCCGGGTCGGCTGCGCTTTCGACTGTGGCGCAACGGCCAACTGGCACAGGATGGGGATACCCGGGACATGCTGGTGCCCATTGATGCCCTGCTGGCGGACATCAGCCAGGCCTTGACCCTGTTGCCCGGAGACGTGGTCCTGACCGGCACCCCTGCGGGAGTCGGGGCGCTGGCAGCGGGGGACGTGCTGGAGGTGGAGCTGGAGGGGTTACTGCGGCTGACAACGCGGGTGGCAAGCGCCGTAGCTGAATCCGGTCCTCGCCCGGCTCCAGCGGTCTAGACCCGCCGGAGCCGGACCGCGCAACCGGGCGTCCCGGTTGCGGATCAGCTGGTGCGGAACTCGCCCACCAGTGCCGCCAGGCGCTGTGCCGACTGCTTCAGCTCGCGGCTGGCCTTGTCGATTTCGCGCACCGAATGCTCGGAGCTCTTGGCCACGTCGGAGATATTCACCACATTGCGGGAAATCTCCTGGGAAACGGTCATTTGCTCCTCGGTGGCGCTGGCGATCTGGGTGTTCATATCGTTGATCAGGGACACGGCCTGGGCGATGTTGGCCAGGGAGGCACCGGCGCGGGAGGCCTGCTCGATGGTGCGCTGCATTTCCTCGCTGCCATCGGCCATGGAGCGCACCGCCTCTTCGGAACCACCCTGCAGGCGCTCGATCATGCCCTGGATTTCCTGGGTGGATTCCTGGGTGCGCTGCGCCAGGGAGCGCACCTCGTCCGCCACCACGGCAAAGCCGCGACCCTGTTCGCCGGCACGGGCAGCCTCGATCGCCGCGTTCAGCGCCAGCAGATTGGTCTGTTCGGCAATGCCGCGGATCACATCCAGCACCGAGCCAATGGCGGAGCTGTCGTTCTGTACCCGGTTGATCACCTCGGAGGCATCGCTCATGCGCTGCGACAGGCTGTTGATGGCGGCGATCGCGTCCTCGATGATGCGGTTGCCACTGACCGTTTCATCATTGGCGCTGTTGGCCGCCTCCGCCGCCTGGTGGGCATGGCGGCTGACTTCCTCAATGGCATGGGTCATCTCGGTGCTGGCGGTAGCCACCTGGTCGGTCTCGCGGGTCTGGATAGCAACGCCTTCCTGGGTGGTTTCGGTGGTGCTGGCCAGCAGGTCCGCATAGCCCTGCAACTTGGTGCTGGTCTCGCGCACGTCGCCGAGGATATCCCGGAAGCGCGCCAGCATGGTGGCAAAGGCCTTGGCCACCTCGCCGATCTCGTCGTCGCGCTCGACCTGCACGTGCACGGTCAGGTCCTGTTCATTGGCAGCGGTGCTGATAGCTTCCTGCAGGCTCGACAGGGGGCGGGAAATGCTGCGCGAGACCCAGAGCCCTGCACCGAGCACAGCGATGACGGCAATCACGGTGATCACGATGAACAGGCTGACCACGCCGTCGTAGATATCCTGGGCACGCTCCCGCTCCGCGGCCGCCAGCTCCAGCTGCAGCTCCAGCAGGGCCCCCACCCGCTCCGTGATGGGCTCCACCAGCTCAAAGAAGTCGATGGCAAAGCCGGCAACAACCGTATCGCCGAAATCATCAAAGCGCATGGTGTCACCCAGGGGCTCCAGCACGCGGATGACCCGATCGATCTCGGTGCGAATACCTGCGCGCAGGGTGTCGACCTCCGCGACCAGCCGGCGCTCGTCGGAACCGAGCTCGATATTCTTGTAACCCTGCCACTCGGAGTCCGCAATCAGCAGTGCTGAACGCAGATCGGCAACCGCCTCATCCGGTGTCATCAGCCCCTTGTCCGCCTTGTTGACGGCGTCCAGAATGACAATACCGTAGGCGTCACTGACCTCCTTGAGCTGGATCATCGGAATGACCCGATCGTCATAGATGCGGCCGATACCGTTGTTGATATTGGCAAAGGAAGCCAATGCCAGCGTGACGAGTACGGCGATCGCGATCAGCGGCAGGGCCGCGAGGATGGCCAGGCGCTTGCCAACATTCAGCTTGAGCATCGTTCTTCACCTATTCCGTTGTTCATTGGCCACCCGCTGGGCGCTTCCTCCGCCACCAGGAGCTGGCTGTGGACCCGTCACCAGCCTGTGCAGACTGGAAATATAGCAGCGCCCGACGCAGTTCGCCTGTCAGGGGCGGTGATGGGCCACCACCCCGTCCGGGCCGCCCAGCAGCAGGCAGTCAGCCGGACGCAGTGCAAACAGCCCATTGGTGACCACGCCGGTGATCTGGTTGATCGCCGTCTCCGTGGCGACCGGGTCGGGAATCGGGAAATGGCGGACGTCGAGAATGATGTTGCCATTGTCCGTCACCACCCCCTGCCGGTAGACCGGCTCCCCGCCCAGGCGCACCAGTTGGCGGGCCACATGGGACCGCGCCATGGGAATGACCTCGACCGGCAGCGGAAAGGCGCCGAGTTGCTGCACGTACTTACTGTCATCGGCAATGCAGATGAATTCTTCAGCCACTGCGGCAACAATTTTCTCCCGGGTCAGGGCGGCGCCACCGCCCTTGATCAGATGCAGCTGCGGGTTGGCCTCGTCAGCACCGTCAATATAGAACGGCAGGGCGTCGATCTCGTTCAGGTCGTAAACCGGGATACCGTGGCCGCGCAGGCGCGCCGCGGAAGCCTCGGAACTGGCGACCGCTCCCCTGAACCCGTCGCGCAGGGCCGCCAGGGCGTCGATGAACCGGTTGGCGGTGGAGCCTGTGCCGATCCCCAGCACCATATGCGGCTCCAGCCGTGGCCGAATGTACGCTAGCGCCGCCTCGGCGACGACCTGCTTCAACTGATCCTGGTTCATTGCTGCCCCCCGGGCCCGGCTGCGATCGGCGCATTATATCGGCTGCCCGGGTTGGCGGGGGCTGAACTGGCCCGGCAATCGCGCTAGACTGGTTCGCTTCATACCGCGAACAGCGCCCGACACCATGCCGCAGCACTATATCAAGAAGATCCTGGCCTCGAGAGTCTACGATGTCGCCATCGAAACCCCCATCGACCACGCCGCACTCCTGTCGCGCCGCTTCCAGAACTGTATTCTGCTCAAGCGCGAGGACCTGCAGCCGGTATTCAGTTTCAAGCTGCGCGGCGCCTACAACAAGCTCGCGCAGCTGAGCCCGGAGGAGCTGGCCACCGGAGTGATTTGCGCCTCCGCCGGCAATCATGCCCAGGGGCTGGCGCTGGCCGCCCTCAAGCTGGGCGTAAAGGCCACTATCGTGATGCCCCGCACCACACCCCAGATCAAGGTGGACGCGGTGCGCAACCGCGGCGCACGGGTGATTCTTCACGGCGACACCTATGACGAGGCCTCACAGCACGCGCAGAAGCTGGTCACCGAGCGCGGACTGATCTACGTCCACCCCTACGACGACCCGGACGTGATCGCCGGCCAGGGCACCATCGGCATGGAAATCCTGCGCCAGCACCCGGGGAGGCTCGATGCCGTGTTCGTGCCGGTGGGGGGTGGCGGCCTTTGCGCCGGGGTCGCGGCCTTCATCAAGTACGTGCGCCCGGAAATCCGCATCATCGCCGTCGAGCCCGAGGAAGCAGCCTGCCTCAAGGCGGCCATGGACAAGGGGCGGCGGGTCACACTGAAAGAGGTCGGCATCTTCGCTGATGGCGTGGCGGTGGCGCGCATCGGCAAGGAGACCTTCCGCATCCTGCGCAAGACGGTGGACGAGGTCATCACCGTTTCCACCGATGAGATCTGCGCCGCCATCAAGGATATTTTCGACGATACCCGGTCCATCGCCGAGCCCGCGGGGGCGCTGGCCCTGGCCGGACTGAAAAAGTACATCGAGAACACCGGAGCCCGCGACCAGACCCTGCTGGCCATCGACAGTGGCGCCAACACCAACTTCGACCGCCTGCGCTACATCTCCGAGCGCACCGAAATCGGCGAAGGTCGCGAAGCCATCATCAGTGTCACCATCCCAGAGCAGCCGGGGAGTTTCCGCCGCTTCTGCGACCTGATCGGGCGCCGCAATATCACCGAGTTCAACTATCGCTACGCCGATGCCGACCGCGCCCAGATCTTTGTCGGCGTGCAGGTCGCGCCAGGCTCGGAGGATCGCGCCGAACTGCTCGCGGACCTGGAGAGCGGCGGCTACGCGGTGATCGACCTCAGCGACGACGAGATGGCAAAACTGCACATCCGCCACATGGTCGGCGGCCACCCGGCGGCCAGCCTGAGCGATGAAGTCATCTATCGCTTCGAGTTCCCCGAGCGCCCCGGCGCCCTGCTGAAGTTCCTGACGAAGCTGGGTTCGCGCTGGAACATCTCCCTGTTCCACTACCGCAATCACGGCGCCGCCTATGGGCGTGTTCTGGTCGGTCTGCAGGTGCCACCGGGTGCGCGCAAGGCTCTGCACGAGGCACTGCAGAGCCTCGACTACCGCTTCATCGAGGAAACGGACAACCCGGTTTACCGGCTGTTTCTGGCCCCCAGGAGCTGAAGCAGTCGCCACCGGTGAGCGGCGACCGGGGAACAAGCGCCAGCCCGGTCACTCCTGGCGAGCGATGCCCGTCACAAAGCGCAACACTGGCGTGGCATCACCCGCAGCCGGGCGTTAGGCTGAAAGGGAAGCAACAGAACGGTTTCCCGCCATGTTCCTGAAAACCGACGCACTGACTCTCACCATGGCCGCCTTCAGCCTGGGCATTGCACTGACCGCCGCGCTGCAGCTGCTGGCCTGAACAGCCCACGCTCCGTAACCACCTGCTGCAGGGGCCGATCCCAGGGCTCGAGCGGCAGGGCCGCAACCTGCTGGCAGGAGTGCGCCAGCCCCATCAGCAAGGGCCGGCCAACAGGCACATCCGCCAGGCTGCGATCGTAGTAACCCGCCCCCATGCCCAGCCGCCCACCACCGGCATCAAACCCCACCAGTGGCATCAGCACCAGATCCAGCGCCGCAAACGGCAGGGTGTCCCCCCCTCGCGGCTCCGCAATACCGAACCGGTTGCGCCGCCAGCGCGTGCCCGGGCCAACCCTGAACAACCGCAGCCTACCGCCCGGGTGCAGCACCGGCAGATAGACCTGTTTGCCACGCGCCAGCGCGAGGCGCACCAGGGGCGCCGGGTCCAGTTCGCCATCATGGGCGATGTAGGCCGCGATGCGCCGCGCCGCCCGAAACTCCGGTATCCGCGCGACACGGCGCATCACATCCAGTGCCGCGCGGCGTTGCCGCCAGGCCGGCAGGGCCCTGCGTCGGGCGCGCAACAGGCGGCGCAACTGGCGCTTTTCGGTGGAGAGCCCATTACTGGCGGCGGGGGAAGAAGTCATGGGGCAACGCGCAACCGTGCAATCGACGCGGTCAGACGGCGGAATAGAGACAGGGGTAGAGGAAAAGCCCCGAGATACCGCTGGCAACCTGGCCCTTGAACCCAGTGGTTCAAGGTGGAGGCCTCCGTGACGTTTCAGGCTTTCCGTCGGGCGGACATGCACAACAACGACAACTGGAAACCCCCGGTACTACACTCATCGGCTCAGGGGTCTTGGCCACCTGGCGCGTATCTCAGGGGAGATTGCAGTATAGCAGCCCACCGCGGGAGTGTCCCATCGCGGCCGCCATCGCGACGCAGCCGGCTCAACCGATATCAAGCTGACGAAAACGCTGCAGGGCATCATCCACGCGATCGTTGAGACGGCGCAGCTGTTCCTGGCCTGCACGGGACAGATGCCCCTCGGCCGTTTTCTGCAGCAGTTCATGGGTGGTGTTGAGCGCCGCCATCACTGCGATGCGCTCAAGGCCAATGACCTTGCCGGTTTCGCGGATACCGCGCATCTGCCGGTCGAGATGGCGCGCGGCCTCGAGCAGTGCAGCCTCCTGCTCCGGGGGGCAGGCGACCTGATATTCCTTGTCCAGAATACGCACAATCGCGGTGTGGGGCATGTCAGGACTCCTGCTCCAGGGCCTTGAGGCGCTGGATCATTGCCTCGACCTTGCCCCGCGCGAGCTCGGTCTTCTCGATCAGGCTCTCGCGCTCCTGATGCCAGTCACGCGCCTCGGACTTGAGTGCGCGATTTTCCCGGTCGAGCTCGCCACAGAGCTGGATCAGCTCATCAATCTTGCGCTCAAGCTGGCCAAGTTGCTGGAGTTCCATGCCGAAACCGGCTCCGTAACCAGAAGAAGGGACGACCCGGCCTGGCAGCCTGATGGCCGCTACTGCCTGACACCGACGAACGGGGCCATACCGACGACGGCGGCCCGGTCAACAACTATAGAACCCGGCCCCGACAGCGGTCAATGTGCGCATTTCACACCGCGCAACAACAATGCGTACATTGCCACCCGGATCGCCGGCAACCGGTGAGGCATGCCGGCACCCCTCTGCTAGAATGCCCAACCCGCCCACAGGAGACGCCCCCGTGACCCGCGCCGACCCGACACCCGACTTCGACGACCTGGAACAGACCCTCTCCGGCCTCGGCGCCCTGTGCTCGGCCTCGGAGCTGCAGGGACTGCTGCTGGGCCTGATCGCTGCGGGACGCAGCCCGGGAGAGGAAGAATGGTTGCGCCTGGCCGGCAACCACGGTGACTTCCAGCCCCCGGCGGAGGCCGCCAGACAAACCCTGCTGGCCCTGCGCGAGGATGCCCTGGCCATCACCCGGGGGGAGGATCTCGGGCTGCGCCTGCTGCTGCCGGATGACGACTGCGACCTGGGTGAACGGGTCGATCAGCTGGCCTGCTGGTGCCAGGGCTTTCTCGCCGGCTTCGCGGAAGCCGGAACGGCGCCCGGGGCAGAAGCCGAGGCCCTGCTGCAAGACCTCGTGGCCATTGCCAACGCCGGGCTGGCGGAGGACGAGCACGATGAGACGGCGGAGAGCGATTTCAGCGACATCAGCGAACATGTGCGCCTCATCGCGGCACAACTGTGCTGGGAGCAGCGCCCCGCCGGCACGCCGCAGGCAGAGCCCGCCGCCACCTCACCGGGCGACCTGTTCCGCCGCAAGACCCTGCACTGAGCTGGTCCCCGGCATGTTAAGCTCCGGAGCAACAACAGCCGTCAAATCCGGATCGCCATGCCCATCAGCAAACAGGAATTCGCCCGCCGCCGTCGCAACCTGATGGCGCAGATGGAACCCGAGAGCATCGCCATCGTGCCTTCGGCACGTGAGCAGTTGCGCAACCGCGATGTCGACTACCCCTTCCGCCAGGACAGCGACTTCTATTACCTGACCGGCTTCAACGAGCCCGATGCGGTCCTGGTGCTGCTGCCAGGCCGCAGCCACGGCGAAGTGGTCCTGTTCTGCCGCGAGCGCGATCCGCACATGGAGCTGTGGAACGGCTACCGCGTGGGGCCCGAAGGCGCCTGTGAACGCTTCGGTGCCGACGATGCCTTTCCCATCAATGATATCGATGACATCCTGCCCGGACTGATCGAAGGCCGTGAGCGCGTCTACTACGCCATGGGACGCAATGCAGAGTTCGACCGCCGCGTGATGCAGTGGGTCAATGTGATCCGCTCCAAGGTCCGCTCCGGGGCCCATCCACCCGGCGAATTCCTCGACCTCGACCATCTCCTGCACGACATGCGCCTGTACAAGAGCGCCGGCGAATTGCGGGTGATGCGCGAGGCCGCGGTCATTTCCGCCCAGGGACACATCCGCGCCATGCAGGCCTGCCGCCCCGGGGTGACCGAATACCAGCTGGAGGCGGAGTTGCTGCACGAATTCGCCCGCCAGGGGGCGCGCCTGCCCGCCTACAACTGCATCGTTGGCAGCGGCGACAACGGCTGCATCCTGCATTACAACGACAACAGTGCCACCATCCGCGACGGCGATCTGGTGCTGATCGACGCCGGCTGCGAACTGGACTACTACGCCGCGGACATCACCCGCACCTTTCCCGCCAACGGCCGCTTCAGCCGCGAGCAGCAGGCGCTCTACGAAGTCGTGCTGGAGGCGCAACTGGCGGCGATCGAGGCAGTGCGACCCGGCAACCACTGGAACCAGCCCCACGACACCACGGTGCGCATCATCACCCAGGGCCTGGTCGACCTCGGCCTGCTGGACGGCGAGGTCGAAGAACTGATCGAAACCGAGGCCTACAAGCCGTTCTATATGCACCGTGCCGGCCACTGGCTGGGCATGGACGTGCACGATGTTGGCGACTACAAGGTCGGCGGCGAGTGGCGCGTGCTCGAACCCGGCATGGTGATGACCATCGAACCCGGCATCTATGTATCGCCACACAATGCGGATGTCGCCCGCAAATGGCGCGGCATCGGCATCCGCATCGAGGATGACGTCGCCGTCACCCGGCAACGCTGCGAGGTTCTCACCGGAGACGCACCGAAACGGGTTGCGGACATCGAGAAGCTGATGGCCCCGGCGCGGCGCAAGGCCTCATGAGCACCGCTTACGATGTGGTCATTGCCGGCGGTGGCATGGTCGGCATCAGCCTGGCCCTGGCCCTGGCCCACGGCAGCCAGGGCCAGCTGCGCACCCTGGTGGTCGAGCGCAACGCACTGCCACCCGCCACCGGCGAACCCGCGCAGCGGCCACAGTACCGGCCGAGCTTCGACGCCCGCTCCACGGCGCTGTCCCGCTCCAGCGAGCAGATCTTCGGCGGACTCGGCCTGTGGCCCGAGCTGGCACAGCATGCGGCCGCCATCACCCATATCCATGTCTCCCAGCGCCACCACTGGGGCCACACCGGGCTGCACGCCAGCGACCAGGGCTGGGACAGTCTCGGGCATGTCATCGAGAACAGCTGGCTGGGCCAGGTCCTGCTGGCCGCCTTGCGCCGGGCACCCGGCGTCAGCCTGGCGGCACCCGCCGAGGTCAGCGTCGCCCGCTGGAGTGGCGACGCGGTTCACCTGGAGCTGCGTCACCCCAGCGCGCCGGAAGAACCCCCATCGCCGCTGCAGGCTCGCCTGCTCTGCGTCGCGGACGGTGCCGATTCGGGCCTGTGCCGGCAACTCGGCATCGAGACGCAACGCACGCACTACCCGCACACGGCGCTGATCGCCAATATCGGCAGTGCGAATGCCCACGCCGGTCGCGCCTTCGAACGCTTCACCCGCAACGGCCCCCTGGCCCTGCTGCCACTGCCCGATGACGCGGCCTCTGGCGGCCGCAGCGCCCTGGTCTGGAGCCTGCCGGAGGCACAGGCACAACAAATGCGGGACTGCCCATCCGACGTCTTTCTGGACGCCCTGCAACAGGCTTTCGGCTGGCGCCAGGGTCGCCTGCTGCGGGTGGGGCGGCGCGACACCTACCCGCTGGCGCGGATTCTGGCCCGGGAACAGGTACGTTCACGTCTGGTGGTGCTGGGCAACGCCGCACACAGCCTGCATCCGGTTGCGGGCCAGGGCTTCAACCTCGCCCTGCGCGATGTGGCCCAGCTTGCCGGGCTGCTTGGCCCGGTGGCCCGGGCCGGCACTGACATCGGCGCACTGAAACTGTTGCGCAGCTATGCGGAGCGCCAGGCCGCGGACCAGGCCTGGACCATCGCTCTGTCAGACCTGCTGCCGCGCCTGTTCGATCTGCGCTTGCCCCTGGCGGGCAGCGGGCGCGGCCTCGGCCTTGCCCTGCTCGATGCCCTGCCCGGCCCGCGCCGGCACTTCACCCGCGCAGCGGCCGGTTGCTCCCGGCCGCTGCCATGACGAGGTCAGCCTCCATGCCAGCGTTATCCGTGGATGTCGCCATCGTCGGCGCCGGCATGGCGGGCAGCGCTCTCGCCCTGGGTCTGGCGGAGAGCGGCCTGCGTGTCGCCCTGCTCGAAGCCCGGGTAGCACCCCCACCTGCCCGTGGCCCGATACAGACGGTCGAGGATGTGGATGCCCGGGTCAGTGCACTGTCCCCCGCCTCCGCCACCTGGCTGGAACAATTGGGTGCGTGGCCGCGTGTGACCGCCGGGCGCATCGCCAGCTATCGCCATATGCATGTCTGGGATGGCGAGGGCACGGGGGCGATCGACTTCGACGCGAACGAAGTCCGGGCCGAGGCACTGGGCCATATCGTCGAGAACAATCAGATCCAGCACGCCCTGCTCAGTGGTCTGACGGAAAGCCCCGTGCGCCTGCTGTACCCGGCGGCACTGGAACAGATCGAGCGGCGCGGGGAGCGGCTACTGCTGAGCCTGGACCAGGAGCGTCAGGTCGCCTGCGACCTGCTGGTGGGCGCCGATGGCGCCAATTCACGGGTGCGCGACTGGGCCGGGCTGCGCACCCGCGCCTGGGACTACGGACAGCATGCGGTGGTCTGCAGCGTGCGCACCGCAATCCCCCACGGCGACACGGCCTGGCAGTGTTTTACCGGCCAGGGGCCCCTCGCCTTCCTGCCGCTGGCCGGTGACGGCCACCTGTGTTCGATTGTATGGTCAACCTCGCCGGAGCACGCCCGCACGCTGCTGTCGATGGATGCCGATGGCTTCCACGACCGTCTGGCGCGTGCCTTTGAGCAACGCCTGGGCGAGATTGAGGCCAGCAGTCGCCGCTTCAGCTTTCCCCTGCGCCAGTGCCACGCGGTCGACTACTGCCAGCCCGGGATCGCCCTGATCGGCGATGCCGCGCACAGCATCCACCCCCTCGCCGGCCAGGGCATCAATCTCGGCCTGCTCGATGCGCGGGTTCTCGCCGAAGAGCTGGGACGCGCGTCGGGCCGCGACCTCAACCCCGGAGATCCGCGTGTGCTGGCCCGCTACCAGCGCCGCCGCAAGGGCCACAACCTGGCGATGATGGCGGCCATGGAGGGATTCCGGCACCTGTTTGGCGCCGAGGCCCTCCCCCTGCGCTGGCTGCGCAATGCCGGCCTGCGTCAGGTCGATCGTGCAGCACCGCTGAAACGCCTGTTCATGGAGCAGGCCATGGGCCGACAGGGCTGAGCGCAGAACCCCCGCCACAGAGCGGGCATTGCGAAACCAAGTGATAATAATTATCATCTTCGCAACTTCTGCACCCTGCGGGTAACCCCATGCGCCTGACTCTCCCATCACCGGTACGACTCCTGAGCTCCGCCCTGATCGCTCTCGCCCTGGGCACTGGCCTGGCCGCTTGTCAGGGTGACCGCACCAGCGGTACCGACACAGAGCGCAGCGAACCCGTCACCCTGGTGGTGTACTCCGCGCGCGCCGAGCACCTGATCAGGCCCGTGTTCGACCGCTTCACCGAGGAAACCGGCATCCGCGTGCGCTACATCACCGATGACGCCGGACCCCTGCTGACGCGCCTGGCGGCCGAGGGTGCCAATACCCGCGCCGACCTGCTGATGACCGTCGATGCCGGCAACCTGTGGCAGGGTGCCGAGACCGGCGTGCTGCGCCCGCTGCAATCCGACATTCTGGAAGCCGCAATCCCGGCGCACCTGCGCGATGCCGAGGGGCGCTGGTTCGGGCTGTCGATTCGCGCCCGTACCCTGGTCTACAACCGCGACAGGCTGGATCCGGAGCAGCTGTCGACCTATGAGGACCTGGCAGACCCGAAGTGGCGCGGCCGGCTGTGCCTGCGCACCTCCAAGAAGGTCTATAACCAGTCGCTGGTGGCGACCATGATCGCCAGCCTCGGCGAAGCAGAGGCCGAGGCCATCGTCCGGGGCTGGGTGGATAACCTGGCCATGGCACCCTTCGCCAACGACACCCAGGTGATGGAGGCGGTCGCCGCCGGCCAGTGCGATGTCGGCATCGTCAACACCTATTACTATGGGCGCCTGATGCGGGACCGCCCGCAACTGCCCCTCGCCCTGTTCTGGCCGAACCAGGAAGGCGAAGGCGCAGCCGGGCGTGGCGTGCACCTCAATGTATCCGGCGCCGGCATCACCCGCCACGCCCCCCAGCCCGAGGCTGCCCAGCGCTTGCTCGAATGGCTCGCCGGCCCCGACGCACAGCAGCTCTTCGCCGAGCTCAACATGGAATACCCGGCCAACCCCTCGGTCCCGGCCACGGGTGCAGTGACGGCCTGGGGTGATTTTCACGGCGACGAGTTACCGGTGGGAGAAGCGGGCCGCCTGCAGGGGAACGCCATTCGCCTGATGGACCGGGTCGGGTACCGCTGATGCAGCAGCCGGTGAGGCCCCTGCGGGTGCGGCGGTGATCAGCCACACCGAAGCCGCCAGCCTGGGCCTGCCCGGGGCTGGTGACGACCAACGCCTGGAGCGCTGGCTGCGCCTGATCGGCCTGCTGGCGGTGGTGGCGGTACTCGCCCCCATCGCCGTGGTGCTGCTGAGCTGGACCAGCAGCGAGACCGAGATCTGGCAGCACCTGATCGCCACCCAGCTCGGCACCCTGCTGCGCAATACCGCGGTTCTGGTGCTCGGAGTGGGTACCGGGGTAGTCCTGCTCGGTGTCAGCCTGGCCTGGCTGACGGTCATGTGCGAATTCCCCGGGCGCCGCGTGTTCGACTGGGCGCTGATGCTGCCCATGGCCGTTCCCGCCTACGTGCTGGCCTTCGTCACCCTCGGTCTGTTCGACTTCTCCGGCCCGGTGCAGGGCCTGCTGCGCAGCTGGCAGGGGCCGGAGTGGCAGGCGGTGGACGTGCGCAGCGACCTCACCGTGGTGCTGGTGCTGGTGCTGGTGCTCTACCCTTACGTCTACATGCTGGCCCGCAGCGCCTTTCTGGCCCAGGGCAGCGATGTGCTCGAAGCGGCCCGGGTGCTCGGCTGCAACCCCTGGCAGGCCTTCTTTCGCGTCGCCCTGCCCATGGCCCGCCCGGCCATCGTCGCCGGCACCTCACTGGCACTGATGGAAACCCTCGCCGACTTTGGCACCGTGGCGGTATTCAACTACGATACCTTCACCACCGCGATCTACAAGGCCTGGTTCGGCTTTTTCAGCCTGCAGGCGGCGGCGCAACTGGCCTCGCTGCTGCTGTTGTTCGTCGCCCTCACCCTGTATGCCGAGCGCCGCAGCCGTGGCCGCGCCAGCTTTGTGCAGGGTGCGCGGCTGCACCATCACCACCGTTACCGTCTGTCGCGGCCCCTGGGCCTGGCGGCGACCGGCTTTGCCCTGACCGTGCTGACCCTGGCTTTTATCGCGCCAATTCTGCAGCTGTTGATCTGGGTGGTACAGCGCAGCAGCGACCTCGATGCCCGCTTTGTCAGCCTGCTGCTGCGCACCCTGACCCTGGCCGCCACGGGCGCACTGATCACCGTGACCATGGCCCTGCTCATCGCCTGGTGCCGACGCCGCGCCTCGTTGCGCCTGCGCGGCTTCTTCGACCTCGCCAACCTCGGCTACGCCCTGCCCGGCTCGGTGCTCGCGGTGGGTATCGTGCTCAGCTTCACCGCCATTGAGCAGCGCCTGCTGATCCCGGTGCAGGCCTGGCTCGGCTTCGAACCCCGGGCCTGGCTGGTGGGCAGCGTACTGACCCTGCTCGCCGCCTACTGGATCCGCTTTCTCGCCGTGGCCAGCGGCCCGGTGGAAACCAGCCTGGGGCGTATCCGGCCCTCCATCCCCGAGGCGGCCCGCACCCTGGGCGCCAGCCAGTGGACACTGTTCAGCCGGGTGATCCTGCCCATACTCAAACCGGGCCTGCTCACCGGCCTGGTCCTGGTGTTTGTGGACATCATGAAGGAAATGCCCGCCACCCTGCTGTTGCGCCCCTTTGGTTGGGACACCCTGGCCATCCGCATCTTCGAACTGACCGCGGAGGGCGAATGGGAGCGCGCGGCACTGCCGGCGGTGACCCTGGTCCTGGCCGGGCTGATCCCGGTGGCGGTGGTGGTGCGCCGCTCGGCGCGGCTGTGACCTGCGCCAGCCCCACACCCGCGACAGTTTGTATTTCCCCGGCTCGCGGGTAGAATGCGACCCACTTCAAACCGACGATATCACCCGCAACGCCGGCCAGCCCGAGGATGCCCCCATGAGCCAGCTTCCCAAGGAACTCAAGTACGCCAGCAGCCACGAGTGGGCGCGCCTGGAGGACGACGGCAGCGTCACTGTGGGAATCACCGACCACGCCCAGAATGAACTGGGGGACGTGGTGTTCGTGGAGCTGCCCCCGCTGGGTGCGGAGTTTGGCGCAGGTGACGAAACCGGCGTGGTGGAGTCGGTCAAGGCGGCATCGGACATCTACGCGCCGGTTTCCGGGCGGGTGATCGCCGTCAACGAACAGCTCGAGGACAGCCCCGAGACAGTCAACGCAGACCCCTACAACGACGGCTGGTTCTTCCGCCTGCAGCCCAGTGCCATCGACGAACTGGAGCAACTGCTGGATGCCGACGCCTACCGCGAGCAGTGTGACGAAAGCTAGAAATGGCTAAAAATGGCTAAAAATGAATGGGGCCGGACGCCCCCAGGCCCTGCTCCAGACAGGACTCCTTCATCTGCTGGAAGTCATATACGCTGAGACCCACGTAGATCAGCAGATTCTCCTCCAGCCGCGTCCACTCGTAATCTTCTTCCTGGGATCCCAGGGTGCGGTAGCTGGCGCAGATGTGCTCGGCCATCTTCAGGATGGCCAGCAGGTTTTTCTTTTCCACCTCCGGGTAATCCGGGTCGGCAAAAATGGCCTCGGCACTGTGGTGGTCGTGGATCGCCTCGCACATGTAGCGCGGCAGGTGCCAGGACTTGGCAACGTAATACCCGACCACCGCGTGATTGGTGTTGAAGTAGCGGTTCTCGACGTCGATGATGCGCGGCTGCGGCTCGGCGTAAGCCTCGCGCATCACCGTCACGTAACTCGGAAAGCGCCGCACCAGCAGGGGAATGCCGCAGTTGTGGAACAGGCCGAAGGTATAGGCCTCCTCCGGGGAGCGGGCGCCGATCTGCTTGGCGATGGTGGCGGAGGCCATGGCCACATCCTGGGCGCTGTCCCAGAAGCGCCCCATCTCGACGATGTCCTCATCCGACAGTTCACCGCGAATCGACAGGGCATTGAGAATGTTGACCACGCTCTCGATACCGAGCAGGTCGCAGGCCTGGCGCACCGACGTGAGCTTGTTCTTGAGACCGAAGAACGGCGAGTTCACCGTTTTCAGGATACTGCCCGACAAGCCCACATCCTGGCTGATGAGCTGGGCAATGCGCCGGATGTCCCGGTCCGGAGCCAGCTGCTCCATCTGCAGGTCGACCATGATCTGGGGTTGCGGCGGCACGGCAATGCCCGCAAGCACGTTGCGAATCTGTTCGACGGTCAATTCCATGGCCATGGCCGGCCTCCCGCTGCGATCACCGGGGTCGCTCCCGGGGTACAAGTGTAACCAAAGGTGGCGTCGCCGCCAGTCGCATGACTGTCTGCGACGCCCCGGGGCTGCGTATAATGCCCGCCCCGCCCGGAGACCCCGCGATGACCCAGCCCGAACTGCCCGCCCTGCATCTGCAACCCCGCGCCGAGCGCCGCCTGCGCGGCGGTCACAACTGGGTCTACAGCAACGAGGTCGATACCGCCCGCAGCCCGCTGAAACCCTTTGCCCCGGGCGACGAGGTGGACGTCTTCAGTGCCGGCGGCCAGTGGCTGGGCAGCGGCTACGTCAACCCGCATACCCTGATCTGTGCCCGCCTGATCAGCCGTGACCGCCGCCACCGCCTCGGCCGCTCCCTGCTGATCCACCGCCTGCAGGTCGCCCTGAGCCTGCGCGAACGCTTCTTCGCGCGCCCGTTCTACCGCCTGGTCTACGGCGACAGCGACAGCCTGCCCGGGCTGGTGGTGGATCGTTACGGCGATGTCCTGGTGGTGCAGATCAGCACTGCCGGCATGGAGCGGCAGCGCGAGGCCCTGCTTGAAGCCCTGCAGCAGGTACTGCGGCCCAGCGCTATCCTGCTCAAGAACGACAGCCGCAGCCGCGCGGGTGAGCAACTGCCCACTTACGTCGAGAGTGCCCTTGGCGAGGTACCCGAGCTGGCGGAGCTGGAGGAGAACGGGGTGCGCTTCCTGGCGCCGCTGGCCAGTGGCCAGAAGACGGGCTGGTTCTATGACCACCGCGCGGCCCGGGGCCGCCTGGCGCCCTACGTGCAGGGACGTTCGGTACTCGATGTGTTCAGTTACATCGGCGGCTGGGGCATCCAGGCCGCCTGCCTGGGCGCGAGCCATGTGACCTGTCTGGACAGCTCCGCCACCGCCCTCGAAGGCGTGCGCCGCAACGCCGGGCTGAACGGGGTCGAGGACCGGGTCGAGACCCTGGAGGGCTCCGCCTTCGAGCGCCTGAAGGAGCTGGCGGACAGCGGTGCGCGCTTCGACACCATCATCCTCGACCCGCCGGCGTTCATCCCCCGGCGCAAGGACCAGAAGGCCGGGGAGCAGGCCTACCGGCGTATCAACGAGCTGGGGCTGCGCCTGCTCAGCGAGGATGGCTGCCTGATCTCCGCCTCCTGCTCCCTGCACCTGGCGAGAGAGACCCTGGTCGACGTACTGCGCGGTGCGGCACGCCACGTCGACCGCCACCTGCAGATTCTCGAGCACTGTGGCCAGGGCGTCGATCACCCTGTCCACCCGTCAATTCCGGAAACCGACTACCTGAAGAGCGTGTTCACACGGGTTCTCCGCCACCCCTGAGAGCAAGCCCCCGAGAGGCAGCGGCTCACTCACGCAGGCTGATCACTCGCCAGCCGCGCTCACGGGCCGTGCTCTCCAGCTGCGGATCCGGGTCCACCGCCACCGGGTGATCCACGCGCTCCAGCAACGGCAGGTCGTTGTGGGAGTCGCTGTAGAAGTGAGCGCCCGCCAACGCCTGGCCGTGCTCACCCAGCCAGGCCTGCAGGCGCTCGACCTTGCCCTCGCGAAAACAGGGCACTCCGGCGACGCGGCCGGTGTAACGGCCGCCGTCCACCTCGGGCTCGGTCGCGAGCAGGTGCTCAACCCCCAGCAGTGCGGCGATCGGCCGGGTCACCACCGAGTGGGTGGCGGTGATGATCAGCAACAGGTCACCGCGCTCGCGGTGCTCCGTCAGCAGCGCCTCGGCCCGGGGCAGGCGCATCGGTTCGATCATCTCGCGCAGAAATTCCTCCTGCAGCCGGCGCAGCGTCTCGGCCTCGATTCGCGTCAACGGCTCCAGGGCGAAGGCCAGGAACTCATGGATGTCGAGTGTGCCCTCCTGATACGCACGGTAATAGCGGTCGTTGCCCTCCCGATAACTGACCGCATCCACCAGGCCACGGGCCACCAGGAACTCCCCCCAGGCATGGTCGCTGTCGCCACCCAGCAAGGTGTTGTCGAGATCGAAAATCGCCAGAGCCAAGCGTCGGCACCCCCGTCAAAAAGGCCATAGGATAACGCTCCCGGCCACACCGGACCAACCCGGACGGCAAGCCCCGCCATGCGGCAGTACTTTACAAAGCCCCCTAGGAGCAGGATTGTTCGGGCCAGAGCATTTATGGAACAATACTTTGGCTGTACCCCGACCCCACGCAGGCTTGTCCGTGATCGACGCCGAAGGCTTCCGCCCCAATGTAGGAATCGTCCTGGCCAACGCCAGGGGCGAGGTATTGTGGGCCCGTCGTGTCGGCCAGGACGCCTGGCAGTTTCCCCAGGGCGGCATCCAGCAGGACGAGAGTGCGGAGGAGGCCCTGTTCCGCGAACTGCACGAGGAGGTCGGCCTGCACCCGCAGGACGTGCGCGTTCTCGCCAGCACCCGCGGCTGGCTGCGCTACCGCCTGCCAGAGCGGATGGTGCGGCAGCGCGGCCGCGGCCCGGTGTGCATCGGGCAAAAGCAGAAGTGGTTCCTGCTGCAGATGTTGTCCGGGGACGACGCGGTACGCATGGATTGTGGCGACAAACCCGAGTTCGACCACTGGGCCTGGGTCAGCTACTGGTATCCGCTGTCCCAGGTCGTGCCCTTCAAACGCGAGGTCTACCGCCGCGCCATGAAGGAACTCGCCCCCCGCCACGCGCGCCTGGTCAGCCCCCAGTGAGTCAAGGATTCCGCCATGCTTGAGTCTCTCCGCAGCATTGTCCAGCAAGTCAATGCGGCGGATGACCTGCAATCTGCCCTGAACATCATTGTGCAGCGGGTCCGTGAGGCCATGGGCACCGAGGTCTGCACCGTGTACCTGCGCGAGCCGGCGACCGGGCGCCTGCACTTCATGGCCAACGAGGGCCTCAACCCCAGCTTCATCGGCAAGATCAGCCTCGCGCCCGACGAGGGCCTGGTGGGGCAGGTGGCCAAGCGCGAGGAACCGATCAACCTCGACGACGCCGAGTCTCACCCCAACTTCCTGTTCCTGCCCGGTATCGGTGAGGAGCGCTACAGCTCCTTCCTGGGTGTCCCCATCATTCACCAGCGCAAGGTGCTGGGCGTGCTGGTGGTACAGCAGCAGGAGCGGCGCCGCTTCGACGAAAATGAGGAAGCCTTCCTCGTCACCTGCTCGGCACAACTCGCCGGGGTCATCGCCCACGCCCAGGCCACGGGTGCCATCCACGCCGTCGCGGCGGGTGGCGGCCAGAAGCGTGGCGGGGCCCGCTTTCAGGGTGTCGGCGGCGCGCCGGGCGTGGTCATCGGCCATGCCGTGGTGGTCTCCCCTCCGGCGGATCTCGGCTCTGTGCCGACACGCGGCTGTGGCGACCCGGAGGCGGAAATACGCTTCTTCCACGAATGCCTGGCGCTGGTACGGCAGGACATGCAGGCCCTGAGCCAGAAGCTGTCCACGCGCCTGGCGCCGGAAGAGCAGGCCCTGTTCGACGTCTACCTGCGCATGCTCGACGATCACGCCCTCGCCTCGGAAGTGGACGAACGCATCCGCGCCGGCAACTGGGCCCAGGGTGCCCTGTCGCAGGTCATCCTGTCCCATGTGCGCACCTTCGAGATGATGGACGACCCGTACCTCAAGGAACGCGCCGTCGACGTCAAGGATCTGGGCCGCCGGGTGCTGGCGTATCTGCAGGCCGCCAACACCGAGCCCACGGTGTACCCCGATGACACCATCCTGGTGGGGGAGGAACTGACCGCCTCCATGCTGGGCGAGGTACCCAAGGACAAGCTCGTGGGGCTGGTCTCCGTGCGCGGCTCGGGCAACTCCCACGTCGCCATTCTGGCTCGCGCCATGGGTATTCCCACGGTGATGGGCGCGGTGGACCTGCCCTTTACCCAGATCGAGGGCAGCGAGCTGATCCTCGACGGCTACAACGGCTTCGTTTACTACAGCCCGACACCGGAACTGCGCACCCAGTTCGAGGCCATCGTGCGCGAGGAGCAGGAGCTCTCCCGCGGGCTCGAGGCCCTGCGCGACCTGCCCTGTGAAACCCGCGACGGCCACCGCGTGCCCCTTTGGGTGAACACCGGCCTGATGGCGGACGTGGCCCGCTCCCTGGAGCGCGGCGCCGAGGGCGTGGGCCTGTAC
>JBJHBY010000001.1:56896-67914 GCA_050485745.1 Gammaproteobacteria bacterium | reverse complement strand
TGCAAAAGGCGCATGGGCTGGACTTCGCTGTCGCTCGGCCTGTGTTGGCGGCGTTATGGGTTTTAGAGGTGCTGATCCACGTCCATACTATTATGGAGGATTCGGGTCACGACGATCTTGGATTCCGTGCCAGCTCGGTAAAAGACGATATGGCTACCTTGGCTGAACTTTTTGTACCCAGGCTTTATGTCATCCGCATCGCGGCCTATTTCAGGCTGGCGAGCAAGCAGCTTGAAGGCATCATCAAGCTGCTTGAGGTATTTGTCGCGTTGCCGCTTTCCCCACTTCTCAGCGGTAAAGCGGCCAATATCAATAAGGTCTTTTCGGGCGGCGGCGGTGAGTAAGTATGGGCGCATTAGTGAGCTTCGTCATCCAGCTCAGCAATTACGCTTTCAAGGGAGTATTCCGCTATCCCGCTTTGCTCGCCTTCATCCAAGAGGCGTCTGAGCCTTTCAAGCTTGCTCTCCGTTTCTTCAAGCAGCCGCAGTCCGGCACGCACGACCTCGCTCGCCGAGCCATAGCGTCCATTTTCAACCTGAGAAGCTATAAACTCGTCAAAGTGGGGGCCAAGTGTAATGCTGGTATTTCTAGCCACGGGGAGCCTCCTGTACCAAATATTGGTACATTCTGCCAAAATACCCATAACAAGGCAAGGCAGGCCGACGCCAAAAGGCGGCGTAGCCTAGAAGTGCCTACTGTACTGGGGCAAGTCCACTGTGTGAATAACGGCGTCCACTTTCATATAGATAAGACCAGCCCCACTTGAATTGATGGGAAGCGCATGAGAATAGTCGTTAACATCGACGTGCCAGAGCTAACACCTGCTATAGACTTCTACAGGAACGCTCTCGGCCTGGAGCTGAGCCGAATTATTGATGACGACGTCGCGGAGCTTACCGGGGCTTCTTCAGTAATTTACCTTTTGGCGAGCCTTGCCGGATCTTCTGTCGCCAGCTCTGTGGCAGGGAAGCGTCGCTACACGAGGCATTGGACGGCCCAATGACCACTACGTCGATCGGATAGGTGAATCCATGGAATCCCACGAACTCAAGCTGCTTTTCGAGCTCTTCGAAGACACGCCCCGGCAGGGGCCCGGAAGCTCGGACAGCACCCGTCGCGCGCTGCGATTGCTGCCGAATTCCCTGCAGGTCGAGCGTGTGATTGACCTGGGTTGCGGAACTGGTAGCTCGACGATTGTTCTCGCTCAGGAGACCAGAGCACACGTTACTGCGGTGGATATTCATCCACCTTTCCTGGTGACATTGCGAGCGGTTGCCGGAGAACTCGGCCTCACTGAGCGCATCACGACGGTGTCTGCAGACATGGCGGATGCCACCTCGCTCGGCACCGGTTTTGATCTGGTCTGGGCCGAAGGTAGCGCATATTCGATCGGGTTCGAGAATGCCCTGCGATGCTGGCGACCGTTGCTTCGATCAGGCGGCTGCCTCGTCGTGACCGAACTCGTCTGGTTTGTCGCCAAGCCGGCCGAGCGCGCGCGTGCCTTCTTTGCGGACGAGTATCCTGATATGCGGGATGAGCTGACACGCATCGATCAGGCCCGGAGCGCGGGCTACGACCTGCTGGGCTCGTTTCGGCTACCGGCCGGAGACTGGCAGGCGTATTATAACGGCCTCGAGTTGCCGCTCCAAAACGCGATCTCTCGACGAGGCGAGCTCGATGTCTATACCGCCATTCGGCGGGAGGGGGAGGTCTACGAGGCTTGTGGCGACGACTATGGCTACCTCTGCCTGGTCTTGCAGGTCAATGGATGCCCCCCCTGAGCTGACCCGAAGCCATTTGGCAAGGCTCTGCAGCCGATTCACGATTCACGGGACGCGGCTGGTGACGGACTTTTTTGTCCATTTCCCCGTTAATGAGGCGCTCAAAGCGGTATTTTTTCAATCATACAATGCCGTTCGCCGGCGCTCGTAACTCGCGTGGCTGATGGCTGGCGGAAGGCTCAGAAACTATGAAGAAAATGCTCGTCGCATTACTTTTCTGCGCTGTATTTTCCGGCTGTTCATCCGGCTGGAGGGAGAGCAAAGAGGTTGAACAGTTGTTTCTAGATGCTGAGATGACGGGTACCTTTGTCTTGCTTGATGCAGATACTGGAATAATCACGGGTTTTAACCAGCCAAGAGCCAATACACGCTTTGTTCCTGCGTCTACTTTCAAGATTCCAAACAGCCTTATCGGGCTTTCGGTTGGTGCGGTTGAAAGTGTGGACGAATTGCTGCCGTATGGTGGTCAATCACAAATCTTTGAGGCATGGGAAAAGGACATGGGGCTGAGGGAGGCCATCACTGTGTCCAATGTCCCGGTTTATCAGGCGCTGGCCCGGCGTATCGGCATCGAGTCAATGCGTAAACATGTCGGAGATCTGGATTTCGGAAACAATGACATAGGGAATAGTATCGATAGGTTCTGGCTGGACGGCCCGCTTGAGGTCAGTGCCATTGAGCAATCCAGGTTTCTGTTGCGACTGGCACGCAATCAGCTGCCAGTCTCCACTGATATTCAGTCTGCTGTGCGAGAGATTGTTCTCCTTGAGAGGGGAGAAGGCTGGGCGCTTTACGGAAAATCGGGCTGGGAAAACGCGCCTGGGCCTGGGGTCGGGTGGTGGGTTGGCTGGGTCGAGAAGGACGATTCCTTGTTTGCTTTTGCAATGAACATGGATATTCGTGAAGCATCTGATTCTGGTAAGCGTGTCCAACTGGGAATGGCAAGCCTGAAGGCGCTGGGTGTGCTGTGAGCGCGTACGAGGCTGGAAGTCGCAGGCACGGCAACAGCCTTTTCGTTTCGGATTCGCTTTCACAAATATGCCTCGCGTGTTGGCGGCTTTTGGCGTTTGCTACACCTATCTCAACGCCGGCTCGCTACGTCGTCGCTGCCGGTAGCCCAAACCAGGTGCTTAATGCCTCCACGAGCCCTCGTTGGGTTTGGTCTCCCACCCAGGCTATATATCCATCTGGCCGGATCAACACCGCAGCGGGAGCGTCAACCACACCGAGTGCCGGAAGCTCCCATGTGCCGACGTATGTGGCGTCGACGTACTGAACCCGGTCTGCCCAGGGTGTAATATCGAAGCTGCCAGGATCACCGAGGTTAAGTAACACCGGCCGCGCGCCGTGCAGCAGGGTGAAGACCCGTAGCGGGCCGTTGGTCGTGATCAGGTCGAGATCGGGCATCCGGCGTCCGAGCAGCGGGTGCCCCTCGCCGAGGTCGTAATGAATGTCCAGGCCGAACATCATCGCGGCGAATCGGCGGCGAGGGTCGTCCGCCCTGAGGAGTTCGGCTATGGTGTCGCGCAAGGCTTCCGTGCGTGCGTCCGACCGGCGGAGCGCAACATACGCCATCGTGGTGCGTAGTATGCGGGCGGCGACTGGATGGCGTTCGGCGTGGTAGGTATCCAGGAGGCTATCCGGAGATGTCCGGTTGATCACCTGAGCCAGCTTCCAGCCCAGATTCACCGCATCCTGCACGCCAATCTGCAGGCCTTGTGCACCTTCCGGGGCATGCACGTGTGCCGCATCGCCCGCCAGTAGAACCCGTCTGTCGCGGTAGGTCGCAGCTTGCCGGGTCATATCGGTAAACCTGGAGATCCAGCGGGGGCTGTGGACCCCGTAATCTGTGCCGTAGACGGCGATGAGTGCGTCGCTGAGATCGCGGAGAGTGACCTCGCCGGCGGTGTTGATGTGCGCTTCAGTCACCATGATTCGCGCCGGCCCGCTATCCGCGTAGACCACCTCGCCGTCGCGGATCTCGTACTCCACCCTGCCGAGACCATGGACGCCAATCGCATCCTCGCGGGTACCCCACTCCGGCTCCTCAGCCAACTCAGCCTCTGCGATCAGGCTGCTCATGGTCGGATCCCACCCCACGAACTCGATGCCGGCTGCCTTGCGGACCACACTGCGTCCTCCATCGCACCCGACAAGATACTCCGCCCGCAGCGATTGATCGCCGCACAATGCAATGTCGACGCCGGTTGCGTCCTGCGCGAAACCTGTCACCTCGGCCCCGCGATAGATCGTCACTGCCAGTTCACCGACCCAGTCGGCCAGTATGCGCTCAATGTCGTTCTGCCAGAGCCCGAGCGAGTAGGGATGTCGGGAGGGGAAGTCGCTGATGTCCAGCGTTACCCCGGCGAACTGCCCGACCTGGGCGACGTGACCCTCCGAAAGAAACCGTTCTGCGATTCCGCGCTGATCAAGGATCTCAATGGTTCGAGAGTGCAGACCGCCTGCGCGCGATCCGCCCAGCTCCTGATTGGCGCGTCGCTCGACAACAGCGACATCAATTCCCGCCAGGGCCAGCTCCCCCGCCAACATCAGGCCCGTTGGCCCAGCTCCGGCGATCACCACTGCATGCTTATTGCTTGATTGAGTCATTCTTGCCCCCTCACCGGGTAGATAAAGGCGGCAATTAAACAGGGTCACCAGGGGCTTGCCACAAGCCCCTGGTCGTGTACCATATTGAAATGGGATACGGAGAATCCTCGCCGACTATGGATCCCACCCCGACCCCCACCCCTGTGTCGATGCCATCAACAGAGACCTCAGGCACTCTCCTGCGGCCAGATGGCCTCGGCCAACGCGTTGTCGTAACTGTCACCTTTGCTGCCCCCCGACGGATCGATACCCGCTTTGGCCAGCCGCACCGCACGCTCTCGAACCTCGGAGGAAAACTTGTTTGACTTGTTCATGGCTCCATTCCCTCAGATACTGGGGCCTCCTCAAAACCCGGGGCGGTTCATGTTCCCTGCAGTACCGTTATGTTGTTATATAAAAAATGCGTAGAATTTCGAGAGAATGACGATACTGACCGGGCTTTCCTCTGGCGCTTTGGTGCATGTGTTTTGGTCGGGTCGTTAATTGGTTATTAACCGTTAGAAACATCCGGGAGTACGAAAGTGGACAAGGAAGAAAGAAAAAAGAAAGTACAGAAATCCATTGCGATGATTGGCTATATTGATGCTATTCCGATGATCGTATTGGCCTTGGCGTTTCATGCGCGGTTCGGCGGTCAGGGCGAACCAATCTTTGATGTGCTGAACAATGATAACGTCGTGAATATGATGTTTATCATCAGCGTTCCTATCGTTGCATGGTGTGTATTTAGGCTTTTTGTTTTGTCCGCTGAGTTGAGGCGGATTGAAAAAGAATAAGCTTCTCGGAAAAAATAGCCCCCAATCGCGAATGCGATGACCGGCTGATCATCACCGACAGCGCAACGGGTCAAGCAGACGAAGTGCCTATTGCCTATACCGTCGAGGAAGGCGACGACGGTAAATCGTTTTACGTCTCTGTGTATGGCTTGTAATTCACCTGAGATATCGATTCCGGCCGGGTCAACCGGCCGGCCCTCATCAGAAGCGCTTTTCCACCTGTAGCCAGATTGAGCGGGGCGGCCGGATCGTGCCGAACAGGGTTTCTGTGCCGCGGTTGGAGCCGGTCTGGCCACGTACCTGGTCACGCCGGTCCGTGATGTTGCGAACGATCATCGCCAGTGTCCATTGCTGCACGGGGTCATGCAGCGCGATGCGGCCATGCAGCAGGGTGGAGTTGTCCGATTTCAATTCGCGGGAATTACCCTGATCGTTGTAGAAGCCGCTGGAGTAGCTCATGCTGAGATTGCCCTGCAGTTCCAGTCGATCCCAGAGAGGGCGCGTGTGGTCGATGGCCAGGCTGGCCGAGTGTTCGGGTGAGTACGTCAGGGGCTCGCCGCTCAGGTCCTGGGTACAGGGCGTATTCGGCGGCAGGGCCAGCTTTTGCTGAACGTTACAGCCCGCGTTGCGAAAGCGGTCGTACTCCGCGTTCAGATAGCCGTAAGCGAGGCTGACGATCAGGCCTTCCTGGAGCAGCCACTGGCTATCGACCTCGAGGCCCCAGGAGGTGGCCGAAGCCGCATTGGTAAAGCTGACCGCGCCGCTGACCGGGTCGACAACGCCGACCTGGAGGTCGTCGAATTCCGTATAGAAGGCGGCGACATTGAGCCTGCCGCGGCCCTCAAGCAGGGTGAGGCGGGCGCCGAGCTCCGCCGAGATCGACTCCTCTTCCTCGAACTCGGTGGAAAGCCCCAGGGTCGAGGCATTGAAGCCGCCGTTCTTGTAGCCGGTCTGGATGGTCAGGTAGTAAAGGCTGTTGTCATCGGGCCGGAATTCCAGTTTGGCGGAGGGCAACAGAATGTTGTCCTTGCGCACCAGCTGGTCGCGCGGTGTCCCTGGCAATGCCATGAAAGTGCCGAAGATACCCTGCGCCACTGCTGAGTAGGTGAACGCGGTCACCGGGTCCGCGCCCAGTCCGGCGAATGAAGCCGGCGACAGAAACACCTCGCCATTGGCGTCAAAAATATCGAAGGCCTTGTCGAATTCGAGGCGGTCCCAGGCATAGCGCAGCCCGGCGGTCAGCGACCAGCGTGAGTCGATATCGAAAGTACCCTCGGCGAAGAGTGCAAAGGAGCTGACTTCGGAGACGAAGTCCGCCGGCTGCACGTATTGCAGCGCCAGGGCCATGGAGGTGAGGTCCAGCAGGTCGCCCGGGTCGGCTCCAGCGCCGTTTGGCGGCGGCAGCTGCATCACCATGTTGACCACGGGGCCGAGGTTTTCAAAGTTGAGCTGGGAGTCCCCCTTGGTGCGGTCCGTTTCGCTGTCTTCGACATAGGCTCCAAGCGTGTAGCGAAAGCGCTGGTCCACAGGTGACGACCAGCGCAGCTCCAGGTTGTGGGTCTTGAACTGGGTGGTGGAGTTCAGGTAGATGCCGAGCAACGGCGTGTTCTGGGTATTGCCCTGGGCCTTGAGCCCGAAGTCCGAGTAGCCGTAGGTGGCGGCCAGCTCGTGATCGTTGCTGAAGGCGTGGCTGACGCTGAGGGCCAGCAGATCGGCCGAAGTGGTCAGCACCTGGCGCGGGTTGCGGTTGAACTCGGCGCCGAAGGCACTGCCCGTGCTCGATTCGGTCCGGTCGTTGAGCCGGGTGCTGACCGACCCGAAGAAGGGCGCATCCTGGGCATCGACACTGATCAGCTGTTCAGTGCCCTTGTTGTAGCGGTCGTGAAAACTCTCCAGCTTCAGGCCGACCTGGGTGCGCTCACCCGGATTCCACTGCAGGTTGAGGCGGTAGGCCTCGGTGCCCAGGCCGCCGGCATCCGGGCCGATGCGGTTATCGAGCCAGTTGCCGGTGCGCCGGTTGAAGGCGGTGAAGCGTGCGCTCAGGGTGTCGGTCAGTCCGCCGGAAACCGCCAGCATGGCCTCGTGTGAATTGCGATTGCCGGCGCGCAGGTCGATGATCGCCTCGAAGTCCTGGGTGGGCCGGGCGGTGGCCATGTTGAGTACGCCGGCGATGGAGTTCTTGCCGAACAGCGCCCCCTGGGGGCCGCGCAGGACTTCCACCCGCTCCATGTCATAGAGCGGCACAAAGGCGCTGCGTGCTTTCGGGTTGTACACACCATCGATGAACACTGCCACCGAGCTCTCGACATCATCCAGAGGTGGGCTGCTGATGCCGCGCACCGCGAGGCGCTGGCTGTTGGCACCGCCCTGGCGTTCCAGCACCACGTTGGGGACCAGTTCGCTGACGTCCTCCAGGCCGCGGCGTGCCTCCCGGTCCAGTTGCCTGGAATCGATGGCGATCACTGAAACCCCGACGTTCATCAGGCTTTCTTCCCGGCGCGTCGCGGTGACCACAATCTCCTCGAGAACGGCGGCCCCCTGTGCCTGCGCTGGTTGCACGGCCAGAGCTGGAAGGAAGAGCGGGCACGCCAGAACACTGGCCGCGACAGCGGTGCGCTTGAAAGGAACGGCTCTCATGGTAAACCCCCCCGGTGGGTTGAAGGCATGACCGACGGCAAACTGGTCGCTGGAACACAGTGTCGGTCTGCTTCGGGTCGGGGATGGTTGGCCCGAACGGCGCCGGAAGCAGGTTTATTAGCGTTAGGGTTACGCTAAATGGCGAGTCTGGCCCGGTAAAGTTAAATCTGCGTCATCTGGTCGCTGGGGAGCGACGTCGGGCCGGCAAGCGATGGCGCGGATGTGCCATCGCCGCCGCCCATCAAATGAGTGGGAGGGGGCGGCAGGGCCGGAGACGGGCCGTGGAGCCTCGATCAAACCGGGTTCGAGGAGAAGTCCACGGCATCGAACAAGGCGAGACAGTCCTGCGCGAGCACCCCCTCGACCAGCACGATACTGCCGCCACCTGAACGGTTCATGGCGCTGGCGGTTACCGGCATTTCCCGGTGGCGGCCGCCACTGCGCCGGTAAACTGCCTGCATGTTGGTGCCGTACACGATGCGTGATACCTGTGCCAGCCAGGCGGTGGTGAAGCACATGGCACAGGGTTCGCAGGTGGTGTAGAGGGTGAATCCCGTCAAGTCCGGGCCGAATCGGGCGCAGGCCGTTTTCACCAACCGGGTCTCCGCGTGTTGGGTGCGGTCCCTCAGTTCTGCCACCCGATCCCGCTCCTCCAGCACGATTCGGCCGCTCGGGTCGGCCAGCACCGCACCGAAGGGCAGCTCCCCCAGGCGCAGGGCTTCCTCCGCAACGGCTATGGCGAGGCGAATACCTTGCTCGTCAGTACTGCCGGTGACCGTCGCGTCGGGATTCGGGTCAGCGGATGAAGCGGTCATCGGTCAGTTCCTCCGCACTCGGGCGCCGCTGTATCAGCTCGCGGTCGTACAGAAAGTCGATCACTGTTTCCAGCGCCTTCATGCCGCTGGCATCCGGCGATTGGAACAAGGCACGGTTCTCGGCGATGTTGTAGATCTCGTCATCCGCCAACATGTCGCTGACATCGCCTTCGTCGGCTTCCAGCCAGCGCGCGATGATGGGAATGGCCCGTTGCGGATGACTGCGAAGGTATGCCACGCCCCGATCCACCGCCTGAATGAAGGCTTTCAGGGCTTCTGGCCGCTTCTCCAGCGTGTCACGGCGCACGGTGATGGTGTTGAGGATAGTGTCCGGTGCATCCCGGGTGGAGAAGATCACATGGCCATCGCCTCCGGAGCGCGCGCGGCTCACCCAGGGCTCCCAGGTAACTGCAGCGTCCACACGGCCGGCGAGCAGGGCGGCACCGGCATCGTCAGCACTCATGTTGACCAGGCGGACATCCGCTTCACTCATGCCTGCCGCTTCCAGCGCCAGAATCAACAGCATGTGGTTGGCTTCGTTCAGGGTCACCGCCACGTCCCGACCGCGCAACTCGGCGACAGAGCCGATTCCCCGGCGGGCGACAATGGCATCCGCGCCGTGGGATGAATCAAGGAAATAAACAGCGGAAAGCTCCGCGTTGTCCGTGCCGGCGATCAGGGCCAGATTGTGCAGTGTGGTCAGGGTGATATCCAGGTGCCCGGCCAATACCGGAGGAATCGAATCCCCCGGGCCAGGGAAGCCCCGCATATCCACGTCGAGCCCGGCATCGGCGAAGTAGCCCAGCTCCTGGGCCAGGAAAACGCCGGAGAAGCCGATCCAGAGATCGTGGCCGACACGTAACCTCTCGTTCGCGGCCGCGACCCCGGGCAGGGTCAGTATCAGGAGCAGGGTCAGCATACAGCTCAGATTTTTCATGGTCTGTACCTTTCTGTGAGGTTGTTCGTCTCCATCGTCGTCTGAAAGGATCACTCTCCTGGTCATCCACTGTGTTCCCGTTGGCCGGTGATGATCTTGTGGGCCATGCTCGCTCAAGGGGCCAGGCTCTTGATCAGGGCAGAAGAATTGCTCACCCAGCCGAAGATGCCGCCTTCGCTTTCAATCATGGTCAGGCTGGCTTCACGCATTCCGGGGGTGAAGGCGTCGGTGCAGTCCTCCAGTGTGAGGCAACGAAATCCTCTGTCGACTGCTTCCCGCAGGGTAGAGAATACGCACACATCCGTGGTGACCCCGGTGAAGATCAGGTCCTCGATGCCGCGGTCGCGCAGGATCTGCTCCATCGGCGTGCTGTGGAACGCCCCGTAGCCGGGCTTGTCGACGATGGGCTCCCCGGGTGCGGGCTTCAGGGCGTCGACCACGTCGTGACCGTATTCGCCCCGGATCAGCACTCGACCCATGGGGCCACGCATTCCGTAGGGGCTTCCGTAGGCCAGCGAACGCTGCATCTTTGCCGGAGTGATGTCGCTGAGATCCGGCAGATGGCCTTCGCGGGTGAAGATCACCTCCAGCCCGGTCTTGCGGGCCGTCTGAAGAACCTTGTCGATCGCAGGTATCAGGCCGCCAAAGCGGGCAACGGCCGCGGCGTCTGATTCGCTGCCATAGCCACCGCTCTGGCAAAAATCACGCTGCATATCAATGATGACCAGTGCGGTTCGATCCGGCCGCAAGACAAAGTGGCGGCCGTCCCGACAGCTCACCTGCCGGGTGTTGGCACCGGTCGCCAGGTCAGTCAGTGAAAAGGCGGCCATCCAGCATCTCCTTTGCGTTGGTGCGACCCTGGGCAAGCCCCTGGCTCTTCAGGAAGGTTCCGATACGCTTGAATGATTCAACGATATCGGCATCCGGGTTCTCTCCCGAGAATAAAACGGTGTTGTGTGCAGAGCCGTACAGCCGAATACCCTCCAGCATTTCACCGATCTCCTCGGCATCGATGTCCAGCCAGCGTCCGACGATGGCGTTGCTGGCGTCCGGCTCGGTGGCCATGAAAATCAGTGCCTGGTCGACGGCGCGAACGAAGGCGGCGATGTCCTGCTCCCGGGCATGCAGCGTCGCGGGGGTGACTGCGACGATGTCGATCAGCATATCGGGCACATCTGCTGAGGTGAAAAGCACCTTGCCGGCACCTTCATTGACGGCGTTGCTGAGCCAGGGCTCCCAGGTCACCGCGGCGTCCAGCTGGCCGGCGATGAAGGCTGCTCCGGCGTCATCTGCATTCATGTTGGCAATGCGAACGTCCCTGCTGCCAAGCCCGGCTTGTTCCAGTGCGAGCATCAGCAGCAGGTGGTTGACTTCACCTTCGGTCACGCCAATGCGTTTGCCTCGCAGGTCGGCAACGCTGCTGATACTCTCTTTCGCGATGATGCCGTCTCCACCATGGGAG
>JBJHBY010000001.1:23316-56886 GCA_050485745.1 Gammaproteobacteria bacterium | reverse complement strand
ATCCAGCACCATGACGGCAAGCAACTTTACGCCGTCGTAGTTCAGCGGAATCAGTGCATCCGGTGTGGTCAGTGATAAATCCAGGTGGCCCGCGACCAGTGCCGGAATGCTGTCGGCGGGTCCGGGAAAGGAGCGCAAATCGACTTCGATGCCTTCGGCTTTGAACAGACCCTTGTCCGCCGCGACAAACACGGGTGCGAAACCCGCCCATTGGTTGTAGCCAATGCGAAGTGCATCCGCGTGAGCCAGGATAGAACAAGACAGCAACGCGAGGGCGCTGAGGCAGTGCAGTATTTTCCTGTGTATCGTCATGGTAAGACTCCGTTTTTGGTGAGCTGGGGTTGCTCGGGCGATGTACGTTCGCTCATGCTCTCGTACAGTTGGTCAAGCACCTGGCCGCGGATTGCCTGGAAATCCTCGCGCAGCCTGGTGCGTTGGTTGCGCGGGCGTGGAAGCGGAACCGGAATATCCGCCACGATTCGGCCCGGCCGCGCCTGCATGACCACCACCCGGTCGCCGAGGAATACCGCTTCCTCCACGTCGTGGGTGACGAACAAGACGGTGGTGTGCTGTTCCGCACAGAGCTCCATAAGAAGAATCTGCATTTCTTCCCGGGTCTGCGCGTCGAGTGCTCCGAAGGGTTCATCCATCAGCAGGATGGCCGGGCGTGTCGCCAGGGCGCGTACAATGCCGGCGCGCTGCCGCATGCCGCCGGACAATTGCTTTGGGTAACTGTCACGAAAGTCCCAAAGGCCGACTCGCTGCAGCAGTTCGTCGGCGTGGCTGTAGAGCCGTGTCATCGCTACACCATGGGAGCGCCGCGTGGAACGCAGGGAGAGCCCAAAACGCACGTTGTCGCGCACACTCAGCCACGGAAACAGGGAGTCCCTCTGGAACACCATGCCGCGATCGGCTCCGGGTGCCTCCAGGGGCACACCATCCAGCAGGAGTTCGCCGCCGCTTGCCCAGTCCAGGCCGGCCACGATATTCAGGAATGTGGATTTGCCACAGCCGGAGGATCCCACCAGGCAGACGACCTCGCCGGCATCCAGGTTCAGATCCATGGCGCGCAGGGCAGTCAGCGGTTCGCGCTTGCTTCCACCGTCAAAGACGCGGGAAATCCCGGTTGCCTGAAGAATGGGTCGACTCATGACCGCAGTTGCTCCTGTGCCCAGGGGAAAGCCCGTCGGTGCAATTGCCGGAAAGCGAAGTCGAACACGATGCCGAACAGCCCGATCAGAAGGATGTAGAGGAAAATCGTATCGGTCTGCATGAACCGCTGTGAGCGAAGAATGCGAAAGCCCATGCCCTCGCCAGCGGCGACCAGCTCTGCGACGACCAGGTAGGTCCACGCGAAGCCGAGGTTGATGCGCAGCACATCGACGATGCCGGGCAGGGATCCCCGCCAGATGACCTTGCGGAAAATCTCGCTGCTGTCAGCGCCCAGAACCATCGCGGCGCGAATCAGGTCTGCCTGCACCTGTCGCGTGACATCCCCGATCATGATGGTCATCTGAACGACGGTTCCGATGAAGATAAGCAGGATTTTCGGCGCCTCGTCGATGCCGGCGTAGAGCACCAGAAGGGGGATGAACGCGGGTACGGGCATGTAGCGCAGAAAACCCATGAAAGGGTTGATCGCGGCGGCGAAAATCTGCAGATTGCCCGCCAGCATGCCCAGTGGAATTGCGACGGCTGCGGCCAGCAGAAACCCGGAGAAAACCCGCACGTTACTGATCCAGATGTCCGCAACAAGGATCTCGCTTCGGTAGAGTACCAGTGCGCGCTCCAGTACCGCAGTCGGGCTGGGCAGGAATACCGGGCGAACAAACCCGCCATAGGAGAGCACCACCCAGGCAGTGAGGATGGCCAGGAACACTCCCGCGGTAACCGCAATGGATACCGGTCGTGGAATCGGTGCGCGCAGCGCAAAGAGGGATTGTTTTCTCACAGTCTGTTCCTGGCCGCATTGGGGAACCGTGTCGGATCAGATTTCGGCATGGGCCACTCCCGTGAAGCACCGACACAAAGCGGTGGTTCCTGGTTACCCTAACCAGACCGGACCTGCGGACAAATAGCGGTGATTGAATGTTTGCATTGAGTGTTGGCGGGCTGGAGCATGGCGGGCGGGGCTTGCCGCCTCATGTTGGTGCGTCAGTCGCTTTTCTGCACCGAACGGGGGAGGCTGTGATCGCCAGGTCCTGCGGCTTGACTGGTTTTCGGGGGGCATGGTTCCTGGCTGCCCGAGTCATGTCGAAGCCATTGACCGGCACCGTGGCGCTGCAGGCACCCAATTTGCATCGGTGACAGGTGTCGCGTTCCTCCGGGGCGGGTGTCCTATGCACATCAGTGATATCGACTTGCGCCTGCTCAGGGTTTTTCATGCCGTGGTGGAGGCCGACGGCTTCAGCAATGCCCAGGCGTTGCTCAATGTCAGCCAATCCACCATCAGCAACCATATGTCGCAACTGGAGGCCCGCCTTGGTTTGCGCTTGTGTAACCGGGGCAGAAGCGGCTTTGGGCTGACGACAGAAGGACAAGCGTTCTACGCCCAGCTCGAGACCTTCTTCGAGGCGCTGCATGCATTGGAGCATCGCGCCATGGAGTTGCGTGGCGGCCTTGCGGGGCATCTGCGTCTGGGCCTGATCGACAATCTGATCACAGATCCCGCCTGTCCATTGCGGCTCGCCTTGCAGCGCTTTTATGATCGTCCCCACAACACCGTTCAAACCAGCGTGGCGGTCCTGTCACCACATGACATGGAGTGCCAGGTGCTGGCCGGCGAGCTGGATGCGGCGGTGGGTATCTTCAGCAGGACGATTCCCGGTTTGCACACGCGCGTGTTGTACCGGGAGCGGGATGTTCTCGTTTGCAGTCGCGCCCATCCATTGGCCGGTATCACGGCTCCGGATTTGCTGGCGAAACGGGTTCCCGAGGCTGCCAAGGTTGTGCGCAGCTTTATGGGAGATGAAGAGTTCCCTTGCCCTGAGTCAACGGGCGAATCGGTCATGGCCAGGGTGGCCAATGTCGAGGCGGCGGCAATGCTGATCCTCAGTGGCCCCTTTGTGGGCTACCTGCCCCAACATTATGCAAAGCGCTGGCTGCGCTCGGGAGAGTTGGTGGCGCTGTTGCCGGAGCGCTTCTTTCGCTATTCGGATATCTCGCTGATCACGCGAGAGTCCGATGCAAGTTTCACCACGGCGTTGCGCGTCTTTCTGGAATGCCTGCAGCCTGCCGGTGCAGGCCGTGCCGCAGTGGCGCTGAGGCCCGATGGCTGATTCTGGCGTTCCCGCCTGTTACACGCGCACCGTGAGGCCGTCCTGCAGGGAGCGACGATAGGCGATCAGCCCGGGGATCGTCCCCAGCACGGCGGCCAGGGCGAGGATGATACCGAGCAGGCTCAGAGCGAAGCCATCCAGCAGGGGCAGGCCGATGTGCAGGCCGAACTGGTGCGCGATCAGCGGCTGCGCCAGCAGCACGCCGCCCATCAGCAGCAACACCCCCAGTGCGCAGCCCATCGCGCACACCCACAGCGCCTCCAGCACCAGCAGGCACAGCACCTGCCAGGGCCGCGCGCCCACCGCGCGCAGGATGGCCATCTCGCGTCGTCGTTCGTTCAGCCCGGCCAGCAGCGTGGTGAGCATGCCCGCCAGCCCGGCCGCCACCACGAAGCCGCTGATCACCAGCAGCACCTGCTCCACCGCCGCCAGGATCTGCCACAGCTCCGCCAGGGCGGCGCCGGGCAGGATGGCGCTCAGCGGCTCGCCGCGGAACTGGCTGATGTCGCGCTGCAGCTGGAAGGCGGCCACCCGCCGCGTCAGCCCCATCAGGAAGGCGGTGATCTCCTCCGGCTCGTCCGGCACCACGCCGCGGCCGCTGCCGGGCATGTGCGCGCCGCGCTGCCAGTCGACGTGGATGGCTTCGATACCGTCCAGGCCCACGTACACCCCCCGGACGATCGGCGTGCCGGTGCGCTCCAGAATACCCACCACCGTGAACGGATGCTGGTCGTGCATGGCAAAGCTGACCTCGCCCAGGCCGTGGGCGATGACGATCTCCTGCCCGGGGGCGTAGTTCAGCCGTCGAGCCACCTCGGCGCCGATCACCGCCTCGAAGGTGTCCTCGAAGGGGCGCCCGGCGGCGAAGCTCAGCGGGCGCTGCGCGCCATAGCGGTAATGTTCGAACAGGCGCTGGTCGGTGCCGATGACGCGATAACCGCGATGCGAATCCCCCAGCGACAGCGGAATGGTCCACGCCACCAGGCGGTGCTGGTCGAAGTGCTGGTAGCTTTCCCAGCGGATGTTGTTGGTCGGGTAGCCCATGTGGAACACGGAGTAGAGCAGCAGGCTCACCGAGCTGGTGCGGGCGCCGACGATCAGGTCGGTGCCGGACACGGTCTGTGAAAAACCGCGCTGCGCTTCCTCGCGCAGGTGGTTGACCCCCAGCAGCAGGGCTGTGCTGATGGCGATGGAGAGCAGGGTCAGCGCCACGCTCAGGCGGCGGTTCCACAGGCTGTGTGCGGTCAGGCGCAGCAGAACCATCAGTTGCCCTCCCTCCACTGGTTGAGTGTGCCCATATCCTCCACCCGGTCAAAGTGTCGCGCCAGGGCGCGGTCGTGGCTGACGAACAGGATGGTGCTGCCGGCGCGCTCGGCCTGCTCCAGCAGCAGCTCGATGAAGCGGTCACGGTGTTCCGTGTCCAGGGCCGAGGTGGGCTCGTCGGCGATGATCAGTTCCGGGGCGCCGATCAGTGCCCGTGCAACCGCCACGCGCTGTTGTTGTCCCACACTGAGTCGGGTCACATGCTGGCGCAGCAGGCTGGCCGGCAGGGCCAGGTCGGTGAGCAGATCCCGCGCCACCTGTTCCAGCTTGCCCTGGGCCTGGGCGCGGCGGCGGCGCAGGCGGGAAAAACGGCAGGGCAGCAGCACGTTGTCCAGCACATTGAGGTAGGGCAGCAGGTTGAATTGCTGGAACACCAGCCCGATATGGTCGGCGCGAAAGTGGTCGCGGCGGCCGGAGCGCAGGCCCTGCATCTCTGTGCCCAGCAGCGCCAGACGGCCCGCGGCGGGGCGATGGATGCCCGCCAGCAGGTTGAGCAGGGTGGTCTTGCCGCTGCCGCTGGCGCCGACGAGGAAGATCCGCTCCCCCGGCGCCGCCTGCCAGGCGGGAATGGACAGCCCGAAACCCTGGCCGGGCCAGCTGAACTGCAGATGCTCGATGTGGATGGCGGCTGCGGGCATACGGCTCATGGTGGTTGCAGGTTGTTGCCGGTGCTGCGAAAGGCACAGGTGATCAATGGGAGAATGTTACACTATAACGGTGTTGGCCGGAGGGTGGCTGTGGTGATGCGAGGTGGACTGATGCTGCGTGTACTGATGACGGCGGTGCTGCTGTGCAGCCTGGGGGCGGCGGCGGAGCCGCGCGAGCTCGACTGGCTGGACCTGCTGACCGATGCGGACCGCGAGGCCATGCTCAACCTGCCGCCGATCGATCACTCGGACCCCTTCGACCTCGACGGCCTGGCCGCGCAGGTGGAGGACGCGGTCGCCCAGGCGCGCAACCAGGCCATCGAGGACGTGCTCACCTCCAATCGTGTGCGCCCGGAGCTGGACAAAACGGAGGTGCGCATCCCCGGCTTCGTGGTGCCGCTGGAAATGAACGACGAGGGCGCGATTACCGAGTTTTTTCTGGTGCCGTACTTCGGGGCCTGCATCCACGTGCCGCCGCCGCCGCCGAACCAGATCATCCACGTCAGTTACCCCAAGGGCTTCCACACCCAGGTGATCTACGACCCGTTCTGGATCGAGGGCATCCTCAGCACCGAGGCGATGGAAAACGAAATCGCCGAGGCCGCCTACACCCTGAAGGCGGGCTCGGTGACGAAGTATGTGTATTAGGGGAGGCGCAAGACGTAAGGCGCAAGACGCGGCTCGGCCACTTCGAGCGGGTTTCGGTGCGTGTGCGAGGTGGCGGAGAGAACGCTGGGTTACGCGGCGTCGCCGCTAACCCAGCCTACGCGCTTGCGGCGAACCCACGACGTTGTACATGACGTAGGCTGGGTTAGCCGCGCAGCGGCGTAACCCAGCGTCACCACCAGCGGTGGTGTTTTCCACGGAGTAACCCAGCGTCACCACCAGCGGTGGTATTTTCCACGGAGTAACCCAGCGTCACCACGAGCGGTGGTGTTTTCCGCGGCGTAACCCAGCGTCACCACCAGCGGTGGTGTTTTCCACGGAGTAACCCAGCGTAACCACCAGCGGTGGTGTTCTCCACGAAGCACCCCGGCGTCACCCCCACCGTGCAATCATCACGGCAGGGCGTCTGAGCCCTGGATATTACCAGCGCAGGCCATGCCGCCCGGGTGTCAGGGTGGTGGCGCCCTGATCCTGCTCGGTGATCCACTGTACCCGCAGCCTCTCCAGCCCCGGGGCCAGCGTGAACAGGCTGGCCTCGATGCGGCGCAGGGCCTGGGGCTGCTCGCAGCTCAGGGTATAGCTGGCGTGAATATCGGAGTGGCCATGGCTGTGGTCATGGTCATGTTTGTGTTTGTGGCCATGCTCTTCGCCGTGCCCGTGCCCGTGCCCATGCCCATGCTTGCTGCCTTCGTCATGCCGGCGCTTGTGGGCGTGCTCGTGCTTGCTCTTTTGTTGGTCCTTGTCCTTATCCCCGTGCTCATGACCATGCGTGTGCCCGTGAGCCCCGGCCTGCTCCGGGGCCTTCGGCACCGCGAACACCTCGCCCTCCACCTCCACGGCGGTCAGCCGGCAGCCGGCCGCCGCGGGAATGGCTAGCACCGCATCCGCCTGCTGCAGGCGCTGCTTCAGCTCCGCGGCCCGCGCCCGCTCCTCATCGCTGGCCGGCAGGCGCTCGAAACCCAGGAAGTTCATTGCCGGGCTGGTCAGTTCCATGAACAGTTCCCGGCCCTCCAGGCCCAGCTGCAGCGAGGCCTCGCCATGGACATGGGCGTCGGTGCTGGCGCCGTATTCGTCGGCGACCGCAATGGCGGCGGGCAGTAGCAGGGAGGCGAACAGAAGGCGGATGGGGGCGGGATGCTTCATGGGTCTGACTCCACGCGGGGGACACGATAGCGGGATGTTATGTTGTAACATTTTCTCGCGCAAGGGCTTGCGTCTGCCGCGCCTGCCGTGGCCTGCTGACAACCGTTATACTGCGCGTTTCTGCACTGTCTTTACCCCAGCCAATTCGCTCTGACCGGACCCGGCATGCGCCTCGACAAGTACCTCGCCCACACCACCGATCTCTCCCGCAAGCGCGCCAAACAGGCGATCAAGGCAGGGGAGGTGCGCGTCGACGGCCAGGTGCTGACCGACCCCCAGGCGGACGTGCCGGAGACGGCGGAAGTGTTCATCGGCGACGAACCCCTGCGCCAGCCCGGGCAGCGCTACTTCATGCTGCACAAGCCCCAGGGGTACATCTGCGCGCACCGCGACCGCAGCCATCTGCTGGCCATCGACCTGCTCGATGAGGACAACCGCGAGCAGTTGCACTTCGCCGGGCGCCTCGACATCGATGCCACCGGTCTGGTGCTGCTCACTGACGATGGCGTCTGGTCACACCGTATCCGCTCGCCGCGGCATCACTGCGAAAAGACCTATTACGTCGAGGTGGACACGCCGATTCCGGACAACGCCGAGCGGCGTTTCGCCGATGGCTTGTTTCTCGAGGATGAAAAGCAACGTACCCGTCCTGCAGGCCTGCAGCGCGTCGACGAGCAGACGGCGCGGGTCACCCTCACCGAGGGGCGCTATCACCAGGTCAAGCGCATGTTCGCCGCCATCGGCTGCCATGTCGAAACCCTGCACCGCGAGGCGATAGGTTCGGTGAGCCTCGACCCGGCGCTGGCGGAGGGCGAATACCGCCTGCTCACCGCCGACGAAGTCGCAGCCTTGGGTTAAGGCTGCGAACGAATGAATCAGCGGTGGCTTGAGCCCACCACGGCAGAGGAAAAACAGTGCAACCCGTCATCACCATCCGCGCGCTCAACAAGACCTACGGCGATGGCTTTCAGGCGCTGAAAAGCATCGACCTGGATATCCAGCGCGGCGAGATCTTCGCCCTGCTCGGCCCCAATGGCGCCGGCAAGACCACCCTGATCAGCGTCATCTGCGGCACCGTCAACCCGACCCGCGGCGAGGTGCAGGTGGATGGTTGCGACGTGGTGCGCGACTACCGCGCCGCGCGTGAGAAGATCGGCCTGGTGCCGCAGGAACTGGTGGCGGAGGCGTTCGAGACGGTCTGGGATACGGTCAGCTTCAGTCGCGGCCTGTTCGGCAAGGCGCCCAACCCTGCGCACATCGAACAGGTGCTGCGCGACCTCTCCCTCTGGGACAAGCGCCGCAGCAAGACCATGGCCCTGTCTGGCGGTATGAAGCGGCGGGTGATGATCGCCAAGGCCCTGTCCCACGAGCCGGACATCCTGTTTCTCGACGAGCCCACCGCCGGGGTCGACGTGGAGCTGCGCCGCGACATGTGGGAGATGGTGCGGCGCCTGCGCGAGCGCGGTGTGACCATCATCCTCACCACGCATTACATCGAAGAGGCCGAAGAGATGGCCGACCGCGTCGGCGTCATCAACGGCGGCGAGATCATTCTGGTCGAGACCACCCGCACCCTGATGCGCAAGCTCGGCAAGAAGCAGCTCACCCTGCACCTGCAACAGCCGTTGCAGGCCATACCGGCCGGCCTCTCGGCGTACTCGCTGGCGCTGGCCGCGGATGGCCACGAGCTGATCTACACCTTCGACGTCAGTGCCGAGCACACCGGCATTGCCGACCTGCTGCGCCGGCTCAATGATCACGGGATCGACTTCAGGGATCTGCACTCCAGCCAGAGTTCCCTGGAGGAGATTTTCCTCAGCCTGGTGGGGAGAAAGCCATGAACCTGTACGCAGTCCGCGCGATTTACCAGTTCGAGATGGCGCGCATGTGGCGCACCACCCTGCAGAGCATTGCCGCGCCGGTGATTTCCACCTCGCTGTATTTCGTCGTGTTCGGTGCCGCCATTGGTGCGCGCATGGAAGCCGTCGATGGCGTCAGTTACGGCGCCTTTATCATTCCCGGCTTGATCATGCTGATGCTGCTCACCGAGAGCATTTCCAATGCCTCCTTCGGCATCTACATGCCCAAGTACAACGGCTCGATGTACGAGGTACTTTCGGCGCCGGTATCCTGGGTGGAGATCGTGCTCGGCTATGTCGGCGCGGCGGCGTCGAAGTCCGTCCTGCTTGGCTTTCTCATCCTGCTCACCGCGCGCCTGTTCGTTGACTACGAGATCCAGCACCCGTTCTGGATGCTGGGCTTTTTGCTGCTGACCGCGGTGACCTTCAGCCTGTTCGGCTTCATCATCGGCATCTGGGCCGACAGCTTCGAACAGCTGACGGTCATTCCCCTGATGGTGGTGATGCCTCTGGCGTTTCTCGGCGGCACCTTCTACTCCATCAGTATGTTGCCGCCACTGTGGCAGACGCTCACCCTGTTCAACCCGGTGGTGTATCTGGTCAGCGGCTTCCGCTGGAGCTTCTATGGCAGCGCCGACGTGCCGGTGGCGATCAGCATGGGCATGACCCTCGGCTTCATGCTGCTGTGCCTGGTGGCCATCGCCTGGATCTTCCGCACTGGCTACCGCATCAAGCAGTAGGTGGTGACGCCGGGTTACGCCGCTTTGCGGCTAACCCAGCCTACAGCACGTGCGGCACTCCGCAGTTGGGACGCAGGCTGGGTTAGCGGCTGCGCCGCGTAACCCAGCGTCACCTCCACGATCGCACCCGGCACTGGTGTTGCGATGAAGCACGTGCCTCACACCATCAATTCGATCCCCGGCAGGTTGCCTGCGCAGTGTTCGCGCAGCAACTGCACGAAGGCCCGGGTGTAGGGGCGCTGCGCCACCTCGGGCAGGGCGCTGGCGTAGAGGCGGCTCTCCAGCCCCTCCGGGCCGACCGGGCGGGCGCTGACGTAGTCATGCTTCAGGTAGCCGTATACCGCCCAGTGCGGCAGCGCCGCCACGCCCTGGCGGCTCGCCACCAGTTGCAGGATGGTGATGGTCAGCTCGGTACTGCGCTGCCGCGGCCGCACCCCCGCCGGGCGCAGCACGCGCTGGATGATGTCCAGGCGCGCATCCGGCACCGCGTAGGTGATCAGGGTCTGCCCGGCAAAATCCTCTGCCTGCAGATAGCGTTTGCGGGTGAGCGGGTGATCGTTGGCCATCAGCGCCACGATCTCGAAGCGGAACAGCGCCGCATGCCACAGCGCCGGGTCGTCGCCGGGGTCGGCGACGATGGCCAGGTCGGCGCGGCCACCGTGCAGCAGGGCCACCGGGTCGCTGTGAAAGCCCGACACGATATCCAGCTCCACCTGCGGCCACTGGCCGCGAAAGCGGTCCATCACCGGCATCAGCCAGTCGAAGCAGGTGTGGCACTCCACCGCGATGCGCAGTGTGCCCGCCTCCCCCTGCGCCAGTTGCAACAGCTCCCGCTCCGCCGCGTCCAGCTCCGGCACCAGCTGGTCCGCCAGGTCCAGCAGCTTCTGGCCCAGGGGGGTGAAGCGCACCGGCACGGTCTTGCGCTCGAACAGGGGCGCACCGTAGTGGTCTTCCAGCGTCTTCACCTGGTGCGACAGGGCGGACTGGGTCAGGTACAGCAGACGTGCCGCCTGGGACAGGCTGCCGCTGTCGCGCAGTGCGCGCAGGGTGCGCAGGTGGCGCACCTCCAGGGGGGAGAGGGGCATCGGTCTATCCCGTGTCGGCCATGAATAATTCTAATGATAACCCATAAAATCTTTCGTTTGATTCATGTCGGGTGGCTTTCTAGACTGCCTGCCTCTGTCGCCCTGGCGGCCGGTTCCCCGTCACCGGCGCCCGCCTTCGCCCGCCTTGATGAAGGCCAGGGGCCTATCGGTTCAGCAGGAGAGCAAGCATGACCGCCCATATCCTCGGCTTCCCCCGTATCGGCCCCCGCCGCGAACTCAAGCGCGCCCTCGAGGCCTTCTGGCGCAATGAACTCGACGAGGCCACCCTGTGGCGCGAGGCCAGCGCCATCCGCGCCGACAACTGGGCGCTGCAGCGCAGTGCCGGCCTGGAATGGGTCACGGTGGGGGACTTCAGCCTGTACGACCACGTGCTGGATGCCCTGGCCCGGGTCGGCGGCCTGCCCACGCGCCTGGTCGGCTGCGCCACCCGGCCCGGCATTGCGGACTACTTCCGCTGCGCCCGCGGCGACCAGACGCAGCCGGCGATGGAGCTGACCAAGTGGTTCGATACCAACTACCACTACCTCGTCCCGGAGTACACGCCGGACCTGCGCTTCAATCTGCAGGCGGAGACCCTGCTGGCGGAAGTCGACCTGGCCCTGGCCGCGGGGCATGCGCTCAAGCCGGTGCTGCTGGGCCCGGTGAGCCTGCTGTACCTGGGCCGCGAGCGCGGTGGCCTGGCGGACCGGTTGAGCCTGCTGCCGTCCCTGCTGGCGGTGTATGCCGAGCTGCTGCAGGTCCTGGCGGCGCGCGGCATCGAGTGGTTGCAGCTGGACGAGCCGATCCTGGCGCTGGATCTGGAGCCCCGCTGGCGCGAGGCCTTGCAGCAGTCCTGCGCCGCACTGGCTGAAGCGAGCCCGCTGCGCCTGTTGCTGGCCAGTTACTTCGGGCGCGTCAGCGATGTGGCGGCCACCGCCGCACTGCCCGTGGCGGGCTTTCATATCGATCTGGTGCGTGCTCCGCAGCAGCTGGACGAATGGCTGCTGCGCCTGCCGGCACAGCGGGTGCTGTCCTGCGGCGTGATCGACGGGCGCAATGTCTGGCGCGCGGACCTGCGCACCGCCTGGGCGCGCCTGGAGCGGGCCCGGGTGGTGCTGGGGCCGAAGGTGTGGGCGGCGAGCAGCTGTTCCCTGTTGCACGTGCCGGTGGATGCCAGCCTGGAAACGGCGCTGCCGGAGGCACTGGGCAGCTGGGTGGCCTTTGCCCGGCAGAAGGTCGAGGAACTGGCCGTGCTGGGCCGCGGCCTGCGCGAGGGGAGCGAGGCCATCGCCGTTGAACTGGCGCAGTCCGACCAGCTGCTGGCCCGGCGTCGCAGTGCCGGCAGCAGCCATGATGCGGGCCTGCGCGAACGCCTGCGGCAGCTGCCCGAGGCCGCCTTTGCGCGCCGTTCCGCCTACGCGGAGCGCGCTCTGGCGCAGCAGGCGCGCTGGCGCTTGCCGGCGTTCCCCACCACCACCATCGGCTCCTTTCCCCAGACCGACGCCATCCGCCAGGCCCGCGCCGCATGGCGCCGCGGCGAGCTGGGCGAGGACGGCTACATCCAGGCCATGCGCAGGGCCATCGATGACGCCATCGACCGCCAGGAGGATTACGGCCTGGATGTGCTGGTGCACGGCGAGGCCGAGCGCAATGACATGGTCGAGTACTTCGGCGAGCAGCTGGACGGCTTTGCCGTCACCGCCAATGGCTGGGTGCAGAGCTACGGCTCGCGCTGCGTGAAGCCGCCGCTGATCTATGGCGACGTGGGGCGGCCGTTCCCCATGACCGTGGCCTGGAGCCGCCATGCCCAGAGCCGCACCTCACGCCCGGTCAAGGGCATGCTCACCGGCCCGGTGACCATCCTGAAGTGGTCCTTCCCCCGGGATGACCTGGCACCGCGCGACGTGGCCCTGCAGATTGCCCTGGCCCTGCGCGACGAGGTGGCGGACCTGGAGGCCGCCGGCATCGGCATGATCCAGGTGGACGAGCCCGCCTTCCGCGAGGGACTGCCCCTGCTGCGCGAGGACCAGCCCGACTACCTGGACTGGGCGGTGCGAGCCTTCCGTCTGGCTACCTCCGGGGTGGCGGACAGCACCCAGATCCATACCCACATGTGCTATTCGGAGTTCGGTGGCATCCTGGCCGCCATCGCGGCGCTGGACGCGGATGTGATCACCATCGAGACCGCGCGCTCGGCCATGGCCCTGCTCGACGAGTTCGCCCGCTTCGAGTATCCCAATGCCATCGGCCCCGGCGTCTACGACATCCACTCGCCGCGCATTCCCGCGGAGGAGGCGATGGTGACCCTGATGCGCCGCGCCTGCGAGGTGATCCCGCCGCAGCGGCTCTGGGTGAACCCGGATTGCGGCCTCAAGACCCGGCGCTGGGAGGAGGTCGAACCCGCCCTGCGCGCCATGGTCGCCGCCACCCGTACCCTGCGCGAGGCCGTATAATCGGCGGCTGACCCGGCCACTGTGGACCGGGCGCCCCGTACCACTGCCCGGACCCGCGCCGTATGGCCCGCCCCCAGCCCATCGATGCCGCCCTCGCCCTGCTGGCCTCCCGCCTGGCGCCCTCTCGTCCGGAATCCGGGAAGGGCCAGCTCTGGGTCGCGGGAGAGCAGGGTGTGCTCGCTGGTGCGCCCGCGGGGCTGCAGGCCCTGAGCAACCGCGTCGACGTGGCCCTTGCACTGCGCGCCCAGGGTCTGGAGTGCGCGCTCACCGACTTCGACTTCGGCCCGTGGCCGGCGGCCAGCCTGGCGCGGGTGTATTACCGCGTATCCAAGGAAAAGGCCCTGGTGCACCACGTCATCAACCAGGCCCTGGCGCGGCTGGCCCCGGGTGGTGAACTGCTGCTGGCCGGGGAGCGCCAGGACGGGCTCAAGACTTATCTGGACAAGGCCGCGACCCTGGCGGGTGGCGAGCGGCAGCTCGAAAAAGGCCCCGGGGGTGCATTGCTGGGCACGGTGCGGCGCGGGCCCGGGCCGCTGGGCGAGCCCTTGCCGGACCAGGATTACGCCCGGCTGCGCGAGGTGGTGATCACACCGCAGCTGACGGTGTGGAGCAAACCGGGCATCTTTGGCTGGCAGAAGTGCGACGCCGGCTCCGCCCTGCTCATCGACAGCCTCGATGCGCTGGCGTTGCGCCAGCCCCCCGCGAGCCTGCTGGACCTCGGCTGCGGTTACGGCTACCTGAGCCTGATGGCGGCGCGGCGCTGGTCCGGGGTGCGCATCACCGCCACCGACAACAACCTCGCCGCCGTCGCCGCCTGCACCCGCAACTTCGAGGCCCCCCTTTTCCAGGCGCCGCTTGACGGCCATGCCATCCGCGGCGAGGTGATCGCCGCCGACTGTGCCGACGGCATCGATGCGCGCTTTGACCTGGTGCTGTGCAACCCCCCCTTTCACCAGGGCTTCGACATGCAGGCACGGCTGGGGCAGCGCTTTGTGCAGGCCGCGCTGCGGCGCCTGGCACCCGGTGGCCAGGCGCTGTTCGTGGTCAACCAATTTCTGCCGCTTGAGCGTCTGGTGGCGGAGCAGGGCGCCCACGCGCGCGAACTGGCACGCACCCGCAGCTTCAAGGTGCTGGCGCTGACGCCATGAGCGCGGACTTCGGCATTCAGCTCGGCGGCCTGAGCCGGCTGCTGCAGGCGCATCAGCCGCTGTGGCAGAACCGTGCCTTCCATCGGCTTCGCCTTCCCTGGGAGGACGAATTGCCGGAGCTCGCCGCGCATCTGCGTGCGCTTGACCCTGAATGGGTGGCCGGGCTGGAGCGGGATGACGCCGCGCTGCTGCGGGAGTTATCCCCCTGGTTGCCCTGGGCGCAGGACCTGCACGCACTGACGACCTTGCCCGCCTGCACCGCGCCCGTTGGCATCGATACGGGCCATGCCCCGGGTGTGCCGCCCCCGGCCCTGCACCGCGATGTGCCCGGGCGCAAATGGGCGCAGATCGACGCCTTCGCCGCGGCACTGCTGGCCCCGGATGCAATCGCGGCCCGCGGCGACATCGAGCTGCCGTTGCTGGAGTGGTGTGCCGGCAAGGGCCACCTCGGCCGTTACCTGAGCTGGCGCCTGCGCTCGCACCCGGTCGACAGCCTGGAGTGGCAGCCCGGCCTGGTCGAGGCCGGCCGCACCATGGCCGCACGCCTGGCGCTGCCCCAGCAGCTGCACGGCCAGGATGTGATGGCCGCCGACGCCGCGCGCTGGCTGCCCGGTCGGCATGCCGTGGCGTTGCATGCCTGCGGTGAACTGCACCGGCAACTGGTGCGGCTGGCGCCGCAGCAGGGGCTGCCCGCATTGAGCCTGTCGCCCTGTTGTTATCACCTCGGCGGCGCGGACGTTTACCAGCCGCTTTCGGGTGTGCTTGCAAACGCAACGACTGGCTTCCCGATGACACGGGAGGCCTTGCGCACCGCGGTGCAGGAAAGCGTCACCGCGCCCGCGCGAATCCGTCGCCAGCGCGAGACCCTGCAGGCCTGGCGCCTGGGTTTCGATCTGCTGCAGCGCCAATGCCGCGGCGTGGATGCCTACCTGCCCACGCCGCCCCTGGAACCGGCCTGGCTGCAGCGCGGCTTCGTCGCCTTCTGCAGGCACCTGGCGGCGCTCAAGGGCGTGCCCCTGCACAACACCAGCGATGCCGCCATCGCTGCCCACGAGGCCCCAGGGTGGCGCCGCCTGCACGAAGTCGCCGCCCTCGACCTGGTGCGACTGCTGTTCCGGCGGCCACTCGAAGTATGGATGGTGCTGGACCTCTGCGTGTACCTGCAGGAGCACGGTTACAGCGTTCACCTCGGCACCTTCTGCCCCCGCGAACTCACCCCGCGCAACCTGCTGTTGCAGGCGTGGGCTTGATCAGCCGCACGGAGATAGCCACGCAGGCTGGGTTAGCCGCAAAGCGGCGTAACCCGGCGTTTCTGTCTGAAGCTTTCGTAGGCGTACTACGTCTATACTGGCAGGCAAAATAATCAGGTGCCTAAGGAAGGAGGTCAGGGAAGTGAAGCATGGAGGTTGCTCAGCTCCAGGCGCGGCTTTGGTCCTGATTCTCGCCTTACTACTGATCGCCTGCGGCGACAAACCGCTGGACCCCCTCCACCCGGACGCCACCATTCTCGCCTTCGGCGACAGCCTCACCGCGGGTGTCGGCACCACACCGGAGCACAGCTATCCCAGCGTGCTGGCGGAGCTCAGTGGGCGTCGTGTGATCAATGCGGGTGTCTCCGGCGAGACCACCGCGGGCGGCCTGGCGCGCCTGCCGGATGTGCTCGATGATACCCGGCCGGAGTTGATCATCCTGTTGCTCGGCGGCAACGATATCCTGCGCAACGTCAATCCGGTGGATACCCGCGGCAATCTCGCCGGGATGATCGAGCTGGCCCGCTCGCGGGAGATCCCTGTGGTGTTGATCGCGGTGCCGGAGAGGAATCTGTTCTCCAGTGCGGCGCCGTTCTATCGTGAGCTTGCCGACGAATACGGCCTGGTGCTGGAGGATCGCCTCATCGCCCGCCTGCTGCGCAACAATCGTTACAAATCCGATCCGATCCACTTCAATCAGTTGGGTTACCGCACCATGGCCGAGGGCATTCACCAGTGGCTGGTGGAGCACGGCGCGCTGTAGGCTGGGTTAGCGGCAACGCCGCGTAACCCAGCGCTCTCACCGTCATTGAATGTCACACCGATGCGGGCTCTGGGGCACATTGAATCCCGCACCGATGGGGATTTTGGTGTGACACCTTAGAGCTTCGTGAGAGCCTCCCGGGAACGTCTGGCGTTGGGGGTGACGCTGGGTTACGCGGCGTTGCCGCTAACCCAGCCTACGGAACGAAGCGGCTATAATAGGACGGCTCGCCATCATGGGAGTATGAACCCCCACTTGCACTCAGCTCCCTATGCAAGGAGAACAGAATGAATCGTCGTGCCATGGCTGCGGTAGCAGCATTGGTGGTCAGTGCTTCGGCATCGGCCTATGAGCCCTTCAGCTATACCTATCTGGAGGCCAGCTATTTCGAGAATACGATCAAGGTCGATGCCGGCCTGCCCAACAAGAAGATTGAGTCGGATGGCTGGGGCGTGGCCGGCTCTTATCATCATCAGGATAGCGGCGTGTTCTTCCGTGGGCATTACCTTGAAGGGGATGTGGATCGCGCCTTTGGTATGAAGCTGTCGGGCAGCGGCATTTCCGCTGACTTCAAGAGCTACGGCATCATGGTTGGCGGCGCCAGCCAGGTCAACGAGCGCGCCAGTGTGCACGCAGGTATTGGTTATACCTATGAAGAGGCCAAGGGGCGCGTGTCGGGCCTGGGTAGCATCAAGGCAGATGCGGACATCTATTCCATTGCCATTGGCGGTCGCTATTGGCTGATACCGATGGTGGAGTTGAACGGTGGCCTTACGTTTGCGCATGCCCGTTTGGGCAATGATGGTGGCAATGACAACGATGTCATCGCCGCCCTTGGGTTGCGCTTCCAGCCGGTCTCGATGGTGTCCCTGGGCGCTGGTTACTCCCGCGCACTGGACAGCAAGGCGGAGCTGGTCAGCATCGACGTTCGTTTCCAGTTCTGAGCAAAAAATGGGCGTCGGTGCCGGGTTGCGCGGCTTTGTCGCGGCCCAGGCACTGGCGCCAGGCCGGCGCTGTGCTCCCCATGGCTTGACCTGATTCTGCGTTTCCCTATCGGGATTGGGTCAGGACGAAGTGCCGGGCAGCTTGTCCAGCGCCTCCAGTGGCCTTACTTCAATGGTGCCGAAGCGCGCCGCGGGAACGCGTGCGGCAATAGCCAGTGCTTCCGACTCGTTCGCCACATCCACCAGAAAATAACCGCCCAGCTGCTCCTTCGTCTCGGCAAAAGGGCCGTCGGTGATCAGCGCCTGGCGTTCACGCACCCGCACACTGTGCGCGGTTTCCACCGGCAACAGCGGTGAGGCATCGACATAAACGCCATCCTGTGCGAGTTCGTGGCACAGGGCGATGGACTCCTCAAGGCAAGCCTGCCGATCCGCTTGATCCCAGACCGATTCGGCGCAATAGGCCAGCAGTATGTATTTCATGATGCACCTCGTTGGTTGTGCCGCCGGGCGACGTGTTTTGCACCAGCCCGGCGGCGCCGTTGTTGGTCGTTCAGGCCAGCGTGGGCCAGTCGTTCTTCTCCAGAAAGGCCGTCAGGTTTTTCGGGCGGTATTTCGGGTCCGCCTCGAAGCGTTCGCGCACGGAGTGGTGGATGCCGAGTGCGATGTCCGGCATCTGCAACGGGCGGTGCAGGCTGCGGCGCAGGCGGTAGATGTTGCGGCGCGAGCGGTGCACGGGTGCGGTGATCGCGGGGTTGAGACTCTTCTTCAGGTGGGGCTCGAGTTTCAGCCCGGCGCGCTCGGCCTCGCGCATCATCCACTGCAGCGGGTAGTCCGAGGTCAGGCAGCCCTGTTTATCCGGCGCGTAGCCGCCACCGATGTCGCTGTGGGCGCCACAGAACCACACCTGCTGCAGGTCCAGCCCCTCCCGGGGTTCCCACAGTGTGGGCTCGAAGTCGGCGCGCTGTTCGTCGATGGCCAGGGCGTGGCGGGCGATGCGCACGTTGGGGCCGAGCTTGGTGTCGTAGAACTCGTCGGTGCGGTCGAACAGGCCCAGCAGGGAGAAGGGCACGCCCAGGGCGCCGACCGTGTCCCAGGCGCCGACGAAGTGAATGCTGCGGTCCGGGTGGGAGTGGGCCTTGCGAAAGGCAATGGAGGCCTCGCCCTCGGGCTTGTGTGCGTTGCCCTCTTTCTTGTAGTGGGCGAAGGCGGCTTCGATGAGGCGTGCATCCGGGCGCTTGAGAATGCCGCAGTTGTTGATCAGCCCGCACAGGCTGCGCACGGTGTAGGCGCCGCGGCTGAAACCGAACAGCCAGATTTCCGCTCCGGGTGTGTAGTTCTGCACGATGTAGCGGTAGCCGTCCATGATGTTCTTGTGGATGCCGCGCCCGGTTACGCCGCCGCTGACCCGCGCATTGTAGGAGCCGATGCCCCAGTCGTAGAGCACGTGCTGGGGGGTGTCACTGGCCCAGGGCTGGACGGCACGGGCCAGGCGCAGCACGTTGGTGGGGGTGTCGGATTCGATGTCTTCCTCGGGGCGGTTCCAGGTGCCATCGGCGCAGATGACGATGCGCTTGCTCATGGTTTCCTCCTTGATCGAGTGGCTTGCGGGGTCTGCTCGTGAAGTCTGGATGCGGGCGTACCGGCATCAGGTGTCGGCTCTGGATTGCCCGGCCCGGAGTGGCACAAAGCTGCCGATCACCTCGCCCTGCATTCCGTCATACTGCGCTTGTATCGCCCTGTCATAGGCGACCAGCATGTCCGCTTCGAGCTGAGCGCGGACGCGTTGTATGTCCTGTTCCAGCGCTGCAATCAGGTCGTCCCGGTTGCGCAGCTCGTCGGCGCGCAGCAGCAACCAGTCGGTGGCCAGCCAGGTGGCGGCGCCGGCCACCACGGCACAGCCAAATGCCAGCGGGCCACCCGGCGAGCAAACCAGCCCTCCGGTGCCAGCGGCCGCGCCGGCCCTGGTGGCACCGCGACCTGCTCCGCGCATCGCCACCGCGCGGCTGCTGCTGCGCGCGGTGGTGGCGCGCCACAGCGCCGGGCCCAGGGCGACACCCGCGGCGGTTACGCCGCTGGCGCTGATGCGTTGAATAAATTCCGGCTGTTGATAACCCAGCAACTGCTCGCCCAGGGCGTCGATCGACAGGGTGCGCGTGGAGGGCTGCAGCGGCGCCGGCACTGCCGTGGCATGGCTTTCCAGGCGCGCCATCACCGTTGCCAGCCAGCCCTCCCGAGCCTGCTCGGCGCGGCGCAGCAGGCTGCCGTCGGTTTGCCGGCGCAGCCATTCCAGCTCATCGACGAAGCCCTGGTCCGGAAACAGCCTCTTGCGGGTGTGATTGATCACAGCCTGCTCATCCAGCAGTGCGGTACGTGACAACGCCAGCGCACCCATGCGCGAATACTCGCCGCGAATGGAGAAGTACCAGTCGGCATAGTCCGGCAGCCGGGCATGCACCTGGTCGAAGAGCTGATCAAGGCGGCTGTTGATGCGCCCGGCCACCTGCTCGCGGGCTGCCTCCGCGTGGCCGTTGAAATGCAGTGCCGAGAACTGCTCCAGCCACAGCAACTCGTCGCGATGCACCCGGTAGTGGGTGCCGTCGATCTGCACATCAAGATGTGCGATGCCGCCCTGCCATTGCCGTTGCGGCTGGCTGAGCAACAGCCAGACCAGCAGGCCCGCCGCGGCCAGCCAGGCCAGCCAGCGCAAGCCGTTGGCCATCATGGGCAGCGCCGCGGGCTGGCGGGTATCGCTGATGCCACTCATGCAGCGTTCTCCCCTGGTTCTCGTGCCGCGAATGCCCGTCCGCCCGCCAGCAGCAGTGTCCCCCTGCACAAACCCAGCCAGGCCCAGGCAACCAGCGCCTGCCAGCCAAGCAACACCAGCCAGGCCAGGGTTTCCATCAGCGGCCATTCCAGCGCCGGAATCAGTTGCTGACCAATCCAGAAGCGCAGCCCATCCAGGGCGGCGTTGATTTGCAGCAGGTTCAGCAGCATGCCCGAGCGTGCCTGTTCGGCGTCCACGATATGCCAGACGGCGCGATCGAGAGAGATCCCGGCCAGTGCCGGCTGCGGTTGCCACAGTGCCAGCAGGGATAAAGCGACCATCAACAGCAGGAAGGTGATCCACTGCGCCAGGCGCCAGGTTGCCACCGGCAGATAAGCCGGCGTCAGATGCCTCGCAAGCAGTGCAGCCAGCCCTCGTCGCGAGACTGCCAGCACCAACAGGGCGAGGATCATCAGCAGGGCTTCGGCGGGGGAGCGCAAGCGCACCATCGCGACCAGCAACACGGCCGCCAGCAACAGGGCGGCGAGCATGCGCAACAGCAGCAACAGGGGGCCGCCACGTAGCCAGTGCTGCAGACGGCTGCCTTTGTCGACATGGGCCTGCAGGAAGACTCGCCGCCGCTGCCGGCTATAAAGAAACGCGCCGGCACCCATGACCAGCACCAGGCCCAGCCAGACTGCCAGCAGCAGGGCGTCGGGCATGATCCGGCCGTACAGATACACCAGCACCAGCACCAGTGCCGGCAGTAGCAGCCAAAGCAGGTCGTTCAGCAAGCGCTGCATGGTCTTATGGCTCATTCATCATGATGTCGTCCTTATCGGCGCAGTCGGCGACGGGACGCGGCGACGTCCACAGGCTACCATGGCGACCACGGGCGCGGCGAAGCGGCGTTGTCGGTTTTGTGGGGGCAGCAGCAATGACATTGGGTACCGTGGCGCAACTGTGGCGCTATCCCGTGAAAAGCCTGGGTGGCGAATCCCTGCAGCAGGTGGAGGTTGCCCGCCATGGCCTGGCGGGTGATCGGCACTGGGCGGTGTATGACCCGCAGGCGCCGGTGATCCGCAGTGCCAAGCAGTGGCCGCAGTTACTGGCCCTGCATGCCGCGTACCAGGGCGAGCCGGGCGCGGAGGATCGCGGCACTGCGGTAGCGCCGGTGCGCCTGTTCGACGCCGCCGGTGAGTCCTGCGACAGCGCCGCCGACTGCGACGCCTGGTTGCAGGCGCGGCTGGGCCACAGCGCTCAACTGCGCCCGCGCGCACCGCTGGCGGAGCGCAGCTTCTATGCCTTGCCGGGGGCGCGCAGCGAGGCGGAAATCGCCCGGGAGCTGGGTCTGGAGGAGGGGGAGGCACTGCCGGATTTCGACCCGGGCGATGGTGATGTCCTGGCCCAGCTGGCCAGCCATGCCACACCACCGGGTTTTCTTTACGATGCCTATCCCGTGCACTTGCTGACCACGGATTCGCTGCGCTTGCTGCGGGAGCATGGCGCCGTGGATGCGGACCCGCGCCGCTTCCGCCCCAATCTGCTGATCGAACCCGCGCGTCCCGCCGCCGCGCTGACCGAGCAGGACTGGTTGGGCGTCACCCTGGCGATCGGTGAGGTGCGCATCCGCATTCAATCACCCACCCTGCGCTGCAGCATGCCGGCGCGGGCCCAGCCCGGCTTTGGCTTGCCCGCCGACCCTGGCCTGGGCCGTCTCATCGCACGCCTTGCCGGGCGCAACCTGGGGGTGAATGTGCAGGTGCTGCAGGCCGGGCGCATTCGCGTCGGGGATGCTGTTGAACGTATTGCCGGGTAAATGCGGCACAGGGATGTGCCGGCCATTGGCCGAAGGCCAATGCAAGCCCTGGAAATACCAGGGGTTCCGCGCAACCCCGCCAGTATTTCCAGGGCGCGCATGCAAACAGGGGGGATACCTGTTTGCATGCCAGGTTAATAGCAGCGAGCAGGAGGCACAACATGCCGATCGAGCACATCCAGCCCCCGGGGCTGTTCCAGGCCCAGGGTATGAGCCACGTGGTCACCGCCTCCGGGCGCCTGGCCTTCGTCGCCGGGCAGGGGCCCTATGACGAGCACTTTCGCCTGGTCGGCGCCGGCGACTACCGCGCCCAGACCTTGCAGGCTTTCCACAACCTGCGTCTGGCCCTGGCGGCTGTCGGCGCCACGCCGGCGCAGGTGGTGAGCAGCAGCATGTACGTGGTGGGGCTCACGGCCGAGGTGACCGAGGTCTTCGTCAGTGCCATGAACGAGGCGCTGGACGGCCAGCCCTTTCCGCCCCATGCCTCCAGTCTGATCGGCGTGTCCCAGCTGGCCTATCCGGAGATGCTGGTGGAAATCGCCGCGGTCGCCGCGCTGGATTGAGAGCGACAGCCCTCCCGGGGCGTCAGCGCATCTTGTGGATCACATCCCGGGCGAAGCGGCGCACGCCGTCGATTTTCTGCTCGAGGGTGGCCTCGGTGCCGTGATAGAACGCCCAGGGCATGGTCAGCAGGTGGGTGACACCGCCGGCCTCCAGCTGCCGGTAGCCATCGATGTCATACACATCCGAGGGCGAGGCCATTACGTCGAAGGGCTGCTGTTCACGGCCGAATTCGCGGCGATATTCGCGGATCTGCGCGACTGTGCCGAGAATCTCCTGGCCGGGTTGCAGGTCGCTGAGCCAGCCGTCGCCGAGGCGCGCGGCGCGGCGGTGGGCAGCCTTCGAGATGCCGCCGACCCAGATCGGGATGGGCGCGCTCGGCGCCGGGTTCATTTCCAGGCGGTCGAAGCTGTAGAACGGGCCCTGGTGCTCGACCATCTCCCCGGTCCAGAGTTTTTTCAGGACTTCGATCATCTCGTCGCAGCGCTTGCCCCGGGTGTGGAAGTCCTGCTGCATCAGCTCGTATTCCTCTTTGCACCAGCCCACGCCGATGGTCAGGGTCACCCGGTTGTCGGAGACCACCGCCGCGGTGCTGACCGCCTTGGCGGCGAGGAAGGGGTTGCGCATGGGCAGTACAAACACACTGGTGGTGAAGCGCAGCCGCTTCGTCACCGCGGCGCAGGCGCCGATCACCACCCAGGGGTCGGGCCAGTCGGTAAAGGCGCCCCAGCGCCGCTCCCCGGTCTCGGTATAGGGGTAGGGTGTGTCGATGGATTCCGGGTGGACCACGTGGTCGGAGAAGGTAATGGCGTCCCAGCCGGCCTCGTCGGCGGCCCGGGCGATCTCGAGAATATCGGGGATCTTGTTGTAGGCCATGGAAATCACGAATTTCACGGTGCCTTCTCCTCGTTGCGTGGTTTGCGTACTGTTATGCCACCAGTATGCCGCAAAGGTGGCGTTCCGGGATCACCTGACTGGGTGGTGCCCGGGCGCGCCGCGAACAGTCCAGGGCCGGATATGCGATGATGACGGCACTCTACGCTGCACCCGGGGCTGATGGACCATGTCCGAACCGCTCGCCATCGAACTGCTGGAGGCCGTCGAGGACTCCGGCCACAAGCCGGGCTGGGCGGAGCCCGCGTTCGACGCCTTGCGCCCGCTGCTGGAGGCCATTGATCCGTTTCTGCCCTGGCTGACCCTGCTCAGCGTGGTCATGGCCCTGGCCTCCACTGTGCTGATCCCCATTCTGGTGGTGAAGATGCCGGCGGATTACTTCGTCGACAGCCATCGCCCCCGTCACTGGACCGTGCCGCGGGCCCTGTACTGGGGCGGGCGCAATCTCGTTGCCTTGATCCTGCTGCTCGCCGGCCTGGCCATGATGATTCTGCCGGGGCAGGGGTTGTTGACCATCCTGATCGCGGTGACGGTGTCCGATGTGCCGGGCAAGTATCCGCTGGAGCGCTGGCTGTTGCGCCGCGGCGGCGTGCTCAAGGCGATCAACTGGCTGCGCCGTCGCTATGAGCGGCCGCCGGTCAGGATGCCGGCAGCGGGCGGCGGCGCAGAATCACCACCAGCAGCGGGGTCAGGGTGATCTGCAGCAGAAAACACACCGTGGGCACGGCAATCAGGTCGGGCCGCTGCATGATGGCGATCAGGATCAGCGCCATGATGCCACTGTTGCGCAGCATGAACTCGATCAGCAGGGCGATGCCCTCGGGGCGGCCAAGCTGGCCGGCGCGCGCCGTGGCCAGCGCGATCAGTACACTGCCGGCGACAAAGGCCGCAGCGATGGGGATGGCCGCGAGAATATCCGCAACGGCGATGATGCCCTTGTCCTCCACCCCGAAGCTGACCCCGAGCACCACCACCAGCAGCACCAGGTTGAGGCGCTGCAGGGCGCGGTAGTGCTGCAGCACCCAGACGGAAAAGCGCGCGCGGATGTGCATGCCCAACAGCACCGGCAGCAGCACCAGGAACAGCAGCTGGGCGAGGATCTGCAACACCGGGATGCCGCTGCCGCCGGTCTCCGCGGCGGTCCACCACAGGGCCAGGGTGATCACCACCGGTAGCGCTGCAAGGCTGGCCAGGCAGGTGACCGCGGTCAGGGTGACTGAAAAGGCGACATTGCCGCGGGCGTACAGGGTCAGGGCATTGGACAGCCCACCGCCGGGGCAGGCGGAGAACACCAGCAGGCCGATGGCCGCGGCGGCGCCGGGCTGGAACACACCGATCAGCAGCAATGCCAGCAGGGGCAGGCCCAGCAGTTGCGCCAGGCAGCACAGCAGGATCATCCGCGGGAACTGCAGCACACGGCGAAAATCCGTGCGCGTCAGCTCCATGCCGATGATGGTCATCAGGGTGAACATTGACGCGGGGACCATGAACTGCACGAGCGGGTGCAAGGGCGCGCTCCTGTTATTGTTCTGTCGGTGGTGTTCTGCCGGTGTTCTGCCCCGGCCGTGTTGCGGATGAGCCACACCTTAGCAGAACCCGGGCGCGTGGGCATGGCCGGGGGGTGTCTGTCATCGGACGGTAATCCGCTGCGGGGCTCTCCAGCGCCCGGAGCGCTGGCTTGGCTTGCGGCACCGGCCCGCCTGTCGGATCATGGGCGCCCAAAGGAGTATCCATGACCTCACTGTTGCGCCAGCGCGGCTTCACCCCCTACCTGATAGCCCTGTTCCTGAATGCCTTCGTGGACCTGGGGCACAAGATCATCATCCAGAACACCATTTTCAAGGTGTACGACGGCAGCACCCAGATCATGCTCACAGCGCTGGTGAATGCATTGATCCTGATGCCCTACATCGCCCTGTTTCTGCCCGCTGGCCGCGCCTCTGACCGCTTTGCCAAGGCGCGGGTGCTGCAGTTCGGGGCCCTTGCCGCGGTGTTGCTGACCCTGGGCATCACCGCCTGCTACTACCAGGGCTGGTTCTGGCCAGCCTTCGGCATGACCCTGCTGCTTGCGGTGCAAAGCGCGTTCTACTCCCCGGCCAAGTACGGTTATATCCGCGAGTTGCTGGGCAGTGAGCGTCTCGCCAATGGCAATGGCGCGGTGCAGGCGGTGACCATTATCGCCATCCTCGGCGGCACCCTGGCGTTTTCCATCCTGTTCGAGTGGCTGTATCAGGGTGCGGGCACCGAGAGGCAGATCCTGCTGGGGGTGGCCCCCCTGGGCTGGGCCCTGGTCGGGCTGAGCGTGCTTGCTTTTCTGTTCTGCCTGGCGCTGCCGCTGAAGCCGCCGGTACCCGCCCTGGCCAGCCCCATGCCGGCGGTACCGGTGCTGGCGCGCCGCGACCTGCGTCGGCCGATCCTGGGTCTGACCCTGTTCTGGACGGTCAGCCAGGTGTTGTTGGCGGCGTTTCCGGCCCACGCCAAGGATGTGCTGCAGGAGACCAACGTTGCGGTGGTGCAGGGCATGATGGCGGCGTCGGGCGTTGGCATTCTGGCGGGGTCGCTGCTGGCGGGGCGCTGGTCCCGGGGCTACATCAACGCGGCGCTGTTGCTGCCGGGGGTGGTGGGGATCGTTGCCGGGCTGGTGCTGCTGCCCCTGCTGCCCAGTGTCTGGATGGCCATGCTCACATTCCTTGCCCTGGGCGTCGCGGGCGGCCTGTTCATCGTGCCGCTCAATGCCCTGCTGCAGTTCCACGCACGGCAGCGTGAGCTGGGGCATGTGCTGGCGCTCAACAACGTGGTGCAGAACATCGCCATGCTGGCCGGGCTGGCGGTCACGGCCTTCGCCGCCTGGCGCGGCAGCTCGGCCTTTGGCATTCTCTGGTCCCTGGTCGGCCTTGGCCTGCTCGGTGGTGCCTATGTGCTGCGTGGCTATGCCGACTGGCGCTGGCGCTGGCAGTGGCGGCGGCGCGAGGGGCACTGGCCGCGGCTGTCGGTGGAGGGCCTGGATAACCTGCCGGACGATGCCGCCCTGCGGATCGAGCTGGACGATCCCCGTGGTCTGGCCCCGCTGATCCTGCCCATGGCCTGTCCCCACCAGTTGTATCGCGTGAACGGGTGCTGGCAATCGGGTGAGGCGGAGCGCCATCATCCGGTGCGGGTACAGCTTCGGGACGGTGGAAACGGACACATCCGTGTGCGTTTCGAGGCGGCGGGTGCGGAGCCCTTGAATAAAAAGGCCGGATCCATCCGGCAGGGGGATTGAGGACCTGTTGCGCCGCGTTCAGCGGAAGCGATATTCGAGGTCGATGCCGTAGGTGCGCGGGTCGCCGTAGGTGGCGACACGGTTGGCGTGCAGGCCGTTGAAGCTGCCGAAGGTATCCGCGAAGTACTCCTTGTCGAAGGCGTTCTTCACCCACAGCGCCACGCGGTATTCGCCGGCTGCGAACCAGTCCGATCCGGTCAGCGTCAGGCGTGCATTGGTCACGCTGTAGGCGTCGACATCAATGCCGACCAGGCGCCGCACACCGGTCTGGTAATCATCGCGCCAGGCGTAGTCCACGGCGAGGCTGAGCTCGCCGGCGCGGGTTCTGGCCAGGGTCCAGTCGATACCTGCCGTCAGCGAGTGCTTGGGTGCATTGGGCAGTTCGTAGAGATTTGCATCATCACCCACCACGCTTTTGACATCCGTGTTCAGGTAGCCGTAGGAGAACGACAGCAGCAGGTCGCTGGTGAGCATGGCGGTGATATCGGTTTCCAGCCCCCAGATTTCCGCTTCGCCCGCGTTCTCGGTGATGGTCAGGGTCGGGTCGGGTTGATCCGGTACCAGGATATCCAGCTGAATGTCGTCGTAGTCGGCGTAGAACAGCGCGCCGTTGAAGCGGATACGGCGCTGCATCAGCTCTGATTTCCAGCCCACCTCATAGGAGATCAGTTCTTCTTCATCAAAACCGTCGGCGAAGTTGGCCTGGCGCAGATTGAAACCGCCCGATTTGTAGCCCGTGACCACCTTCGCATACACGCTGGTGACGTCATCAATGGCGTAGTTGACGGTGAGTGACGGGGTGAAGTTGTTGAACTTGGCCGAGGTGCGGGGGTCGATGTTGTTGTCGGCCTTGCGCCGGTCGCGGGTGTAGCGCCCGCCCACGGTGATGGACCAGTCCGGAGCCATCTCCGGGTGCCAGGTCACTTCACCGTAGGCGGCCACGGCGCGGTTTTCCACGTCGATCCTGCGTGGGAGATCGACGCCGAACAGGGGGATCCGGTCGAGGGCGTCTTCCGTTCCTTCCTCTTCGAAGTAATACACCCCGGCTACATAGTCGAAGCGGCCGTCGTTGGTGGAGCCGACCAGCTGCAGTTCCTGGGACCACTGCTCCTGGTCGAGCCGGAACGGGTCATTGACGAAGAATGAAATGTCCGGGTTGGCGGAGTAGTCCTGATAGGCGTTCTGCTTCAGCTCCCGGTAGGCGGTGATCGAGCGCAGCTCGCCGACGGGGGTGTCGATGCTCACGGTCAGCGCATGCCCGGAGGTGCGCTCGCGACTCGCGCGAAACGGCAGGGCCAGCTCGGCCTTGCTGGCGCGCCCGCGCTGTCTTTCAAGGGTTCCGGCGAGGTCCGGAAAGAAGACATCGAAATCCGGGTTAAGCTCAACCAGATGATAGTAGCTGCCGCCGAAATCCGAGACCGAGCGGTCCCAGGTGTAGTCGACGGTGATGCCCTCGCCGGGTTGCCAGCGCAGGTCCCCGCGCATGGCCTCCTTGTCGTAGGCGTGAAAGTCCTCGCCCTCGCCGGTATTGCGAATCCAGCCATCGCGGTCGTGCCGCTGGTAGACCAGCCGTGCCGCCAGTTGGTCGGTCAGTGGCAGGTTGAGCATGCTGCGGGAACGCACTTCGCTGAAGCGCCCGAAGCTGAACAGTTGCGCGAACTCGAATTCATCACCGGGGCGACGGGTGATCACATTGATCGCACCACCGGTGGTGTTGCGTCCGTACAGGGTGCCCTGGGGGCCGCGCAGAACTTCGATGCGTTCGATTTCGGCAACATCCATGGCCAGCCCCGAGTTGCGCGCCATGTACACCCCGTCCATGTACACACCCACCGGCGGGTCCTGGGTAATCTGGCTGTCTACGGTGCCGATACCACGAATGTAAATGCGCAACGTAGTGGGGCTGACGCCAAAGGGAATGATGCTCAGGTTCGGTACCAGGTTCTGGATGTCGCCAATGTTGGTGATACCCAGGCGCTCGATACCGGCCTCATCGAATACCGCGAGGGAGATCGGCGTTTCCTGCAGGCTTTGGGTACGCTTTTGTGCCGTGACCAGAATCTCCTCCAGAACGGGTTGCGCCGCCGCCTGGCCCAGTGGCAGCAGGCAGGCCGCTGCGCACAGAAACCGGTGTGTCGGGCGGCTGCGCCGCAGGTAGCTGGATACAGGACGTAGTGATGCCGGGCACCGAGACTGTGACATGAGATCTTCCCCCTGCTTGTTGTCGTTATGTCCGAGCCGCGTATGGCCGGGTAGTGGCGGAGGCGCATCACGCGGGTTCGTGTGTACTGCAGCGCAACCGCTGTGTGAATCGAGTGTGGGCAAGCGCCGGGACGCCAACAATCATCAAATCGGGGGGGGAATGCGGCGTCTGCCTGTCGGGGTAGTCTAACAATTCCCGGACAAATGCCGGGCCTTCCCGCAAATGGGTGATTTTCCAGGGAGTGCCAGCCCCCCTAGATTGGAGGCTGGTCATTGAATCTCTCCGGGAGGGCCGCGAATGAAACATACGAATCTGGTTTGCGCGGAGTCGGTCGACGCCTTCCACACCTGGCCGGAGGACAACCCGCACTGGACGGAGACGTTCTGGTTCGGTGCCTGGGTTCCGGAAGCCCGTCTTACGGTGTATCTGTACCAGTGGTTTCGCCCGGTGCTGGGCATCTACGGCGGCGGTTGCCTGATCTGGGATGAGCGTCACTGGCTGCCGTGGGATCTGCCGATGTTCCACTACGACGTGAACAGGCCCATTGCCGGGCCCCTCGATTTGCGTGACTTGCAACTTGATAACGGCCTGAGCCTGCGCGCCCTGGAGGAGGGCCGGGTCTACGAGCTGGACTACCGGCGTGGTGATACCGAGGTGTCGATGCGGTTTGCCAGTGACTTGCCGCCGGAGATCACTGATAACGAAGGCACCAGTGAATTCTTCGCGGGTCATCTCGACCAGGCGGGCCATTACTCCGGTCACGTTCGCTTCGAGGGGCGCGAGCATCGCTTCGACTGCCATGGCATTCGCGACCGTTCCTGGGGGCCGCGGGTGATCAGTGACGATATTCGTCTCGGCTATTGCCATGGTCAGGGCGCGGACCTGGCGTTCCTGGCCTACTCGAAGCCCGAGGGCGAGCGTGTGTTCAAGGGTTATGTGGAGCGTGCAGGAAAGCGTGAAGCGGTGGTCGGGGGGCAGCGGCAGGTGCAGTTTGTCGAGGGGCGCCTGCAACGCATCGAGCTGACACTGCTGACCGCCAGCGGCGACAGCGTGCGCGGTGTCGGTGTTCCTCTGAACCGCTTTGCCTACATGCCCTATCCGAACCTGCTGACCTGGTTGTATCTGATGCGCTGGGAGATTGCGGGCCAGGTCATTTATGGCGAGGAGCAGGACGCCTGGAGCCTGCCGCTGTGGCGCCGGCATGTGCTGGCTGGTGGCTGGCCCTGAGGGAGAGGCCAGTACTGAAATCAAACAGGAGGTGCTTGTGTTGCGTGTCGTGACGTTCGTCCGTTTTCGTTCCGGGCTGGATCCCGCCGAGGTCTTTCGCCGCTGGCAGACTCACACTGATACCTGGGATCGCCGCGATCACCCGGAGATCATTCGCACACGCCTGGTACGCCTGGGAGACGGTGATGACATCGGTTTCGATGGCTATGCCGAGACCTGTTGGCCGGACCGGGCATCGTTCGAGCGTGCCGCCGCCTGGTATCAGACGGCGGACAGCGCCCGCCATTTTGCCGATCTGGCGAGCTTTCTCGACATGCAGGGCGCGCGTACCGTGGTCATCGACGAGGACAGCGTGATCGATGGCAACCCGGCCAGGGAGAGTCGCGCTTGAGCATCGACGAAGCCGGTCTGCGCAGCTGGGTCACATCGGTAGTCGGTGAACCGGTGTTGAACATGGAGCGCCTTGTGGGCGGCGCCTCCAGGGTCAGCTACAGGGTCGGGCTTGAATCCGGAGCATGCCTGCTCCTGCGGGTGGATACGGGGGGTGGCCCGCTGTCCGGGACGCCGTTTGATCTGGCGCGGGAGCATCGGGTGCTGGATGCCCTGGCGCGGCATGGCGCCGCGGTACCACCGATCATCGGCTTTTCTGCCCGGCACCAGGCCTTGCTGATGGGTTTTGTCGAGGGCAGCAACAGCTATCAGAAGGACCTGCCACCCGGACAGCAGGCACAGCAGCAGCGCCAGTTGCTGTCGATGATCCTTGATCTGCAGCGTTTGCCCCCCGTGGCGAGTGGTCTGGTTCAGGGTACACACTGGCCCTCGCTGGGGGACGCCCTGGAGCGGGAAATCGATATATGGGAGGGTCTGCATCGCCGGCGTGTCAGCTCGCCCCAGCCTCTGCTGTCATTCTGCTGGCGCTGGCTGAGACAGCGTGCTCCGGCCACTCCCGCGCACGCCACCCTGGTGCACGGCGATCTGGGCCCCGGCAACTTCCTGTTTGACGACTCGGGAGACATCCGTGCCCTGATCGACTGGGAGCTGGCACATCTGGGTCATCCGCTGGAGGACCTGGCCTGCATTCTCTGTCGGTCGCTGGGCTCGCCTTTCGGCGATCCAGCGGACCTGGTGCGTTGGTATGGCGAGTTGTCGGGTATGGACGTCGATCGTGATGCCCTGCGCTACACCATTGTCCTGGTGCTGGCGCGCTGGAGTGTGGGCATCAACATGGCTCTGTCGCACCCGAATGCGGAGCTGGATGTACCGATGCTGCTGACCTTCCGTCAGTCCAATGTCCATGCGTTGCTGAGTCAGCTGGCAGCCGTGCACGGCGAAGTGATGCCCGAGGTCGAGCCACTGTCCGGGCGGGCGCTGCCCTGGCATGACTATCTGCTGGCCAATCTCGGCGAGGTGCTGCCGCGCCACCTGGCACAGGACTTTGCCCGGCACCGTTTGGCAGGGCTGGCGCGCCTGGTTACCTACCTGCGCGATCAGGCAGTCTATGGCCTGGACCGCTACGAGGAGGAAGAGCGGGAGCGCATTGCTGTATTGCTGGGGCGGGACTGCGGCGACCTGGAGAGCGCGCGAGCGGCCCTGGATGTGGCCGCCGCCAGCGGCACGGCGTGTGACGATGGCGCGCTGTTGCGGCACCTGCTCTGGTGGGGCGCGCGCGAGCAGGCCCTGCTGACGGCGGCGATGGGTCCGATGGCCAATCGCCGCATCAGGTTCTGACCCGGGCGTTCGCCCCGTTCAGCGAATCCGGGCCCAGCTGCACTGGCTCCAGGTTCGGGTCAGAGGCGCCATCAGTTGCGCCTGGCGCACTGCCACGCCATACAGGTGCTCCAGTACCGGCGCCTCGTCCGCGATGGCGAGCCCCTCGATGACTCCCAGCAACTGTTTCTGCCCCTGGCCCAGATCGCGGACATCGTTGCCAAGCAGGGTGCGCAGGCTATCGAGTTCCGCCGCATCGAACTCGGCCTGATGACGCGCCTGCAGTGCCAGGTAGTGCAGCGTGTCGGCATGCCCCTGCACCAGGCTGCGGGTGAAGGCGTCGTCGAGTTGTGGCAGGACCAGCTGGTTCATCTGCCGGGCGAGGGTGGCGTGGATGGCGTCATCCGGGGTTTCGGGGAGCGGCTTGGCCTGGCGCAGTGGCAGGCCGGCCCACTCCGCCATGGCGGCACAGGTCTCGATATCGATCACCGCGCGATAGCCCAGGTTCATCGGCACCGGGGTTTTCCAGTCGAGATGCTCCGTGAGGTAAACCAATCCGATCACCGAGCGTACCAGCTGGTGCACGCGGTAGTAGAAGATGCTGTCGTACTGCAGTTCCAGCCCGCTGCTGTGGGCATAGCGCTCGAAGCAGGCGCGCAGGTCGCCGCCACTGCTGGGATTGAAAAAATCCCGCAGCCAGATGTTGCCAAGATCTTCCATCGGGTCGCCGAAATGCGCCCACTCCCAGTCCACCAGGGCGGTGACGTGATCACCATCCGACATGAAATTGCCCGGGCCGGTGTCACCCTGCACCAGTGAGGTGGCCTGAACCCGGGTGGGGGCGTGGTTGATCAGCCAGCGCTTGCCGAATGCCGCCAGGGGATTACTGCTGCAGGCGGAAACCGGAAACAGCTGCGGCTCCTCCACGGCTTCGATTTCCAGCAAGGAGTGCTGCAGCGGCGTGGTGGGTACTTCGAAGCCGGGTATCTGCAGCGCCGTCACGTCGATGCGGTGCATGCGGGCGACGATGTCCATGAACTCGAGCATCACCGCCTGCTGGTGCTCCCGGGGCTCATTTTGCAGGGCGCCGGTTCCCGGGACCCAGGACTGCAGTGCGGCGCAGTGCCGGTCGTTCCAGCCCAGAATACGCTGCGCGGGGATGTCGTGATCGGCCAGCGCCTGGATCAGCAATGTTTCCCGATGCAGGTTTCGGGTGGAGTGCAGACCATTGGCCAGTGCCCGGTCGATGCGCAGAAACAGCCTTTCCGCCTGGCCATTGCGCTCGAGGTCAATCGCCCAGGCCTCGCGGCGCGCATTGTGACGGCGAAAGCCGGTGATCTTTCCATCCGCGGTGGTTTCGATCCAGTCGAGAAGGTCCTGTGGCAGAGCCTTGTTTTGCGTCACGCGTGATACTCCTTGCTGTTATGGGGCTGGCGCCGGATCGGCCGTTTGATCCTTCCGGTGCGTTCAGTTGTTCTGCTGCCAGTTGAGGCAACGCCCGGCGGTATAGCCGCCATCGACCATAAAGTCGGCGCCGGTGCAGCCGCTGCTCTCATCGCTGGCGAGAAATAACACCATCCAGGCAATGTCCTGCATGCGATCACCTGCGGGCTTGCCTCGCGGCGGCCTCAGGACCTGCTGCAGGTGCTCGCGCATGGCTTGTTCAGGATCAGTTCCCGGTGGTAGAAAGGGCGCGCTCATCGTTGGATTGCCGCCATCCGAATGCACGCAGTTAACCCTGACGCCATGCCTGCCCAGTTCCATCGCCGCCATGCGGGTCAGCCCGCGCAGGGCCCACTTGGTCGCACCATAGGCGCTGAGGCCGATGTCC
>JBJHBY010000001.1:0-23306 GCA_050485745.1 Gammaproteobacteria bacterium | reverse complement strand
CCGTCGGCGGAGCCGACGTTGACGATGCTGCCGCTGCCTCTGCTGATCATGTCATCCATTACCGCCCGGATGCCGAGTGTTGGACCAAGCTGGTTGACGCGAAACAGGCGCTCGATCATTGCCCGGCTGGTATCGCGGAGTCCAGCGATTTCCAGAATCGCCGCGTTGTTGACCAATATGTCGACCGGGCCGAAGTGCTGGTGGCACTGCTCGACGAGCGTATTCCAGTCCGCCTCCTCGCTGACATCGGCGTGGACAAACCGGGCTGACGCTCCGAGGTCGGTGGCCTGTCGCTGGCCTTCGTCCGCGCGCACATCGGACAGAATCACCCTTGCGCCGTGATCGACGAATCGCCGCGCAATCACCGCACCGACACCCCGGGCGGCGCCCGTGATAATGGCGGCCTTGCCGGCCAGCCTTTCTTCCCGCACTTCCCGCATTGGCGTTGTCCCGTGGTTGTCTTTGCCCTGGCTACGATGCTAGCGGTAACCGATGGCGCCCATGCATACCCAATTCGGGTTGAATTTATTGAGCCGGAGCGCTGAATCGGTGTCAGGATGCCAAACGGGTGAGTTCGACATCGTTCATTGTGGGTATATTGCGCTGAAGACCAGCCCGAGAGGCGGCGCCGATGCATACGCTATTGCTCGACGAGGTGTATCAGGGGGCGACCGAATCCCCACCCTGGCGGGGGTTCTTGCAGCGTCTTTGCGCCCTGTGCCGGTGTCAGGCGGTGAGTTTCATTGTGTACTCATCGCGTCAGGACGAGCCCGGCATGGTCTGTAGCTACAACGCCGACAAGCGCTATGAAAAGCGGTTTCTCAGTCGCTATTTTCAGGACACCCCGTTTCGGGAGCTACCACCACGGACGCCCCGCAGGCTGGATGAGCTGGTCTCCCGGGAGCGGCTCCTGGCCAGCAGTTATTACCGGGATCTGCTGCAGCCTGCCGGTACTGAATACATCATCGGCGTGAATATCCCCGCTGCCGCGGGTGAGTTGTCGTTGCTGACCCTGTCGAGAACGGCGGACCAGGGTAATTTCGGCGAACTGGAGCGCGGCCTGCTGGAGGATCTCGCGGATCACCTGTGCCGGGCGCTGGCGGTGCATGCACGCTTTCGCGACCTGTCGAGGCAGAGAGAAGTTTTTTCCGACGCACTGGATCACCTTGGTATCGGTGCACTGGTGCTCAATGTTGACGGGGATTATCTCGGCGGCAACCGCTCGGCACAGGAGCTTCTGGAACGCCGCGGTTTTGGTTGTCTGGACGCCCTGCGCTGGGAGGGGCTGGATGATGCCCTGCGGCGGCGCCTGCGTAAGCTTCTGGCAAGGGCTGCCCAGGCCTATGCGCGGCGCGATCTGAGTGCCTGCGAGCTGATGAGCCTGCCCGCATTCCGCGGCCAGCCCCCGCTGCAGATGCTGATCCGTCCCTGGCTGCGTGGTGATGGCCATCATCAGGACCAGCGGTCTCCGGCGATCTGTGTATTCATCAGTGAGCCCGGGCGCATTGCCACGCCTTCCGCGGAGATGGTCCGGGATCTGTTTGGCTTCAGTCGTGCGGAGAGCGCGGTGGCCAGCCTGTTGCTTGCCGGGAAGACCGCCAAGGAGGTGGCTTATGAGCTGGGTATCAGTCTGTCCACGGTGAGAACCCACATCAAGGCGATCTTCAGCAAGGCGGGTGTCTGTCGCCAGTCCGAGCTGGTCGCGTCCATGCTGCGCAGTATCAGCATGCTGGCTTGACCTGGCGGGAGCCGGGACAAATGATTAAGGCACCTCTGATCCATTCGGCAATGGCTCAGCGGAGCCTTAACCCGGCAATGTTCATCGCCGGGTTAACACTGCGATCGTATTGCGTTCGCCTCAGGGTGTTGCATTCATGAAGTCCCGCCAGCGCCGCTGCCAGGTGATCACCCAGCGTGGCGATGAAGGGCCGGTGCCGGCGGGGCGCAACCTCGGGTGCCCTGCGATGATCTGCTGCAGCAGGGCTTCCTGATCCGGGTCGACATCCACGAAAAAGACATGCTTGCCCTTCTTCAGCGCATTCTCGAAGCGCCGGAAGCGAGAGTTCGGAACCTGAATTCCGAACAGCCCTCCCTCCCAGGTAAAGAAGCCGAGCAGAATGATCGAGAGAAACACGAATGGCGTCCAGCCGATGCTCTGCGGCAGGCCGCTGGCCCAGGCGATGAGAATGGACAGTGCCGCGACCGCGACTCCGATCATGGCGCCTTTCTCTCCGGACCAGACGATATCCTTGCGCAGCAGGGAGTGAACTTCATTGAGATGATGCTGCATCACGCCTGAGTCGTCCTGACTGAGTACGTGTATCTGGGGTGTTTCGATGCCGCGGGCCTCGAGTTCCCGTTCAACAGATTCCAGGTCGTCCAGGTCGTCGTCGATGAAGTAGAAGCGCTTCATGCTTGTCCTCCCGAGTGTTACCGTATTGCCGGCCTGCACTGAGGTGTCCGCGCTGGTGCCGGATCGTTATGGTTGCGCATCAGGGCATATTCAACGATGCGTTGTTCAACTTATCCTCCATAAATATCGCAAAGTAAAGCGTTTCTTCGACGATTGTGGTATGTCAAAAAGTTTTCTTAAAACTTTATGGGATATGAGTCTGTCCAGGTTCCTTTCCTCGCATACCATTAGGAAATAAAAACGAACTGCAGCAAAGGGAATAGATGCTAAAAACAATTTTTTATTCGAATAAGTAATTATTTTGTTTTGTTTGAGTTCTCATTTGAATTAAAACGACGTGCCAAGCTTGATTGGTCGTTGGGTGGGAGTATCCCGGGTCTTCATGTCCGCCCTTTGTTTTTTTTGCGTCATCGTTATACTGCCGAGAAGATAAGACGGTTTCCTTTGTGACTTTTCCATATAAGTAAACAAGGATGGTCATGCCATGGTTCTTGCCGTTGTCCTGGTTGTCATTATCATTGCTTCGGTGCTGTTTCACCTTCTGAGCCCCTGGACCTTTACTGAGCTGGCGTCCAACTGGGGGGCGATGGACACAATGTTCCAGGTGTCCATGGCGATTACCGGCCTGGTCTTCGTTCTGGTTACCCTGTTTGTGGTCTGGGCATTGCTGCGGTTTCGTCATCGCGAAGGCCACACGGCACAGTATGAGCCGGATAACAAGCGCCTCGAGTGGTGGCTGATCGGCATCACCACCGCGGGTATTGTCGCCCTGCTGGCGCCCGGGTTGTGGATCTATGCGGATTTCGTCCGCGCTCCGGACGATGCGATTCGTGTCGAGGTGGTCGGACAACAATGGCAGTACAGTTATCGTTACCCGGGGCCGGACGGCGAACTGGGAAGAACCGACACACGACTGATCAGTTTCGACAACCCTTTTGGAATGGACCCCGATGACCCGCGCGGGCACGACGATATTCTGATTCAGGGTGGCGATCTCCGCCTTCCGGTCGGCCAGCCGGTGCGCCTGAAGTTGCGCTCCAAGGATGTGCTGCACAGCGTCTTTGTGCCGCAGTTCCGCGCCAAGATGGACATGGTGCCGGGTATGGTCACCAGCTTCTGGTTAACGCCCACGCGCACTGGCCGCTTCGAGATTCTTTGCTCCCAGCACTGTGGTATCGGCCACTTCAATATGCGCGGTGTGGTTGAGGTCATGGAGCGCGAGGCGTTCGATGCGTGGCTGGAAAGACAGCCAACTTACGCAGAGCAATTGACACAGCTCGGTGCCCGGGTCGAGGACGAGGATGTTGCCCGGGGACGGCGCCTGGTGGACGGTGCGGGCTGCTTTGCCTGCCACAGCCTGGATGGCAGTCGCCGCGTCGGGCCCACCTGGCTCGGTCTCTATGGCAGCCAGGTCGAGCTGGCCGACGGCACCACGGTGCTCGCCGACGCGGATTACCTGCGGGAATCGATCGTCAATCCCGGTGCGCAGCTGACCAGGGGATATCCACCGGTGATGCAGGCCTACACCTTCAGCGATGATGAAATGGCCGCCATTATTGCCTTCCTGCGTACCCTCGGGGAGGGCGCGGAGGTGCCGCCGGATATGACCGAGGCGGTGGACGATACGCCCCCGCCGGAGCCCGCGGTGGCGGAGGCCCGCGAGCCTTCGATCGAATGGGGGCAGGAACTGGCTTCGCGCCATGGCTGCTACGCCTGCCACTCCACCGATGGCTCGCGCCAGCTGGGTCCGACCTGGCGCAACCTCTATGGGCGCAGTGTCGAGCTGGTGGACGGCAGCACTGTGGTGGCTGATGCGGACTATATCAAGCTGTCGATCACCAATCCGGGCGCGCAGCTCACGGCGGGTTATCCGCCGGTGATGCAACCCTATCCCTTCTCCGAAGCGGAGCTGGAGTCAATGGTGATGTATATCCGCGACGCCTTGAGCGACTGACGGTTTCCGGTGGCGCCGCACAGCGGCGCAGGCACAGCAGACAGAGGTGTTCCATGGCGCACGACACAACGATGGATGGGGCCCATGAGCCCGGCAGTTTCTGGACGCGGTATGTCTGGAGCCAGGACCACAAGGTCATCGCCATCCAGTACAGCCTGACCGCGATTTTTGTCGGCATGGTGGCGCTGATCCTGTCCGGGCTGATGCGCGTGCAGCTGGGCTTTCCCGACTCGGGTGTGATGGATTCGAGCGCTTATTACCAGTTCATGACCATGCACGGCATGATCATGGTGATCTACCTGCTCACAGCGCTGTTCCTGGGAGGCTTCGGCAACTATCTGATTCCCCTGATGGTGGGTGCCAGGGACATGGTCTTCCCCTATGTCAACATGCTCAGCTACTGGTTTTATCTGCTTTCCGTGATCGTGCTGCTGGCCAGTTTCTTCGTCCCCGGTGGGCCGACCGGCGCCGGCTGGACCCTGTACCCGCCGCAGGCGATTCTCACCGGGACCCCCGGTGCTGACTGGGGCATTGTGTTGATGCTGCTGTCCCTGGCTATCTTTATCGTTGCCGCGACGATGGGTGGTCTGAACTATGTCACCACCGTGCTGCAGGCACGCACCCGGGGTATGACGCTGATGCGCATGCCGCTGACCGTCTGGGGTATTTTTATCGCCTCGGCGATGGCCTTGCTGGCCTTTCCGGCGCTGTTCGTCAGCGCGGTGATGATGCTGTTCGACAAGCTGGCGGGAACCAGTTTCTTCATGCCTGCCATCGTTTCCATGGGGCAACAGCTGGATCATGAGGGCGGTAGCCCATTGCTGTTCCAGCATCTGTTCTGGTTCTTTGGTCACCCGGAGGTCTACATCGTGGCGCTGCCCGCCTTCGGTATCGTCTCGGATCTGATCAGTACCCACGCACGCAAGAATATCTTCGGCTATCACATGATGGTGTGGGCGATTGTCATTATCGGTGTGCTCAGCTTCGTGGTCTGGGCGCACCACATGTACGTCAGTGGCATGAACCTGTACTTTGGCTTCTTTTTCGCCATCTCGACACTGGTGATCGCGATACCGACGGCGCTCAAGGTGTACAACTGGGTGCTGACCCTGTGGCGCGGCGATATTCACCTCACTGTGCCCATGCTGTTTGCCATCGCCTTCATCATCACCTTTGTTGTCGGTGGCTTGACCGGGCTGTTTCTCGGCAATGTCATTGTCGACATTCCCCTGGCGGATACCTATTTCGTGGTGGCGCATTTTCACATGGTGATGGGGGTGGCGCCGATCTTCGTGATTTTCGGGGCAATCTATCACTGGTTCCCGAAGATCACCGGGCGCATGATGAATGATGGCATCGGCAAGCTGCATTTCTGGATCACGTTCCTCGGCACCTATGCCATGTTCTTTCCCATGCACTATCTGGGCATCCTGGGTATGCCGCGGCGCTACTACGCCTACCCGGACTACGAGTTCATTCCCCAGTCTGCCCATGACCTCAACGCCTTTATCAGCATCATCGGCCTGACCGTCGCCTTCGCCCAGTTCCTGTTCCTGTTCAACATGTTCTGGAGTGCCTGGCGGGGTCGCCGCGCCGACGGCAACCCCTGGCGAGCCACTACCCTGGAGTGGCAGACACCGCAGACCCCCCCGGGGCACGGTAACTGGGGGACGGAGCTGCCGGTGGTGCATCGCTGGGCCTATGACTACAACGTGCCGGGGGCACCGCAGGACTTCCTGCCTCAGAACCATCCCCACGAAGGGGTATCCGAGGCCAGCCTGCCCGTGGAAGGAGGCGCGCGCGCATGAGTGAGGCCATTCGCACGGCCGCGTTGCGCGGCACCATCGGACCACACCTGAGTGACTGGCAGGGCGGGCAGGCACGGGCCGCGGTGGTGCGGCGCGGCATGCAGCTACTGTTCTTCACTTTGGGCGCCGTGTTTGGCCTGCTCGGCAGCGCCTATCTCATCCGCATGCGCTACTTCGACTGGCAGCCTCTGGCGCTACCCCTCGCGCAGCTCGGTTGGAGCACCGCCTGCCTGGTGCTGGCCAGCGTCGGCCTGGAGGTGGCGCGGCGCCTGCGTATGGGCCCCGCCGCGCGGGTGCGTCGGGTATTGCTGGTGGCTGCCGTGCCCTCCGTGCTGTTCCTGGGGTCCCAGTGGCAGCTCTGGCAGCAGTTGCAGGCCGCCGGTTACACGCTGGCTGACAATCCGGCCAACAGTTTCTTTTATCTGATGACGGGGCTGCACGCCCTGCACGTGCTGGTCGGTGTGCTGATCTGGGCCTGGGTGGCGCTCAGACTGCTCTGGCGGCGGGAGGTGGACCCATCGACAGCGGTGGCGGTCTGTGCCCTGTACTGGCACTTCCTGCTGGTGGTCTGGCTGGTGCTGCTGGGCTTGCTGCTGGCGACCTGAACGCGGTCAAACCGGGAGGGCAACAAGATGTCCGAACAAAGCGCGGGCGACTCCGGCAAGAGCTGGCGCAGCCTGGTCGACGACTGGTCGTCGGATCGCGAAGCCTTCAGGAACGTGTCCTGGGGCAAGTCGATGATGTGGATCTTCCTCCTCAGCGACACCTTTGTGTTTGGCTGTTTTCTCATTGGTTACATGGCGGCGCGAATGGCAACGGTGGATGCCTGGCCGAACGCCAGTGAGATTTTCGCCCTGACCATTTTTGGCACGGAGTTGCCACTGATTCTGATCGCCATCATGACCTTCGTGCTGATCACCAGTAGCGGCACCATGGCCATGGCGGTCAATTATGGTTACCGGCGCGATCGCAACAAGGCGGCGCTGTTCATGCTGATCACGGCGCTGCTCGGGGCCAGCTTCGTGGGCATGCAGATATTCGAGTGGGGCAAGCTGATTGAGGATGGCGTGCGTCCCTGGGGCAACCCCTTTGGGGCGGCCCAGTTCGGCGCGGTATTTTTTATGATCACCGGGTTTCACGGTCTGCACGTGTCGATCGGTGTGATCTATCTGCTGGTGATGGCCTGGAAGGTTTGGCGCGGGCACTATGAAAGCAGCGGCAATTATGAGGCAGTCGAGATCGCGGGCCTGTACTGGCATTTCGTCGATCTCGTGTGGGTGTTTATTTTTGCGTTTTTCTATCTTCTGTGACGCTTCTTTGATGGGGGAGGTGCGGCCATGGAACACGCACAGGCCCAGCAGCATCCGATCGGACTTTACCTGAAGATCTGGACGCTGCTGTTCGTGCTCAGTTTTTTTTCCTACATGGTCGATTATTACGACCTGCAGGGCTTCTGGCGCTGGACTCTGGTCCTGGTGTTCATGGCGTTGAAGGCGGGGCTGATCATTGCGGTGTTCATGCACATGCTGTGGGAGCGCCTGTCGCTGATCTACACCATTCTGGTGCCGCCCCTGTGCCTGCTGGTGCTGGTGCTCTTTCTGGCGGCAGAGGGTCAGTACATCACCTGGCTGCGGCTGCGCTTCTTCTGAACGCCCTCCATGCCCGCCAGAACCAGTGCACAACTCACGTAGGCCGGGTTAGCGGCTGTGCCGCGTAACCCGGTGGTGACGCTGGGTTACGCCGCTTCGCGGCTAACCCAGCCTACGGCCCCAGACCCAGGCGTCGCGCGTGACGTAGGCTGGGTTAGCGGCTGTGCCGCGTAACCCAGCGTTCTCACCACCATCGAGCCTCACGCCAATGCTGGTTCCAGAGCGCCGCCAGCGTCATCGAACCCTGCGCCGATGTGGGTTCCGGAGCGACCCCGGGGAGCTTCGTGAGCAACTCCCGGGAGCATCCTGACCCCAGTGGTGACGCTGGGTTACGCCGCTTCGCGGCTAACCCAGCCTACAGCGCCGACTCGATGGCGCTGGCGATCTTCTCCGGGGTGGTGGTCGGGGCGAAGCGCTCCAGCACCTGGCCATCGCGGCCGACCAGGAACTTGGTGAAATTCCACTTGATGGCCTTGCTGCCCAATACCCCGGGCGCAGCTTCCTTGAGGTGCCTGAACAATGGATGGGCACTGTCGCCGTTGACCTCGATGCGCTCGAACATGGGGAAGCTCACCCCGTAGTTCTTCATGCAGAAGCCGGCGATCTCCTCGTTGCTGCCCGGGTCCTGGTTGCCAAACTGGTTGCAGGGGAAGCCCAGGATCTCCAGGCCCCGGTCGTGGTAGGCCTGGTAGAGCTTCTCCAGCCCTTCGAACTGGGGGGTCAGCCCGCACTTGCTGGCGGTGTTCACCACCAGCAGGACCTTGCCGGCAAACTCCGAGAGCGGACGGCTGCGGCCGTCGATGGCGGTGGCATCGAAATCGAAAACGGAAGGCATGGGCTGTCCCTGTCGTCAGTCGCCTTTCGGCTGTGGGCGAATCATTCTGAACCGCTTTGGTCGCCTTTCCACCGGTGGCGATGGCGCGGCTGCGGACTCTGTTACCATCGGCCATATTAACCCCCCGGCGCGGCAGCATGGGTTACCGCTTGTTCACGCGGCCACGGTCGCGGACAGGCCCCGGGGGCATGACGCATGGCTTGGAGGGTGTTTATGACGCAAGAGCTGCATCTTGTCACGCAGCTGGATTTTCCCGGGCTGGCGGAGCAGATCACGGCACAGGGCCCGGTGCGGATCACGCACCTTCCGATGGGTGAGCCGTTGCCACCGGACCTTCAGGGGGATGCCCTGCTCACCGTCGCGGTAGGCAATCCGCAATTGCCACAGTTGCTTGAGGCCCGGCACGGCTTTCGCTGGATCCATGTGTTCGGCACCGGGGTGGATGGCTTTCCCCTGGATCGCGTTGGTGAGCGCCTGCTGACCTGTTCGCGCGGTGCCACCGCGGAGCCGATTGCCGAGTGGGTGGCGGCGATGCTGCTGAGCGCGGCCAAGCGCTTACCCGAGAGCTGGATCAGTGCCCCGCCGGCACAATGGCATATGGCGTCGCTGTCCAGCCTGCGCGGCGCCACCCTGGGCCTGGTGGGTCTGGGCAGTATCGGTGAGGCCGTGGCCGCCCACGGCCTGCATTTCGGCATGCAGGTGCAGGCGCTGGTGCGGCGCCCGCGCAGCGCCCCGCCGCCGGGTATACAGCTGGTGGATTCGCTGCCGCGCCTGCTGGCGAGTTCGGACCATGTGGTGGTGGCGGCGCCGGCCACCGCGGCGACCCGGCACATGATCAACGCCGACAGCCTGGCCCATGCCCGGCCCGGGCTGCACCTGATCAACGTAGCCCGCGGCAGCCTTGTCGACCAGGAGGCCCTGCACGCGGCCCTGGAGGATGGTCGTATCGGCCTGGCCAGCCTCGACGTGGTGGACCCGGAGCCTCTGCCGGAGGGGCACTGGCTGTACAGTCATCCGCAGGTGCGCCTGAGTCCGCATGTGTCCTGGAGCGCGCCGGATGTGTTCGGGCAGCTCCTGCAGCGCTTCATCGATAATATCGGCCGCTACCTGCGCGACGAGCCCCTCGCCGGTGTGGTGGATGTCGCCGCCGGCTACTGAGCCGGTTTGCGCGGTCAGGAGGAAACAGCATGCGTATACCGTCAAACGATTCGGATGCCCTGGGCGGTTTCAACAGCGCCCGTCGCGATGCCTACCGCTACCCCTTTCCCGCGTTCCCCAACGGCTGGTTTGCCATTTGCCTGAGTGACGAACTGGCGGCGGGGGGCGTCCTGTCGCTGCACCGGTTGGGGCGGGATATCGTCGCCTGGCGCACCGCGGCCGGAGCGGTAAGCGTGGCGGATGCCTGGTGCCCCCACCTCGGCGCGCACCTGGGTGGTGGCAAGGTGATCGGCGATGAACTGCAGTGCCCGTTCCACCACTGGCGCTACACCACCGACGGCGCCTGCAGCTTCGCCCTGCGCGCCGAGCGGATACCGGAGCGCGCACGTCTGTCGACCTATCCCGTGTGCGAGCGCAACGGGCTGGTCTTCATCTGGAAACACGACCGTGGCGCGGCCCCGGACTACGAGATCGATGCCATCCCCGAACTCGAGGGCGGCCGCTACTGGCGGGTGCATCGCCACATCTGGCAGGTGCGCAGCCATCCCCAGGAAATGATGGAAAACTCCGTCGACATCACCCACTTCGAGGCACTGCACCGCTGGCGCGCCCGTTCCATCCAGTGGGACTGCGACGGGCCGCGCTATCGTCTGCGCATCGAGGTGGACAACAGTGGCGGGGACTACCAGTCCGCCGCCGCCAGCAGCGCCGATGATGTCGTCAGCATCAATGTCGGTCCCGGCTTCAGCTACACCCGTTTCAGCGGCGCCCTGCGCGCGGTGTCCCTGAACGTGATGACGCCGACGGTGGCCGGCGAGGTCTGGAATCCGCAGATTTTCTGGATGGACACGGCCCTGCCGGTGGATCTGGGCGAGACCTGGATCCGCGGCTTTCTGGACGACTACGCGGACGACATCCCGATCTGGGAGAACAAGGTCTACCGGCCGCGGCCGGCGCTGTCTGACGCGGATGGCCCCTTCGCCCGCTATCGCCGCTGGTATGCCCAGTTTTATTAACCCGGCGACGAATATTGCCAGGTTAATGCGGCACCTGGAGGTGCCGCCGCCGGGTGAAGCCCGGTCGCGAGCCCTTGAAAGACCAGCAATTCCACGCAATTGCGCCAGTATTTCAAGGGCGACAATCAAGTCGATCAGAATGATCGATTTGATTGCAAGGTTAATACTCGGAGCCGGGTGTCGACCAGGCCGGCGAGTAACGTCGTTCCCATTGCGCAGGAGGTCGCATGCAGCCATTGTCCCCGGATGCCCTCTATCACCACTGTGATCTGTCGCTGCTGTCCTTCACCGACAGCAGCGAGTTGCCCCCGCTGGATGCACTGCCAGGCCAGGAGCGGGCGCGTGAGGCCATCGATTTCGGGGTGGGCATGGCGCACCCCGGCTATAACCTGTTCGTCACCGGCGCTCTCGGAGTGGGCAAGCACAGCCTGGTGACCCGCCTGGTGGGGGAGCGCGCGGCGGCCGCGACAAAGCCCGGGGACTGCTGCTACGTACACGATTTCGAACAGCCTGCGCGGCCGCGCAGCCTGAGCCTGCCAGGTGGCGACGGGCGCCGCCTGCAGCGCGAGATGCAGACCCTGGTGGAGCAGCTGCTGGACGTGGTCCCGGCGACCTTTCAGGGCGAGGACTACCAGAACCGGCTGCAGGAGATCCACGACGAGCTCCAGTCCCGCGAAAAACAGGGTATGGAGGAACTGGTCGAGAAGGCGCGCGGCCAGGGCATTGCCCTGCTGCGCACACCGATGGGCTTCACCCTTGGCCCGATGCAGGATGGCAAGCTGCTGGGGCCGGAGGAATTCAACAAGCTGCCCGAGGCGCGTCGCCACGAGATCGAGCGCGTGGTCGAAGGGCTCAATGAGGAGCTGCGCCAGTTGTTGCAGCGCATGCCGCGCCTGCAGGAGGAAAACCGCAGCCGCATCAAGGCGCTGAACCGGGAGTTCGCCCATGTGGCGGTGGACCCGCTGCTGCAGGGGCTGCAACAGCGCTGGCAGGAGCACACCGGTGTGCTGGCCTGGCTGGAGAGCCTGCACGAACACCTGCTGGAGAACCTCGAGGCCTTCTTCCGCAATGCCGAGAAGGACGGCAATACCACGCCGTCGCGGCTGGCATTGGAGCCGGAGTACCGGGAGTACCGGGTCAATGTGCTGGTCGACCACGGCGAGACCGAGGGCGCGCCGCTGATCTACGAGGATAACCCGACCTTCCAGAACCTGATCGGCCGCATCGAGCACCAGGCGCAGTTCGGCATGCTCACCACGGATTTCACCCTGATCCGGCCCGGTGCCCTGCACCGCGCCAACGGGGGCTATCTGATTCTCGACGCACGCAAGCTGCTCACCAACCCCTTTGCCTGGGAGGGCCTGAAGCGGGCCCTGCGCGCCGGGGAGCTGCGCATCGAATCCCTGGAAGACGTGCTCAGCCTGACCCGGACCACCTCTCTGGAACCGGAGCCGGTGCCGCTCGATGTGAAGGTGGTGCTGTGCGGCGAGCGCATGCTGTACCTGTTGCTGCAGGAGTACGATCCGGAGTTCTCCCAGCTGTTCAAGGTGCAGGCGGATTTCAGCGAGGAGCTGACCCGCGCACCACAGCAGGTGGCGCTCTATGCGCGGCTGATTGCCGACATCGCCCGGCGCGAACAGTTGCCGCCCCTGGACCGCGACGGCGTGGCCCGGGTCATCGAGCACAGTTCGCGTATGGTGGATGACGCGCAGAAGCTCAGCCTCAACGTGATGCGCCTGACCGACTTGCTGCGCGAGTCTGCCTACTGGGCGCGGGACGGGGGCAACGGGCAGGTTCGCGCAGCGGATGTGCGGCGCGCCCTGGAGCGCCGTCGCTATCGCCATGGCCAGGTGCGTGAGCAGCTGCGCGAGCAGGTTGCCCGCGAGCTGGTGATGATCGCCACCACGGGGGAGAGCATCGGCCAGGCCAACGGCCTGGCGGTATTTCGCGTTGGCGAGGAGTGGTTTGGCCGCCCCGGACGCATCAGCGCCACCGCCCGCGTTGGCGGGCGCGGCGTGGTCGACATCGAGCGCGAGACGCGACTCGGCGGCCCCATTCACAGCAAGGGTGTGCTCATCCTCGGTAGCTATATCGCCCAGCGTTTTGCCAGGGACCTGCCGCTGTCGGTGTCAGCCAGCCTGGTGTTCGAACAGTCCTACGGCATGGTGGATGGTGACAGTGCCTCCGCGGTGGAGTTGTGTGTGCTGCTGTCGGCCATCGGTGGCCTGCCCCTGGCCCAGCGCTTCGCCGTCACCGGTTCGGTCAACCAGCATGGTGCCATCCAGGCCATCGGCGGCGTCAACGAGAAGATCGAGGGCTACTTCGACGTCTGCGTGGATCGCGGTCTTGATGGCGGCCAGGGCGTGATCATACCGGCCGCGAATACCCAGCACCTGATGCTGCGCGAGGACGTGGTCGAGGCGGTGCGCGAGGGGCGTTTCACCGTCCATGCGGTGCGTCATATCGACGAACTGCTGGCGCTGCTCACCGGCTTGCCCGCAGGTGAGGCGGATGCGAGCGGGCGCTTCCCCGAAGGCTCCGCCAATGCTGCCGTGCAACAGCAGCTGGAGCGCTGGCACAGCGTGCAGCGGGCCGAGCGCGGCGACGGCGCAGGCGCGGCTGCGCTCAACGGGGGAGGTACGAGGCATGAGCGGGACTGAGCAGCCCCGGCTCCTGCTGTTGGTGGAGTCGGATCCGGCGGCGGTGCGCTGCGTACACTGGGCTGTGCGCCTCGCGGCCCTGCGCAAGGCGCGCGTGCAGGCCCTGTTCATCGAGCGCGGCGAATTGCTGCTCACCGCCGGCCTGCCCTTCACCCGTGAAATTTCCCGCTACTCCGCCCGCAGCCGGGATTTCTCCCCCGCTTCGGTGGCGGAGCAGTTCGACCGCCTGTTCGGACGCCTGCAGCAACAACTGGCCCGGGAGGCGGCCCTGCATCAGGTGCTCTGGCACTGCGAGCGGCGCAGGCTGGAGCGGGGCGCTGCGCCCGCCGAGGATGTGGGGCTGGTGGACATGCTGATGGCCGCGCCACAGCACTGGCGCTCGAGCCCGCCCGCGGTGCTCTACGTGGTGTTCAACGGCACGGCTGCCGCGGAGCGTGCCCTCGCGTCCGGCCTGGAACTGGCGGCCCTGGGGGGCCAGCGCCTGGTGCTGTTGCTGCCGGATACCGCGGATGTGGATGCCTTGCAGGCGCGCAGCCGCGCCGTGCAGCAGGCAGCGGGGCCACAGGCCCAGGCGCTGCGCCCGCAGCACATCACCATCCACAATGCGGAGTCCATGGCGGCCCTGAAGGTCACCGCCGCGCGTTTGCAGGGTGAGCTGCTGTTGTTGCCTGGAGAGCTGATCGGCCTCGATCCCGCCCATCTGGATGAGTTGCTTGAGGTGCTGCCCTTGCCGGTGGTGGTGGTCCGGTAACGGCCTGTCAGGCGCGGGCTCACCATGCCATCGGCACGCGCATTTATGTATACTTCAGTATATGTGAATATATAAATGCATTTGTGTCGGGGCCATGCCGGTCAGGGCCGGGCCTGAGGGAGTTATCGTGAGCGCACCAGCCGCCAACACCCCCGTCATCGTCGGCGTGGGCTTCTGCCAGAATCACTCTGAAGATCCGGCGGGCTGTCCCGAGCCCTTCCAGCTGATGGTGAGCGCCATCCGCGATGCGGCGCGGGATGCCGGTCGCCCGACCCTGGTGGCCGAACTGGAGTCGATTTCGGTGGAGCAGGGCATGTGGCAGTACCGCAACCCCGGCCGCCTGATTGCCGACGAGCTGGGCTGCCCCGGTGCCAGGAGCATTCTTGCCGACCTCGGTGTGCTGCAGCTGACACCCCTGTTCGACCTGTTTGCGGCGATCCAGTCCGGTGACTGCTCGATCGGCGTGGTGACCGGTGGCGAGGCGAAGTTCCGCGAACTGCGCGCCAGAATCACCGGGGTGCCGGTCAGCAACACCGTGCAGCCCGAAAACACTCCGCCGCCTGATGTGTACCACCCGACCCCCGATCCCTTTACCACCGAGGCCGAGACCCGTGCCGGGCTGATGATGCCGGTGGAGCTGTTTGCCGTCATCGAATCGGCGCTGCGCCACCAGCAGGGGCTGGGCATCGAGGAGCATCGCGACCGCATTGCCGAACTCTACAGCCAGTTCAGCGCAATCGCCGCGAACAATCCCCATGCCTGGAGCCGCGAGGTCGTACCCGCTGCGCAGATCCGCAACCCTGGCGGCAGGAACAGCATGCTCGCCTTTCCCTATACCAAAAAGCACAACAGCCAGTGGAACGTGAACCAGGCGGTGGCCATCCTGGTCTGCTCCGCGGCGAAAGCCCGGCAACTGGGCCTGGACGAAAGCCACTGGATCTATCCGGTTGCGGCGGTGCAGTCGCGCCACGTGGTGTGCCTGGCGGAGCAGCAAACCCTGCACAGCCACCTTGGCACGGTGATGGCCGGTGAGCGCGCCTATCAGCTGGCGGGCATCAGCCACCAGGACATCGGCGCCGCGGATCTCTACAGTTGCTTCCCCTCGGCGGTGCAATCCTTTGCCCATGACCTGCGGCTGGATGGCGTCTGCCCATGGACCGTCACCGGCTCCATGGCCTTTGCCGGCGGGCCCTATAACCACGGTGCACTGGACGGGGTGGCGCGCATGGTCGAGGTATTGCGCGACAAGGGAACGGCCGAGCGTCACTTCGGCCTCACCTCCAACCTCAGCGGCATCTTTGGCAAGCAGGCGGTGGCGATCTTCTCCAGCCATGCGGGGGCCGATGGCTACTGCTTCGAGGACATTACCGAGGCGGTGGCCGCGAAGGACCACCCTGTGCCCTCAGTCACCGGGTACAGTGGTGACGCCACCGTTGTCGGTTACACCGTGTGCTACGTGAAGGATGCGATCTCCCATGGCTTCGTCTATGTCGATATTCCGGGTGAGCGGCGCAGCGGCGCCCGACGCGACGGCGCCCGACGCACCGTTGCCCGCAGCGAGGACGTGGCCCTGCTGGAGAGAATGACCCGGGAGGAATTCGTTGGGCGGCGGTTGATGATTCTCGCGGATGGTCGCTTCACATTGCCGGGTTAATGCGGCAGAGGGGGGTGCCTTAATAATAACCCGGGTTCGCGGCCGGCTTGATATCGTCGGCCTGCTCCGCTGGAACAAGGTCCTCGATCCGCAGTTCTTTCATCATCGCTACCCAGTTCTTCCAGCTGTCCGGCCAGGTGAGTGGATCGCCGTCGGCATCCAGATACCAGCTCTGGCAGCCGCTGGCCCAGATGGTGTTGCCCACGCGGGCCTTGAGCATGGATCGCCACTGTTCGAATGCGCCTTGCCTGACCTCGATGCGCTCAAGCGTTCCTGCCTGCCACTGCCTGATCAGGCCGATGGCGTAATCCGCCTGCATTTCACTGATCGCCGTCACCGAATAGTTGCCGATCGGGCTGTTGGGGCCCAGCATCAGAAAGCAATTGGGAAAGCCCGGAAGGAGCATCGAGCGGTAGGCTGAAATTTTCTCTTTCCACACCTCGTCGATGGAAAGCCCGTCGCGACCGCGGAATTCCATTGGCCGCATAAAGGCGGACGCATCAAAGCCGGTGGCCAGTACCAGTACATCCAGGCCGTGTTTGCAGCCGTCGGCGGTGACCACGCCATCGGCTTCGATATGGTCAATTTTTTCAGTGACCAGGTGCGCATTGGGGCGCTGGATGTCGTCGTAGAAGCTGCCGTTGAGGATCACCCGCTTGCAGCCAAAGGTGTAATCCGGGGTGAGCTTCGCACGCAGCACCGGATCCTTCACCCGTGCCTTCAGGTTGCGCCGGGCGTTCCAGGCAAACAGGTGGTGCATCAGCCGGTAGATCGGGTTCTGGCTGGTCAGTGCGGTGGTGCCCAGCTCAAAAATGGCCAGGGATCGGCGCCGGATGCGCTCCATCAACGCGGGCTTTTTCTGAAAGCGTTGCTGGTCGGATTCGCTGTACGGTTTGTTGTCCGTGTGCACGATCCACTGCGCGGTGCGCTGAAACACCGTGACCTCGGTGCCCGGCAGGTGGATCAGTTGCGGAATGATCTGGGCCGCACTCGAGCCGGTTCCGATTACGCCGATGCGCCGGCCCTCCAGGGCGACGGAGTGGTCCCAGCGCGCGGAGTGCATCCTGGGGCCGGCAAAACGGTCGAGGCCGGCGATATCCGGTATGGCCGGCTGGTGCAGAAAGCCGGTGGCGGAAAACAGCAGGTCGGCTTCGTAGACCTCGCCCGTGGCGGTAGTCACCTGCCAGCGGCCATCGTGGTAGCGGCAGCGGGTGACCTGTTGATTGAAGTGAACGTGCTGGTCCACGCCATGCTCGTGGAATACCTTCCCGATATAGCCCTGGATCTCCGCGCCGGAGGCGAACAGGCTGCTCCAGCCCGGGTTGGGCGCGAACGTATAGGTATAGGCGTGGGAGGGTACGTCGCAGGCTACCCCGGGGTAGGTATTCTCGCGCCAGGTGCCCCCCGGGGTGGCGGCCTTTTCCAGCAGGGTGATACGGGTGATGCCCGCGTTGCGCAGCTTGATCACCACCCCGATGCCGGTCATGCCGGCGCCGATCACGATCGCCGATGGGTTGTTGCGGTCGTTGCTCACGGCAGGCTCCCTGGTTTCCGCGGCGCCCCGCCGTCATCGTTTTCGGGGGCACGGCGGGGAGTGTCCCGCGCTCCCCTGGGCTCGATCTCTCGCGACAGATCAGGGTGCCGGTGCCAGCAGGCTTCAGGGAGGCTACTCATAGGCGAAAACGCTGGCGTTGATGAATGCAATCACCGCATCCATTTTGGTCGTGATGGGGTAGTCGTCCTCGAGACTCCAGGCCAGCAGGGTGGACACGCAAAGACCGATGATCACCTCGCTCAGGGCCTCCGGTTTGAAGCCGGGGCGCAGCAGCTTGCGCGCCCCGGCATCCGCGATGATCTCATTGATGAGCTGGCTGAACTGCTGGCGTTGTTGCCGCCGCAGATCACCCTGCACGGCGCCGCTGATCAGGTACAGATTCAGCAGCTGCTTGTAGTGCGCATGGGCCTTGTCCAGCGTGATCGCGATATTGCGCAGGCAGTAGGCGATGCGTTTGCGCGGGTCGCTGTGTTTGCCGAGGCCCTCGCGAAAGGCCCGATAAGCGTTGTCGCTGAAGCTGCAGGCGATGTGCCTGAGCAGGTGATCCTTGCTGGGGAAGTGATTGAAGAAGGTCTTGTGAGCGATGTCCGCCTGCTGGATGATGGCGGCGACACTGGTCTCGTTGACGCCCCGCTGCTCGAACAGTTGCAGCGCGGCCTCAATGATCTTCTGGCGAAACTCCAGCTTGCGGCGTTCGATGCGATTCAGGGGCTGGGCGTCGGACACACTTCCGGCTCCGCTGGTTGGTATACCGGAGTGTATCTGTATATTCCTGCCAGCGCCAGCTGGTCGGGCTGAGGCTTTATGCCGACGAAAAGCGCAAGTCTGCACCGAAGCCGGATTGGTCCATGACATCGCGGGCAGATCAATCCGGTGCTGCTCCGAAACCGGCAATGACACGGGATTCAATCACGGTGAGAACGCCGGGTTACGCGCATTTGCGCTAACCCGGCCTACACGTAATACGTGCTGCGGGTCATCACTTTGGCCATGCCCGCCATCAGGCGTCGCACCGGGTAGGGAAAGCGCTGGCCGCCTGCGGCGAGGGCGCGGGTGGCGTGGGCCTCCTCGTCGGCCAGCATGGTGTCGAGGATCGCCCGGCTGCGCGTGTCCGGTGCGGGCAGTCGCGCCAGGTGCTCGCGCAGGTGCTCGCCGACCTGCTCCTCGGTGGCGGCGACGAAGCCGAGGCTGATGCGGTCCCCGAGGGCGCCGGCGATGGCCCCCAGACCAAAGGATGTCGCGTAGAACAGGGGGTTGAGCAGGCTGGTGCGCCCGCCCAGTTCCTGCAGGCGCTGCTCGCACCAGACCAGATGGTCGACTTCCTCCTCCGCGGCCCCGGCCATGGCCTCGCGCACCGCCGGCTGACGCGCGCTCAGGGCCTGGCCCTGGTACAGGGCCTGGGCACAGACTTCGCCGCAGTGATTGACCCGCAGCATGGCGGCCACATGGCGGCGCTGCGTCTCGTCGAGCTTGGCCTCGGGCTGCGCCGCGGCGGGGTTGGCACGCCGTGCCCGGTGCGCGCCGGGCACCAGGGTGCGCAGCGCCTCATCGGCCTGCATCAGCAGATGGTCAGCGAGGGAGTAGTGGCGGCTCATGCAAAGCTCCCGGGAGTACAGGGCCCAACCCGATTATTCGCCATCGCCGCCCTCGCGGGCAATCGCCCGGTAGCCGATGTCCTGGCGGTAGAAGGCACCGCGCCAGTGGATCGCCGTAGCACGCAGGTAGGCGCGGCGCTGGGCGTCGGCAACGCTGCTGCCCAGGGCGGTGACGCAGAGCACGCGGCCGCCGCTGGTGACGACCTCGTCGTCGCGCAGCGCGGTGCCGGCATGGAACACCTGGATGTCCTGGCTGTTGACGCCCTGGTCGTTGATGACATCCCCCTTCGCATAGCTGCCGGGGTAGCCCTCGGCGGCCATGACCACGCCCAGGGCGGGGCGCGCATCCCACTCGGCGTCGATCCGGTCGAGGCGACCTTCCAGCGCGGCCTGGCACAGGGCCACCAGATCGGAGCGCAGGCGCATCATGATGGGCTGGGTCTCCGGGTCACCGAAGCGGCAGTTGTATTCGATGACCTTCGGCGCTCCGTCGGCTTCGATCATCAGGCCGGCGTAGAGAAAGCCGACATAGCGGTGGCCCTCGGCGGCCATGCCGCGCACCGTGGGCAGGATCACCTCGTCCATGATGCGCTGGTGGACCCCGGCGGTTACCACCGGTGCCGGTGAGTAGGCGCCCATGCCGCCGGTGTTGGGGCCGGTATCGCCGTCGCCGACGCGTTTGTGGTCCTGGCTGGTGGCCATCGGCAATACGTGCTCGCCGTCCACCATGACGATGAAGCTGGCTTCCTCGCCTTGCAGGAAGTCCTCGATCACCACGCGGCTGCCGGCATCGCCAAAGGCATTGCCGGCGAGCATGTCACGCACCGCGTCCTCGGCCTGTTGCAGGGTCTCGGCGACGATCACGCCCTTGCCCGCTGCGAGACCGTCGGCCTTGACCACGATCGGCGCGCCGCGCTGGCGCAACCAGGCCAGAGCCGGTTCGACCTCGGTGAAGCAGCGGTAGGCCGCGGTGGGGATGTTGTGGCGGGCGAGGAAGTCCTTGGTAAAGGCCTTGGAGCCTTCCAGCTGGGCGGCACCGCGGCTTGGCCCGAAACAGGCCAGGCCGCGACCGCTGAAGTAGTCGACCACGCCATCCACCAGCGGCGCTTCGGGGCCGACGATGGTCAGGCCGACACGGTTGGCGGCGGCGAAATCCGCTAGCTGCTCGAAGGCATCCACGGCGATGGCCACGTTCTCGACACCGCGCTCGCGCGCTGTACCGGCGTTGCCCGGCGCGACGTAGACCGTCTCCACCAGGGGGGATTTAGCCGCTTTCCAGGCCAGCGCATGCTCGCGGCCACCGGAGCCGATGATGAGGATGTTCATGTGTCAGTGACGGGCAAGACGATACTGAACGCGAGACGCGAGACGCGAGACGCGAGACGCGAGACGCGGCAAGGCGGTCCGGATCGATCTTGCTCCGTGTTCCTCCTGTCAGTGATTCGGTTGTCTTGGTCGGGTAGTGGGCTGGGCGGCCCGACGCGTCTTGCGTCTTGCGTCTTGCCGCTTTTCCATCAATGCCTGAAATGCCGCATCCCGGTAAACACCATCGCCATGTCGTGCTCGTCGGCGGCGGCGATGACTTCGTCGTCGCGGATCGAGCCACCGGGCTGGATGACGCAGCGGATGCCGACCTTCGCGGCGTTGTCGATGCCGTCGCGGAAGGGGAAGAAAGCATCCGAGGCCATGATCGCGCCGGCGACCTCGAGGCCGGCGTGCTCGGCCTTGATGGCGGCGATGCGCGCTGAATTGACGCGGCTCATCTGTCCGGCACCGACGCCGATGGTGCGACCGTCGCGGCCGTAAACGATGGCATTGGATTTGACGAACTTGGCGACTTTCCAGGTGAACAGCAGGTCGCGCAGCTCCGCTTCACCCGGCTGGCGCCGACTGACCACTTTCAGGTCACCGGCAGCGACCATGCCCAGGTCGCGATCCTGTACCAGCAGGCCGCCGTTGACGCGCTTGTAGTCGAAGGCTGTGGTCGCGGCGCCCCACTCGCCACAGACCAGGAGGCGCACGTTCTTCTTCGCTGCCACGATTTCGCTGACGCCATCCGCCACCGAGGGCGCGATGATGACTTCGACGAACTGGCGCTCGACGATGGCGCGGGCGGTAGCCGCATCGAGTTCGCGGTTGAAGGCGATGATGCCGCCAAAGGCGGATTCGGTGTCGGTGGCGAAAGCCAGGTCATAGGCGGCGCCGATATCCGCGGCCACCGCGACACCGCAGGGGTTGGCGTGCTTGACGATCACACAGGCGGGCTCGTCGAACTGCTTCACGCACTCCAGGGCGGCGTCGGTGTCGGCGATGTTGTTGTAGGACAGCTCCTTGCCCTGCAGCTGGCGCGCGGTGGCGATGCTGGCCTCCGCGGGCTGGCGCTCCACGTAGAAGGCCGAGCGCTGATGCGGGTTCTCACCGTAGCGCATGTCCTGCGCCTTGTGAAACTGCAGGTTGAAGGTGCGCGGAAACGGCGTGTTGCCGCCGGGCACCTGCTGGCCGAAGTAGTTGGCGATGGCGCCGTCGTAGGCCGCGGTGTGCTCGTAGGCCTTGATCGCCAGGTTGAAGCGGGTGGCCAGGTGGGTGCAACCCTGATTGTCCCGCAGCTCCTGCAGGATGGCGGCGTAGTCACCGGCGTCGACCACGATGTTGACGAAGGCGTGGTTCTTGGCCGCGGCGCGCACCATGGTCGGCCCGCCGATGTCGATGTTCTCCACCGCGTCCTCAAGGCTGCAGCCGGGTCGTGCCACGGTCTGCTCGAAGGGGTAAAGGTTGACCACCACCATGTCGATGGCCTGGATGCCGTGCTCCGCCATCACTGCATCGTCCTGGCCGCGGCGGCCGAGAATGCCGCCGTGTACCTTCGGGTGCAGGGTCTTGACGCGGCCGTCCATCATCTCGGGAAAGCCGGTGTAATCGGAGACCTCGGTCACCGGAACGCCCTGCTCCCGCAGCAGGCGCCAGGTGCCGCCGGTGGACAGGATTTCCACGTTGAGGGCGCTCAGGGCGCGGGCGAAGTCGACGATACCGGTTTTGTCCGAAACGCTGATCAGGGCGCGGCGCACCGGGGCCAGGTCTGTGTGCTGTGTCATGGGCATTCCAAATCGTTTGTGGGGCTCGTGGCCGGGAGCCCGGTATGGTGCGGCTCGGGGAGGTGTCCCCGCCGAGTGGGTTTCGCGGCTCAGAGCAGGCCGTACTGCTTGAGCTTCTTGCGCAGGGTGCCGCGGTTCAGGCCCAGCATCACGGCGGCGCGGGTCTGGTTGTTGCGGGTGTGTTTCATTACTGCCTCCAGCAGGGGTGCTTCCACCTCGGACAACACCATCGGGTACAGCTCGCGCACCGGCTGGCCGTCGAGGTGCTGGAAGTAGTTCGCCAGGGCGATGGCGACGCTGTCGCGCAGGGTCTGGGCCTGGGAGACGGGGGCGTGGGTGAGGTGTTGTTTCTGGCGCTCGGCCAGGGAGACGGTGTCAGCAGGAGCGTCCTGTGCGCTGATGAAAGTCTCGCTGTGGTTCATGCTGCTCTTCCCTCTTCAAACGGGTGATGGTCGAAAATACGGTGGATGGTGTCGCATTGCTCTGCGGCGCTGTCGAGGCGATTGAACAGCGGGCGCCATTGCTCTCGCTGGTGAGCCTCCAGGTACCAGCCGATGTGCTTGCGCGCGATGCGCACGCCCTGTTCCTCGCCATAGAAAGCATGCAGGGCGTGCAGGTGCCGCAGCAGGTACAGGCGCTGTTGCTCCAGCCCTGGCGTTGCCGGCATCGGGCGGCCGTCGATGGCCGCAGCGATTTGCCCCAGCAGCCAGGGCCGGCCCTGGGCAGCGCGACCGATCATGACCGCATCGGCGCCGGTGTGGCGGAGCACCGCCAGTGCCTTCCGCGGTGAATCGATATCGCCGTTGGCGATGACGGGGATGGTCACGGCCTGGCATACCGCGGCGATGGTGTCGTACTCCACCGCGCCCTCGAAGCGGCAGGCGCGGGTGCGGCCGTGCACGGCCAGGGCCTGGATGCCGGCGTCCTCGGCAATGCGCGCGATACTGACGGCGTTGCGCTGCCCGGGCGAGGTGCCGGTGCGAATCTTCAGGGTCACCGGCACGTCCACGGCGGCGGTCACCTCCCGCAGGATGGCGGCGACCAGGGCTTCGTCGGCGAGCAACGCGGAGCCGGCGGCACGGCGACAGACCTTCTTCGCCGGGCAGCCCATATTGATATCGACGATCTGGGCACCGTGTTCGACACAGGTGCGAGCCGCGGCCGCC